>JBJMIW010000100.1:0-18462 GCA_045806665.1 Actinoallomurus sp.
AAGGAGCAGCAGGTGGGGACCGGGGTGCGTTCGCCAAGCTGCTGCGGTCCTGCGGGGAGATCGACGGCCTGGAGCGGGTCCGGTTCACCTCGCCGCATCCGCGTGACTTCACCGACGACGTCATCGCCGCGATGGCCGAGACGCCGAACGTCATGCCGTCGCTGCACATGCCGCTGCAGTCCGGGTCCGACCGGGTGCTCAAGGCGATGCGGCGGTCGTACCGCCAGGAGCGCTACCTCGGGATCATCGATCGGGTCCGCGCCGCGATCCCGGACGCCGCGATCACCACGGACATCATCGTCGGCTTCCCGGGGGAGACCGAGGAGGACTTCGAGCAGACGCTGCACGTCGTGCGCCAGGCGCGGTTCTCCAGCGCGTTCACCTTCCAGTACTCCAAGCGGCCCGGCACGCCCGCCGCCGACATGGACGGCCAGGTGCCCAAGGAGGTCGTGCAGGAGCGCTACGAACGCCTGATCGCCCTGCAGGAGGAGATCTCCTGGGCGGAGAACAAGAAGCAGCTCGGCCGCACCCTCGAGGTGCTCGTGGCCGAGGGCGAGGGCCGCAAGGACCAGCGCACGCACCGCATGTCCGGGCGGGCGCCGGACAACCGGCTCGTCCACTTCGGCCTCGGCGAGGGGGACACCGAGGTCCCCCGGCCGGGCGACATGGTCACCGTCGAGGTCACCTACGCGGCCCCGCACCACCTGGTCGCGGACGGACCGGTCCGCGCCCTCCGGCGCACCCGGGCGGGCGACGCCTGGGAGCGGCGGACGACCGCGCCGAAGGGCGTCTCGCTGGGCATGCCGGGCATCGGCCGGCCCGCGACGCCGCCGCCGGTCTCCTCCTGCCCGTGACCGCGCCGTCCGGGGCGACGGCGTGCTGATCTCCGCGGCGGTGTGCCCGCATCCGCCCCTCCTCGTGCCGGAGGTCGCCGGCGGTGCGGCGCCCGAGCTCGACGGGCTGCGGGCGGCATGTGAGGCGGCCGTGGACCGGCTGCGCTCCGCCGACCTGCTGATCGTGGTCGGCTCCGGCCCGCGCACCCACGACTACGGGACCGGCGCGGCGGGCAGTCTGCGGCCGTACGGCGTCGACCTGACGATCGGACCGGGCGAGCCCGTGCTGCCCCTGTCGCTGACCATCGGCCGGTGGCTCATCGGCGACCGGCCGGCTGTCTTCCGGAGCGTGGCCGAGGACGCCTCCCCGGAGGACTGCCTGCGGCTCGGCGCCGACCTGGCGGATCCGGCGCGTACGGTCGCGCTGCTGGTGATGGGCGACGGATCGGCGTGCCGCAGCCAGACCGCCCCCGGCTACTTCGACGCGCGAGCCGCCGGGTTCGACGCGGCGGTGGCGACCGCGCTGGCCGGAGCGGACCGCGCCGCGCTGGCCGGTCTCGACCCCGCACTCGCCGCCGACCTGCGGGCGGCCGGTCGCGCGCCGTGGCAGGTGCTGGCTGGAGCGGCGGGCGAGGCGCCCTTCGACGCAGAACTGCTGGCTGACGCCGCCCCGTACGGCGTCGGGTATCTCGTCGCGAGCTGGGTGCGCCGCGGGCTATGACGGGCGGCCGCCCATGGGATCGGAGCCGCCGCCAGGATGCTCGGGCCTGGGCTGCTCACCGGAGCGTTCGACGAACCGCCGGGCCTGCTCCTGGGCGGTGTCGATCTGACTGGAGTACTTCCCGCCGGTCTTCCGATCGGCCATGTCGCCGGCCTTCTCGATCGCCTGGTCGACCTTGTCACCGTGCTGGCCGAGAAGGTTCTTCACCTTGTCCATCAAGGACATCTGAGCTCCCTATAAGCGTCATGGGGGCGCCGGGCGTCGGCGCCCCTGGGCGACCCATACCCGCGCGAACGGCAGAATTAAGCCCGTGGGGGAGACGAAGGTGATCGCCGTCGTGGGACCGACCGCCGCGGGGAAGTCCGACCTCGCGGTGGAACTCGCCGTGCGGCTCGGCGGCGAGGTCGTCAACGCGGACTCGATGCAGCTGTACCGCGGCATGGACATCGGGACCGCCAAGCTCGCCGAGCCGGAGTGGCGCGGTGTGCCGCACCACCTGCTCGACGTGTGGGACGTCACCCGGACCGCGAGCGTCGCGGACTACCAGGAGCTCGCGCGCCGGACCGTCGCGGAGATCCGCGGGCGCGGGCGGCTCCCGCTGCTCGTCGGGGGCTCGGGCCTGTACGTCCGGGCGGTCCTGGACGACCTGGAGTTCCCGGGGACCGACCCAGGGGTGCGGGCGCGGCTGGAGGGCGAGCTGGCCGAGCACGGCTCCGCCGCGCTGCACGCCCGGCTCGCCGGGCTCGACCCGGCCGCCGCCGCGTCGATCCTGCCCAGTAACGGCCGCCGGATCGTCCGGGCCCTCGAAGTGATCGAGATGACCGGGCGGCCCTTCACCGCCTCGATGCCGTCCTACGCCGACCGGGGCGACGCGGTCCAGTTGGGCCTGACCGTGCCGCGCCCTGAGCTCGACGAGCGCATCGCCGTACGCGTCGAGCGCATGTGGAAGGCCGGATTCGTCGATGAGGTGCGCCGCCTGGAGCCGTACGGGCTGCGCGACGGTCTCACCGCGAGCCGTGCGCTCGGCTACGCCCAGGTGCTGCGGTTCCTGGCAGGAGAGTGGACCGAGGAAGCGGCCAAGCAGGAGACGATCCGGGCCACCCGGCGGTTCGCCCGGCGCCAGGAGTCGTGGTTCCGCCGCGACCCCCGCGTGCGCTGGATCCCCTACGACGCGTCCCCGCAGGTCGCGCTGGATAGGATCGGATCATGCGCTTCGTGAAGGGGCACGGCACGGAGAACGACTTCGTGATCGTGCCGGACCCCGATGGCTCGCTCGACCTGACGCCGTCCCTCGTCGCCGCCCTGTGTGACCGGCGGGCCGGGATCGGCGCCGACGGCGTGCTGCGCGTCGTGCGCTCCAAGGTCATCGGCCGCGACGACCTCGGCGCCGAGTGGTTCATGGACTACCGCAACGCCGACGGCAGCGTCGCCGAGATGTGCGGCAACGGCGTCCGGGTCTTCGCCCGCTACCTCGTCGACGCCGGCCTGGCCGCCCCGGGCGACCTCCCGATCGGCACGAGGGCGGGCGTGCGCACGGCGAGCCTGGGCCCGACCGGCGACGTGACCGTGGAGATGGGCGCCCCGCGGATCCTCGGGGAGGGCCGAGCGGTGCTGTCCGGGCGGTCGTACGTCGGCCTGCGCGTCTCCATCGGCAATCCGCACCTGGCCTGCGTGATCGACGAGCCGGTCGCCGGCCTCGACCTGACGCGTGCCCCCGACGTCGAGGCCGCCGTCTTCCCCGCCGGTGTCAACGTCGAGCTGTACCGGCCCGTCGGCGTGGGCCGGGTCGAGATGCGGGTGTACGAGCGCGGCTCCGGCGAAACCCGTTCCTGCGGCACCGGCGCGGTGGCGACGGCCGTGGCCGCCGCCCACGCCGAGGGCCGCGAGACCGGTGCCTGGGAGATCGCCGTGCCCGGCGGCGTGGTCACCGTGACGCTCGACGGCGCGACCAGTTTCCTGAGCGGTCCCGCCGTCTTCGTCGCCGAGGGCGAGATCCGTCCCGAACTGCTCGCCGGCATCGGGTGACGGGTCCGCACGATCAACTCACCGTGCAGGCTCGCCATCGGCTTACCGTGCGGATTTTTGTCTCGTCCACGCGGATGGCGGTTCCATCCCGGAGCCGCCGGTCCACGTCGGCGGAGCCGATGTGTCCGAACCGGCCCGAGCCGGATTGTCCGGCCGGGCTCAGGAGGCGATGAGGTCGCTGTCGCGTTCGCGGTCGATCGCGCGCAGGAGCGTGAGCAGCATGGTGTTGAGGGGAGTGGGGATGCCGTGCCGTTCGCCGGCCCGCACGATCGCGCCGGTGATGTGCTCATGCTCCATCGGACGTTCGGCCAGCCGGTCGTACAGCATCGACGTGCCGCCGTCGGGCGGAGCGGCGGTGTACCGCTCGATGGTTCGGCGGACGTCTTCTTCCCCCACCCGTGCGCCCTCGGCACGGCCGACGGCCACGGCCTCACGCAGGATCGCCTCGGCCAGGGGGACCATTCCGGGCCGGTGAAGGACACCGAGCCGTTGCCGCAGAAGCGCCGTGATCGGATTGGCGACGATGTTGATGAAGAGCTTCCGCCAGGCGGCCGTGGTGAAGTCGTGTTCGCGCATGACCTCCACGGGGGTGCCGCTCCACAGCCGGGTGAAACGCATGGCGGCGGGGGACGTCGCCGGCACCGAGAGCCGGTGTCCCTGGTGGTGGATCACATGCCCGGGGGAGACCCGCTCGGCGATCACATCCAGCAGCACGGGCAGAACCTCGGTGCCGACGGGCAGGAAGGGAGCGATGCGCTGCTCATGGTCGATGCCGTTCTGCAGAAGGGCGACCACGGTACGGGGGCCGACGAGCCTGTCGAGCCAGTACGCGACGCTCGCGGTGTCCTGGGCCTTGGTGGTGACCAGCACCCAGTCCGCGGGGGCGGGCGCCGTTTGGGGGCGCACCGCGATCCGTACCGGAACTTCGAGCGTCTTCCCGCCGAGAACGACCCGCAATCGCTCGATGGGAGTACGGACGCACAATGACACGTCCCAACCGGCTGCGTGGGCCATCGCGGTGACGTAGCCGCCGATCGCTCCACCGCCGATGACACTGATCAGTGAGGAATCGCCATGCTGCATGAGAAAGGCCCCTGAAAGTCGAGCCGGAGCCGGCGGGGTCAGAAGGTGACGACGGGGACGGCGACGCGGGCGAAGGTGTCCTGCCGTGCGTTCTGCCAGGTGACCGGCCGGGCGGCCGAGTCGCGGCTCGGATCGGCCGCACCGGCGGTGGTGCGCACCGCGGCATGGCGCAGTCCGCCCGCCTGCCTCAGAGCCGCCACACCGGCGATCGCCGGGCCATTCAGGCCATCCGGCGAGAGTCGGCGTTCGGCGTCGCCAGGCTGTTCATCGCTCCCCCGTTTCACCACCCCGCGACCACCGCCGTCTCGGAGGCGGGAAATCGAAGGTTGATGTTTCAACTAGACAGTAGCGTACGGCGCGATTGAAGTGGCAGGAGGGTCGCACGTTCTTCAGTTCCATTGATGACTCGATGGCGAGCGGACCCGCGGCGCGGGGCGGGCCTGCGACCCGGGGGGGCGAAATCGCGGGCCGAGTCGCCATCGCCGGCCGATAAGGGTCTCCGATGCCGCCTTCCCTCATCGATGACCGAATCGGTTTCGGTTACGATGCCCTGCATGACCCCGGTCAAGCGACAGGCCCGCGCGGAGCGCACCCGCGCCGCGCTGCTGACCGCCGCTCGCGAGCTGTTCGAGGAGCGCGGCTTCCTCGACGCCAAGATCAGCGAGATCTGTGAGCGGGCCGGTGTCGCGTACGGCAGCTTCTACACGCACTTCGCCGACAAGGACGCGGTCTTCGCCGAGCTGATCGACGAGATGCTGGGCGGTCTGCTCGCCGTCATGCGGGCCGAGCCGCTGAACGGGGACGGCCCGGCGGCGCGCATTGCCCGCGCCAACCGTGCGTACCTGCGCGCCTACCGGGACAACGCCCGGCTGATGGCGGTGTTCGAGCAGGTCGCCACCTTCTCGCCGGGGATGCGCGACACGTACCTGCGGGCGTGGGGGGTCTTCTACGACCGTCAGGAGCGCGCCATCCGGGAGTGGCAGGAGGCCGGGCTCGTCCCGGGCGACGTCGACCCGCGTACGGCCGCGGTGGCGCTCGCGACGATGATCGGCCGGACGGCGTACACCTGGTACGTCCTCGGCCGCCCCCACGACGACGGCGACGTCGAACAGCTCACCCGGCTCTACTGCCGGGCGATCGGCATGTAGGAGGCAGCGTGGACTTTCGCGACACACCCGAGGAGGCCGCGTTCCGCGCGGAGCTTCGCTCGTGGCTCCAGGAGAACGCGCCGCAACGCGCGATCGAGGCGGGCCGCGGCGACTTCGACGCGCTGCGCGCGTGGGGCGGGCGGCTCTACTCCGCCGGCTACGTCGGGCTCACCTGGCCGGAGCAGTACGGCGGGCGCGGGCTGACCCCGACGTACCAGGCGATCTACCTGGAGGAGCTGTCCCGCGCCGACGCGCCCGGCCACCCCGGCGTCATCGGCCTGAACATGGCGGGCCCGACGATCATCGCCTGGGGCACCGACGAGCAGAAGCAGCGCTACCTGAAGCCGCTGCTGTCCGGCGAGGAGATCTGGTGCCAGGGCTTCTCCGAGCCCGGCTCCGGCTCGGACCTGGCCGCCGGCCGTACGAGCGCGGTCCTCGACGGCGACCACTGGGTGGTGAACGGGCAGAAGGTCTGGTCCTCCTACGCGCACAAGGCCGACTTCTGCATCCTCGTCGTCCGCACCGACCCTGACGCGCCCAAGCACGCCGGCCTGTCGTACCTCATCGTCGACATGCACGCGCCCGGCGTCACCGTACGCCCGCTGCACCAGATCACCGGCGACCCGGAGTTCAACGAGATCTTCTTCGACGACGTGCGGGTGCCGCGCGAGTCGATCCTCGGCCGGCCCGGTGACGGCTGGAAGGTCGCCATGACCACCCTGCTGCACGAGCGCGGCACGCTGGGCTTCGCCCTGTCCGCCGAGCTCGAGCGCATGGTGAACCGCCTGGTCGACCTCGTACGGCGGCCGGGACCGGACGGCCGGCGGCCCGCGGACGACCCGCTGATCCGCGACGCCGTCGCGCGCGAGTGGATCGAGATGCAGTCGCTGCGCTTCACCAACTACCGGGCCCTGACGACGCTGCTGGAGACCGGCATCCCCGGCCCGGAGGGGTCGGGCGTCAAGCTCGCCTGGAGCGAGGCCAACCAGCGCCTCACCTCGCTCGCCCAGTCGGTATTCGGCCTGCACGCCCAGGTCACCGGCGACGACGCGCCGTGGAACGGGTTCTGGCAGTACCAGCAGCTGCGGTCCCGCGGCAACACGATCGAGGCGGGCACCTCGGAGATCCTCCGCAACATCATCGCCGAGCGCGTCCTCGGCCTGCCGAAGGGACGTTGATCATGGACTTCGCGTTCTCCGAAGAGCAGGAGCAGCTGCGGGGCTTCGCCCGTGAGTTCCTCGCCGACCGCTACGACGACGTCCGCATCGCGCAACTCGCCGACTCCGAGACGGGCGTCGACGCCGAGGTGTGGTCGAAGCTCGCCGAGATGGGCTGGCTCGACGCCGAGCTGACGTTCCTCGACCAGGCCGTGCTCCTGGAGGAGAGCGGCTACCGGCCGATCGCCGCACCCTACTTCTCGACGGCCGTGCTGGCCGCCCCGGCGCTCGACGACGAGACGGCCAAGCGGGTCACAGAAGGCCGGCTGACGGCCACGCTGGCGTGGGCGGAGCCGGGAGTGCCCCAGGGACTGCTGGACCCGGCCGGCGCGACGGTCTCCGGTGGGCGGCTCACGGGCGAGAAGGTCCTCGTCCCGGACGGCGCCGCCGTCGACCTGTTCGTCGTGACGGCCGCCGACGGGCTCTACGCCGTGGACGCCGTGGACGCCACCGTCACGCCGCACCGCGGACTGGACGGTACGCGGCGGCTGGCGAGCGTCCGGTTCGACGGCGCCCCCGCCCGCCCACTCGCCACCGGGGACGCGGCCGCCGATGTGCTCGGCCGGATCCGCGACCGCGCCTACGCCGCGGTGGCCCTGGAGTCGGTCGGCGTCGCCCAGCGCGCGCTGGACCTGCTGGTCGCCTATGCCAAGGAGCGCAAGCAGTTCGGCAAGCCGATCGGCGTCTACCAGGCCGTGTCGCACAAGGCGTCCGACGTGTACGTACGGCTGCAGGAGGCGCGTTCGCTGGCCTACTGGGCGGCGTGGTGCGTGGCCGAGGACGACCCGATGGCGCGCCAGGCATGCCTCGCGGCCAAGGCCCACGCGGGCGAGATGGCGGTCTTCGCCTGTGAGAACGCCATCCAGGGACACGGCGGCATCGGCTTCACCTGGGAGCACGTGCTGCACCGCTACTACAAGCGCGCCCAGTGGCTCGCCGCGTTCGACGGCCCGGCCCGCGACCAGCGCGCCGAGGTCGCCGCCTTCCTCCTCGACTGAGGCGGACTACGTGACCGGGGAGTGCTTCTTTCACGGACACTCCCTGGTCACTGTGCTTTTTTCCTGGGTGGCGTCCGGCTTACTAAGGCCGGATATTTATCGACAAGGCGTCTTATGGTCACCTTTGTGAAATCCGGTCGCCGATCCTCAGTCGAAAATCATGCACTCACACCATACGATTTTTCCACCCGAGTGTAACGTTTCATATCCCCAGGCCTTTGAGAGGGCCTGAACGAGAGCCAGCCCGCGCCCGTTCTCGTCGTCGTCCGACGCGGTGCGTCTTTGGGGCGGCTCGTCGCATCGGTCCCATACCTCGATCAGCAGCTTGTCGGCGAATGTCGAAAGGCAGAGATAGATCGACGGCTCCGCTTCGCGTCGGTCCGTGCGAATGCGGCAGGTCACGCCCGCCGTGGCCTTGACCGCGTTCGTCACCAGCTCGCTGACCAGGAGTTCCGCGGTCTCGACCATCGTCTCCAGGTCCCAGCTCCGCAACGCCCACCGCGTGTACGCCCGGGCGCGGCAGGCGGCCGTCGGGAGGGCGGCGATGAGCATGCAGCTCGAACACGGTGAAGATTGCATCTCTTACGCCTTCCTGACGGTGCGCGATTCACCTCCCAGATGTACCGGGGGCGACGTAATCTCGAAGCAAAGACCCGGTTACCGTGAGCGCGAGCGCCCGGTCTGTGAGGCGGTTGTGAGGGAGCTGTGAGGTTCAATGACGACCGTACCTGGCTGCAGTACTTCGCCGCTGAGTTACGGTCATGGCGTGAGTATCGGAAGCTGAGCCAGCTCCAGCTGGCTCAGGCGATCAATTACTCGGAGTCCGCCGTCGGGATGGTGGAGACCGCGCGGCGGAAGCCGAAAGTGGATTTCGTTAAGCGCTGCGATGACGCCCTGGGAACCGGCGGGGCGCTCCGGCGGCTGCTGAAGGAACTGGTCGAACGGGAACTGATCCCGGACTGGCTCGATCGGTGGCGAATCATCGAAGAAGAGGCGACGGCGTTGAACTCGTTCGAGGCGCTCCTCATCCCGGGGCTGCTGCAGACCCCGGACTACGCCCGTGCGGTGTTCGAGAAGAGCGGCCAGCCGGCCTCGCAGGACATCGACGCGCAGGTGCGGACCCGCATCGAGCGGCAGCAGATCCTGACCCGTGACGATCCGCCGATGTTCGTCGCGGTGGTGGACGAGGGCGTCCTCCACCGGGCCATCGGCGGGCCGCAGGTGATGCGCGGGCAGCTCATGCACCTCGTCGAGCTGTGCGAGTCATGCTCGGACATCGTCGTGCAGGTGATCCCCAAGGACGTCGGTGCGTACGCCGGCCTGGCCGGCCCGTTCGTCATCGCGACGATGGACGGCGACGAGTTCGTCTACCTGGATACCGCCCTGTACGGCCAGGTCGCGGAGAGCGCGGGTGACCTGGCGATCGTGAAACGGATGTGGGATTCGCTTCGCGCCGAGGCGCTCCCGCGTCAGGCATCTCTCAACCTCATCAAGGAAGTGGCCGAGCGATGGAAATGAGCTGGCGAAAGTCCACCCGGAGCAGCGGCAACGGCGGCGCGCGCGTCGAGGTCGCGACCTGGCGCAAGTCCGCTCACAGCAGCGGCAACGGTGGCAACTGTGTCGAGGTGGCGTGCGTGACCGCGCGCGGGACCGCCGACCGTAGGAGCTGAGGCGGCGGCGGGGCCGGGCGACCGCCCCGCCGCTCCAAGCCGAATCCCCCTCGATCCGCTATAGCGGACATCTCGCGGATCTCCTGTGCGACCGGTGATGAGCCGATAACGTTCCGTGGTCGGCTCGTCTCGGCGCGCGAAGGAGAGGTGTATGGCGGGCGTCCTGTTCCGCGGGCTGATCGGCCAGGTGCTCGTCCTCGCAGCCGCGGTCAGTCTCGCCTACCTCCTCGCGGCCGCGACACTCGATCCCCGCGCGGAGCTGGAGGCACGGAACCCCCGACCGCCGCGTGCCGTCATCGAAACACGCCTCGGCGAGCTGAACGCTCACGGCCCGCTGCTCGTCCGCTACCTCACCTGGGCGGCCGGCGTGGCACACGGCGACTTCGGCAGGACTCTGGACGACACTCCGGCGAGAGCGGAGATGGGCCGACGGATCGGCGTGAGCCTGCGCCTCCTGCTGGCGGGGGTCCTGCTGGGCAATGTCGTCGGAGCCGGGTTGGGCGTCGTCGGCGCGACGGGCGGACACGTGGTCCTCGACCGCCTCATCGCGGTCGGCGGATTCACCGTCCTCGCGATCCCCGTCGTCGTCCTGGCCACCGTCGCCCAGATCGCGGCGCAGTGGGTCAACACCCGGACCGGGATGAGGATCTTCGTCTGGACGGGGGAGTACACGCCCGGGGAGGCTCGGGGTTCCCTGTACCGGCTCGCCGAGCGCGGCCGGCACCTGATGCTCCCCACCTTCACGATCGCGCTCGGCCGGGCGGCGATCACCACCCGGTACCTCCGCGGCACCCTGCGGGACACCGCGCGAACCTCCTTCCTACGGGCCGCGGTCGCCCGGGGAGTGCCGCGCCGCCGGGCCCTGATCCGGCACGCGTTGCGCGTCGCGGTCGTCCCGGTGGTCCCGCTGTCGGCGTACGGGTGCGCGACCCTCCTCGCCGGAGCCGCGTGCACGGAGAAGGTCTTCGCCTTTCACGGCATGGGCGAGTGGCTGATCGATTCAATCCATCGGGGCGACGTCAACGCGGTCGCCGCCTACTGCTGCTTCGCGGCCGTCGTCGTGGTGTGCGCCGGTCTGCTGTCCGACCTCGCCGTCGCCGCACTCGATCCACGGACCCGGACGTGAGGAGACACGGACGGCCCCTGGCGGGCTTCACCCTCCTCGCCCTGCTCGGGATGGTCGCGGGTGCCGGGCCCTACCTCGTCCGGTGGCGCTGGACCGGAGTCGACGTCACCGCGTTCGGCGAACCTCCCTCGGGGGAGCACTGGTTCGGCACGACACCGACCGGCCGTGACATGTACGCGGTCGCGCTGCGCGCCCTGCGCCGGTCCTTGGTCATCGGCCTGCTCGTCGCGTCCGGCGCCACCGGCCTGGCCGCGGTGACCGGCACCGTGGCCGGATACGTCGGCGGATGGGCCGACCGCGTCCTGCTGTGGGTCACCGACCTGCTGCTGGTGTTCCCGCCCTTCCTGATCGCCGCGGTGGTGTCGCGGGCGGTCACCGGCCAGGCCGGGACGGCCCTGCTGCTCACCGGTCTGCTATGGGTGATCACCGCACGGGCGGTCCGGAGCGCGACCCGTTCGCTCCGCGACGAGGGGTACGTCCTGGCCGCACGCCAGCTGGGCGCACCGGCCCGCACGATCGTCTGCCGGCACGTCCTGCCCAACCTGACGTCGCTCCTGCTCGCCGACGCCACGCTGAACACGGGTGCGGCGATCGTCGGGGAGTCGAGCCTGTCCTACTTCGGCTTCGGCGTCCGCCCGCCGGACGTCTCCCTCGGCACGCTCATCGCCGACGGCGCCCCGGCCGCGACCGTGTTCCCGTGGCTGTTCCTTCCGCCGGTGATCCTCCTGATCCTCATCCTCCTCGCAGTGGACCTTGCCGGCGCGGGTCTGCTGGATCCCCCCTCGCATCGGGAGCGCGGATGATCCTTGTACGACTCGCGGCGAGCACGTCCCTCCTGATCGCTCTCGGCGGTTGCGGCAAGGCCCATCCCGGCGGACCGCCCGGGCTCGCGCCGTACGACATCGGTCCGGCACCCCGTGCCGCCGTACGTGAGGGCGGCACCCTCCGGCTGGCGGCCGGGGAGTTCCGCACCCAGTGGAACTACTGGCACCTCGGCGGGCCGAACCTCGACGCCGTCACGGTCCTGCGTACGACGCTGCCGTGGCTGTTCCGCGCCGGCGCGTCCGGCTCGGTCCACCCGGATCCGGACTACCTCGCCGGCGTCAGGATCAGCCGTACCAAACCGCACCAGGTGATCGTGTACGACCTGAACCCGAAAGCCCGCTGGTCCGACGGCACGCCGATCGACTACCGCGACTTCCAGGCGCTGTGGCGAGCGACGCGCGGCCGAAACCGCGCGTTCGCCATCGCCACGTCCACCGGATACGACCGGATCCGGAGCGTTGAACGCGGCGATGGCGACCGGCAGGTCGTCGTGACCTTCGCCCGGCCGTTCGGTGAGTGGCCCGAACTGTTCAGTCCCCTCTACCCGGCGAAGACGATCAGCACGCCGGACCGCTGGGACCACGCATGGCTGAACCGGCTCCCGGTGACCGCCGGTCCCTTCCGGCCGGAACAGATCGACCGGACCGCGCAGACCGTCTCGGTCGTCCGCGATCCGGCCTGGTGGGGCGCCCGGGCGAAGCTCGACCGGATCCTCTTCCGGTACCTCGCCCGCGACGCCATGCCCGGTGCCCTGCTGGGCGGCGAGATCGACGGCTTCGACGCCGGGATGGACGCCGCCGCGTACGGGCGCGTCATGGGGGCCGCCGGGTTGTCGGTCCGCCGGGCCGCCGGACCGGACTTCACCCAGCTAACCTTCAACGGCACCGGTCCGGTCCTCTCGGATCCGGACGTGCGCCGGGCCGTCGCCATGGCCATCGACCGCCCGACCCTCGCCCGCGCGGCCCTGCGCGGCCTTCCCGGGCGGGCGGACGTCATGAACGACCACGTGTACGTCAACACCCAGCAGGGTTACCAGGACAACGCCGGACGGGTGGGTGCCTACGACCCCGCCGAGGCTCAGCGGCTGCTCGACCGGGCGGGCTGGACGCCGGCCGGGGGAGTGCGACGGAGGAACGGCCGGACGCTGACCCTGCGCTACGTCTTCCCGGAGAGCGCGACGGCGAGCCGGCAGAGCGGCGAACTGATCCAGGCGATGCTGGGCCGGTTCGGCGTCCGGCTGGTGCTCCGCCCAGTGCCCGACGGTGCCTTCTTCGACCGGTACCTGGTGCCCGGCGCGTACGACGTCGCCCCGTTCACCTGGCACGGCACGCCGTTCCCGATCTCGAACCTGGAGTCGGTGTACGCCCGGCCGCGAGGCGGCGCCGTCCAGCAGAACCTCGCCCGCGTCGGCTCCGCACGCCTGGACCGGAAACTGGCTCAGGCCGTCGGCGAACTCGACCCCCTCCGGGCCCAGCGTGCGGCGAACGAGGCGGACCGGATGATCTGGGACGAGGTCCACTCGCTCCCGCTGTACCAGCGCCCGCAGGTCGTCCCGGTCCGCGCCTCCCTCGCCAACTGGGGCGCCTTCGGCCTCAGCGACCCGATCTGGACCGACGTCGGCTTCCGACGATGACCCCGTCGCTAATTGGAAACCTTGTCCCCAGCAGGGCGCTCAAAGGCCGCGGTAAACGTCGCAGCGATTGCCGGCGGCCAGAACCCACACGATCAGTTCGCCCTCCTCGATCGTGTAGACGACGCGGTAGTCCCCGACTCGAAGCCGCCACCGGGAGTTGTGGCCTTGAAAAGCTGCGATGTCGAAGGCGGACGTGTCTCCGACATCCATCGCCTTCCGCAGTTCCGCGAGGCGATGAAGGATCCGAACAGCCTCAGCGCGGGGGATCTTGAGCATGTCCCGCTGGGCGTGCGGGGTGAACCGCGTCACGTATCCCATCGGGGTTCACCCCCGGTGAGTCCGGAGGATGGCGGCCATCTCCTCGAGCGAGACGGACCCTTCCGTTCCCTCGGACTCGGCTTCGTCGGCCAGCTTGTTAAGCCAGACCTCCTCGGCCTGCTCCGCGATATGGCGCAGGCGCTCGTACTCATTGATATCGAGCACCACGGCCTCCTGCTTGCCGCGCCGAGTAATGATCGTCGGAGTCTCGTCTCGTCGGGCACGATCAATGACGTCCGCCAAGTGGCTTCGGGCCTCCGCCATGGACTCGATCACCGGATCGCTCATGTCATGAATGTATCAGATGTACATGACGGCGGACGGATCGTCTCGTCAGTTGGGGCCCGGGCCTGGTGCAGGGCAAGGACCGAGCGCTTGACGAACAGGTCGGCCGGGAAGTCGAGCAGGGCCGGCCGGGTGCCGGTGTTGGTGAGCGGCGGCCTCCGTCTTCGCCGCCATGGTGCCCGGATCGCCGTCGGCGGGGGACTCGTGCGTCCGGACGGTGAAGATCAACCCGGCGACGGCGACCACTCCGACGACGCCGCCCGCAATGCCGAGGCGGGCGGCGTTCCCGGCTTTCTTGCGCCGGTGTGAGCGATGGCTCGCCGGCATTGATATCCCGCTTCGATGGCTGCATGCGGGCGAGTCTCAGCCCCGCACCCCTCGTTTGATGGGGACAGAAGATATCTAAGCAGGTGGAAAGCAGGAATTACCCGGGTGATGGCCGTTCGTCAGGGCACCATCCACGAGAGAATGGCGCTGGACTGCAAAAGGACCAGGACGCACATCCCGCCGAGAAAGACGAGACTCCAAAGGATCACGCGGCGGAAGATGTCGCCCTCCCTGCCGTCCAGTCCGACCGCGGCCGCGGCGATCGCCAGGTTCTGCGGGGAGACCATTTTGCCGAGCACGCCGCCGGAGCTGTTGGCGGCCGCCAGGAGCACCGGGGACAGGCCGGCCTTGCCCGCGGCCGCGACCTGCAGCGCGCCGAACAGGGAGTTCGAGGACGTGTCCGAGCCGGTGACCGCGGTGCCGAGCCAGCCGAGGGTGGGGGAGAGGAACGCGAAGAATGCCCCGGCGCCCGCCATCCAGGTGCCCAGTGTGATCGTCTGTCCGGAGGCGTTCATGACGAACGCCAGCGCCAGCACGAGCATGACGGTGAGGATGGCCCACCGCAGTTGCACCAACGTGTCCCGATAGGCGCGCAGCGCACCGCGGACCGATATTCGCAAAATGATCATGGTGATGACTCCGGCGACCAGCATCTGGGTGCCCGGACTGGTCAGGTAGTTCAGCGTGAACGTCGGCAGGGAAAGCGGTTTGCCCGCCGCGCTCTCCAGGTGCAGGCCGGGCCAGTTCACCGTCTGCGTCGCCTTGCCGAGGGCGTTCTTGACCGCGGTTATCTGGCAGACGACGAAGACGACGATGATCGTCGCGTACGGCAGGTAGGCCCGTACGACCTCGCGTCGATCGTCGGGGTGGGCCACCCGGTCGGCCAACTCGGGCGTCGGCTCGTCCACCGCGCCGCCTGCGATGACCGCCTGCCCGCTCGGCCGCAGCCGCGGCCGGACGATCGCCACGACCGCCGCGACCGACACCAGGGAGGCCACCACGTCGGCCAGGGGCACCGAGACGAAGTTCGACGTGGCGTACTGCGCGACCGCGAAGGACACCCCGCAACCGAGCGCGGCCGGCCAGGTCTCCCGGATCCCCCGGCGGCCATCGACGATGCTCACCAGCACCAACGGCACGAACAGCGCCAGGATCGGCGTCTGCCGCCCCACCATCGCCCCGAGCGTGTCACTGGACTGCGACGTCACCTTGCCGAGCGTCAGAATCGGGGTCGCCATCGCGCCGAAGGCCACCGGCGCGGTATTCGCGGTCAGCGCCAGGACCGCCGCCTTCAGCGGCCGGAAGCCCAGCGCGATGAGCATGACCGAGGTGACCGCCACGGGCGTGCCGAACCCGGCCAGGGCCTCCAGCAGCGCCCCGAAGGAGAACGCGATGATGATCGCCTGGATCCGCTGGTCGTCGCTGACCCGCGCGAACGAACGCCGCAGCACGTCGAAGTGCCCGGTCTCGACGGTCATCGTGTAGACCCAGATCGCGTTGATCACGATCCACAGGATCGGGAAGAACCCGAACGCCGCACCCTCGGTGCCGGCCAGGACCGCCTGGCCGACCGGCATGCCGTACGCCAAGATCGCCACGACCAGCGCGACGGCGAGGGACACCAGCGAGGCGGTCCACGCCCGCATCCGCAGGACGCCGAGGAGCACGAACAGCGTCAGCAGTGGCAGGGCGGCGACGAGGGAACTCCAGGCGAGGGAATGGGCGACGGGATCGAGCACCTGTTTGAACAACGCTCACCTCCGGGAGATGAATGATTCCTTGCCGATCCCCCGAATGGACGCGTCGAGCACCTCGGCCGTGTGGGCCACCGGGATGTCCTCTCCCCGGCGGCGCAGGGCGGTGGTGATCTGGAGGGTGCAGCCGGGATTGGCGGCCACGAGCAGGTCCGCGCCGGTGGCGGCGACGTTCCGTGCCTTGCGCTCACCGAGCTCGCTCGCCGCCTCCGGCTGCAGGAGGTTGTAGACCCCGGCGGACCCGCAGCAGATCTCCGGATCGGCGACCTCCCTGATCTCCAGTCCGGGGATGTCGCCGAGCAACTGTCGGGGCTGCGCACGTACGCCTTGGGCGTGCCCGAGGTGGCACGCGTCGTGGTAGGCGACCGTGAGTTCCAGAGGGTGCCGGGTGGCGCGCGGACCCAGCTCGGCCAGGAACTCCGCGAGGTCCCTCGTCTTGGCGGACAGCGCAGCCGCGCGCTCGGCCCACTCCGGGTCGTCGGCGAGCACCGCGCCGTGGTCCTTCATCGCCGACCCGCAGCCGGCCGCGTTGACCACTATGACGTCGACGTCCGCGAACGCCTCGATCGTCCGGCGCGCGAACGCCTTCGCCTCCTCAGCCCGCCCGCTGTGCAACGAGAGCGCCCCGCAGCAGCCCTGGCCCTTCGGGATGACGACGTCGCAGCCCTCCATCGCCAGCACGCGTGCGGTCGCCTCGTTGACGCCGGGGAAGAACTCCCGCTGCACGCACCCGGTCAGCATTCCGACGACGGCCCGGCGCTCGCCGCGGGCGGCGACCCGTTCCGGCAGGCGTACGTGCCGGGTGGGCGGCGGGGCGAGGCGTTCCATCGCCGCCAGGGTGGGGGAGACGCGCTCCAGGAGGGACGAGAGGTCGAGGTTCAGCCGGCGGTACGCGCGCAGCGGCCCGCGCAGCGCCCGCAGCCGCTGCGGGTAGGGGAACACCGCGAAGATCATCTCGCGCAGCAGCCGCTCGCCCCGCGACCGCGGGTGGTCGTCCTCGACCCGCGCCCGCGTCATCTCGATTAGCCGGTCGTACTGGACTCCGGACGGACACGCCGTCACGCAGGCCATGCAGCCGAGACAGCGGTCGACGTGCTCGATGGTCGACTCGGTCAGCGGACCGCCGCGCTCCAGCTGGTCCATCAGGTGGATGCGGCCGCGCGGCGAGTCCATCTCCTCGCCCCACAGCACGTACGTCGGGCAGGTCGGCAGGCAGAACCCGCAGTGCACGCAGTCGTCGAGCAGCTCCCGGAACTCCTCCATCAGATGCCCCTCGCGAAGCGGCCCGGCGCCAGACGGTGCCCGGGATCGAACTGGTCCTTGACGCGGCGCATCAGCGGCAGCGCCGGCATCGGCCCCCACCGGTCGAGCCGTACGCCCGCGGGTTCGGTGAGCGCCACCGCGGTGCCGTGGCGTCGCAGCCGCGTCAGCGCGTCGTCCGCGCCGTCGGCGGGCAGGGCGACGTGCCATACGCCGCGTCCGACGGAGCCGCGGATCCGCCCGGCGCCGTCGAGCTCGGTGAACAGGTCCGCGAGGGCGGTCGGCCGGGCCCGTACCTCGGCCAGGACCTCGCCGTCGGGGAGCCGGCCCCACCAGCCGGGCGGACCGTCGTCGATCCGGCCGCCGATCAGGTCACACGCCGCCTCCGCCCGGGGCGGGACGCCGTCGGGAACGCCTTCGAACAGGGCCGCGACGGTGATCGGACCGGGGCCGTCCACCTCGATCGCGGCGGGCACCAGGGTCGAGTGCAGCAGCGACTGGGCCATCTCCAGCGCCTGTGCCGCGTCGGCGGCCGTCGCCGAGACGTACGCCGCCGCGCGCGGCAGCGGATGCAGCCGGAAGGCCGCCTCGACGATCAGGCCGAGCGTCCCGTACGACCCGGTGAACAGCTTGCCGAGATCGTACCCGGCGACGTTCTTGACGACCTTGCCGCCCGCGTGCGCGACGACGCCGTCGGCGCGGATGACGGTGATGCCGATGAGCAGGTCGCGCGCCGAGCCGTACAGCAGCCGGCGCGGTCCGGCGGCGCCGGTCGCCAGGACACCGCCCACGGTGCCGCCCGGCGGCAGCACGTCGAGTGCGAGCTGCTGCCTCGAGCCCGCCAGGACCTCGCGCAGGTCGTCCAGGATCAGGCCCGCCTCGGCCTTGACGACGAGGTCTCCAGCGGCGTGCTCGACGATCCGGGCGAGGCGGTGGGTCTCGACGAGCAGGTCGCAGCGCTCCGGCGGGGCGCCCCAGTGCATCTTGGTGCCGGCTCCACGCGGCACCAGCGTGAGCTCGTGTTCGGCCGCCGCCCGCATCAGGTCGGCGGCCTCCGCGACCGTGGCGGGCGTGGCGACGTACGACGGCGTGACACCCTGCACCGCGTCGCCCGCCTCGCCCGGGCGTACCTCGCACGCCTTGGCGAGGTCGTCAAGGGCCGCCATCAGAACAAGTCCGCCTTTCCGCTCTCCACCAGCGGATGCACGCCCCGGCGTCGTCCGGGCACCTCGCCGCACA
>JBJMIW010000101.1:0-5401 GCA_045806665.1 Actinoallomurus sp.
ACGACGATCAGGCATGCTGTGACCCTACCGACAAGGCTCGGCGTGATTCTGTATGACACCGGCCCGCTGGTCGACGACGGGGACCGTGGAGTGCGCGGGATATGCGCGGGATGACGGTCACGCACACCACCTGCTGAAGCTGCCCGTCCGCAGGTCAGGACGGGTGCAGTACCTAGATCGCCAGTGGTTTCCTAAACCGTGTGCCTCCGGTTCGGGTTTGTTCGCCATCGCCCGCGCGCTCGATCGTGTCGCTGTCGCGATCACCTCCCTCGGGGTGACGAGGTGGCAAGCTGGGAGCTGTGCGGCGTGGCCGCAATCTGGCCCCATCCGGCCGCGAAAGCCAGCGCAACAACGCGAAACGCCGAGAGGTATATACCCAGGTCAACGGCAATGACCAGGAGGATTACCCCACGGCGACACACACTACGGATCAGAGGGTTGGGGGGTTCGAATCCCTCCGGCTGCGCCAGCCGTCCTAGTCGACGTCCAGCCAAGGGGAGACCTCGTCAAAGGGCTCCAGTACATAGGAGATCGGTTCGAGTCCCCCCTCGGACACACAGTTCGTACATGTCCGGATGTTTGCGGGCATGACAGAGCGCCGTCAGGTGCCCGGTCTCCGGCTGGGCACCGACCGTGGATGCGACGTGGTCTCCTCCTTCTAGTGCTGCGGCAGTGCGCCTGTCAGTGTGTGCGGTCGATGGTGATCTTCACCCCCTCGCGAGAGTCCGCCCCAAGGCTTCGAGTTTCGGGGTCGTAGGTCAACGTGATCTTCTCCGCCCGCAAGTGGCCGATGACGTCCTCAGCGCTGGTCGGCGCGTTCGCTGGATCCGGTTTGGCCACGAGGATGTAGAGCGCCGGCAGGTGGACGAGGATGCGGTCCTCGCGGATGTAGAGGTTCTTCGGCCGCTCGGGGTCCGCTTTCGAGGCGCTGGTGTGGCCGTGTCGGCACCGGTAGGCCGCCCGGTTGTTCGCCCAGCACGACTCCATGCGGCGCCCGCAGATTCCGCAGCGCAGCAGCCCGGCCAACCGGTAACAGCGATCCGGGTCGGGACTGCCGCGCAGAGCGCAGATGTTCTGGACAGCGACGAAGTCGGTCTCGCTGATTAGGGCCGGGTGCGAGGGCCGGGCGGAAATGACCCAGCCATCGGGTAGGTTCCATCGCTGCACCTGCCTATGCCCGAGCCCGGTGTTGGCCGGATCGATCAGATCATGGGCGGTGGGCTGGCGGTTCCATACCTGCCGCCCGGTGTAACGGGGATTGGCCAGGATGCTCCGCACCGTCGTCTGGGTCCACCCCCGTCCCGACCGGTGGGCGTTGCGCTCCGGATCGGCCGCCGACGGACAGGGAACCCCCGCATCGTTCAACGCCCGGGCAATCCGGGCCACGCTATGACGGGCGAGCCGCTGAGCAAAGATCCACTTCACAATCGGGGCGGTCTCCGGGGCTGGTTCCAACCGATGTGCCCGCCGCCACCAACGCCGCGGCCTGCGGCCGCCGCGCCCACGGCAGCACTCGGCTCTGCCCCGCATCAAAGGACTCGGCCATGATCCGCCCATGCTCACCGACCAAAGCGGCGGCCTGATCCCGCTGCCGCGCCTGCGACGTCACCGGATCCTGACGATCCTCGGTCGACACCCGCCCATAGAAAGCGAACCGCAGCCTGCCCCCACGCGGCTCCGCCACCGTGCGGTTTCCCGATCGCTCCGCCCAGGCCAGCAGCGTATCGCCGCCCGCGTTCCGGTTCGTCTCCGACGGTACAGTCCGCACAGTCGCAACCATGGCCCGTCTCCCGCTGCAGTCGGACACTTCGGTTCCAGCATCTAATACACCCAGAGTCCGCATATGACGAACGACAAAAATTACCCGTACACCATAACTAATTCACACCCACAATGGACTCATATCTTGTTACCTACACTTCTGGCCATGAATAGCCGATATTAGTTCTGTTCGACGCTGATTCTCGGGGTGGTCATGTCGGGTATATCGGGTATACGCACGGTGACGGATTGACTGCCGAGGGCGGCGGGCGACGTGAGCGATTGCGACTTCAGGCCGGCGAGGTGGCTCGCCACTTCTGGGTCACGAGGATGTCGACCAGCCGCTGGTACCGCGCCTGAAAACGCAGCGGGAGGGCGGCGCTGGCGTCCAGAGGGCCCGGCGGAAAGCCGTGCCGGTTGGGCTCTGCCGCCACCGCGATGGCAACGTTTCTCCACCCGCCGCCTCGGTAGGCTGCGGGGCGTGGCGAAAATGAGGAAGGCCGAGCTGGATGCCTTGGTCGAGCAGGCCATCGTCGATGCCTATGACGAGTAGGAACAGCTCACGGCCTTCCATGCCGTGATCGAGGACAACCTCGCTGTCCCGTTCCAGACCACCGTCCTGGGTGTCGAAGTGACCGTTACGAAGGTCGACCTGCTGCCCGGTAGCGGTATCGTCGCGGTCTGCACCCGCGACGAGCACCGCCAGGCGATCGGCATCCTGGACCTGCCGCTCCCCACCCCACCCCCGGCCGGCGCCGAATGGATCGAGGCATACCGGCACTGGGCCCCCTGACGACGAAACGACGATGAGCGAGTGCCAGTACTACGAGTTCCTGGCCGTCGACCGGCCCCTGGACGAACGGCAGCAGACCGAGGTCCGCGCCCTGCCCACCCGGGCCCGGATCACCGCCACCAGTTTCACCAATGAATACCACTGGGGCGATTTTCGCGGCGATCCCCGCGCGATGATGGAGCGCTATTACGACGCCCACCTCTACCTCACCAACTGGGGCGCCCACCAGGTCATGCTCCGCCTGCCCCGTACCTTCCTCGACCTCAAGGCCGTCGAGCAGTACCGCGTCGACCCTCACGTGGCCGCCTGGACCACCCGCGAACATCTCATCCTCGACCTGACCAGCGAGGACGAGGGCGGGGACTGGGTAGAGGGGGCCGAGGACTCCCTGTCGGCCATCGTCGGTGTACGCTCCGAACTCGCCGCCGGTGACCTGCGGCCTCTCTATCTGGCCTGGCTGGCCGGCTACGGGACATGGGAACGCGACGAGGACGCCTTCGACTACGACGCCGAAGACGAACTCGAACCGCCGGTACCCGCCGGGCTGAGCTCCCTCACCGCGCCACAGCGGGCCTTGGCGGACTTCCTCCGTCTGGACGCCGACCTGCTCACGGTCGCAGCCCAGACGAGCCCACCCCTGGCGAAGATCAAGGACGATCCCCGCGAACTCGCCAGATGGATCAACGACCTGCCCTCCAGGGACAGGGAGCGGCTCCTGCTTCAGGTCGCGCAAGGCCACGGCGCCCAGGTCCAGATGGAGTTGCTGCGTCGCTTCCGTGGTGAACCCGGCATCAGCGGGAATGGACGTCCCCGTCGCACGGTCGCCGAGTTGCTGGACGCCGCCGCGGACATCCGGCAGGAACGCCAACGGCAGGCCGAGGCCGCGCACGCCGCGGAGGAGGCTCGCCGTGCACGGGAGCGTGTGCTGGCCCGCGAGAAGGGGCTGGACGCCCTGGCCCGCGACCAGGAAACGGCCTGGGCACGCGCCGACGCGCTGATCGACACCCGCAGGCCGAGCGACTACGACACAGCCGTCGAGATCCTCAAGGATCTACAGGTGGTCACCTCACGCGCCGGCCACGCCGAGGAGTTCGTACGGCGATTCACGCTCCTGCGCCGACAGCATCTCCGCAAGCCCAGTCTCATCGCCCGCTTCGACCGCGCCGACCTCGGCATCGCCCCGACCGACCAGTGATCCCACCCGGCTGAGCTGCCCTGGCGAATACGCGAGGTTCGCCGATGCTCGGCCCCATGCTTTGGATCATTGATATGTGGCCGTCTGGTCCGAGTGGGATGATCCGGTCGAGTTGCAGATGCGGCTCGATGTGGCGCTGGTGGAGATCGCCGAACTTACCGAGCGACACGCAAACTAGATCATCACGGCCCCCTGAACAGCGCACCGCCGCCCGCCCGAACGTCCCGGGATCCGTACGCATCGGACGAAGCTCTCAGCGGTTACGGGCGATCAGCGATGTCCTTGGTCAATCAGCTTGCTCACAACCATGCTAACTAGCATGCTAACTAGCATGGTGTTGGTTGGGGAGATGAGATGCTCGACGCAGAACTCGCGGAGATCGTCGATAACCTTCGCACCATCGGTGCGGACATCGCCGACGTCGAGGTGAAGAAGGCCCAGGGCGGCCTCCCCAAGTCGCTGCGCGAGACTCTCTCGGCGTTCGCCAACACGCAAGGTGGCGTCGTCATCCTCGGGCTGGACGAAGCCCAGCGATTCAGCGTGACGGGACTCCCCGATCCCGCGAAGCTGGCGGCCGACCTTGCTTCCATGTGCTCTGAGGACATGGAACCACCGCTCCGGCCGCTCATCAAGATCCATACTTTCGAGGGAGCGCAGGTCCTGGTTGCGGAGGTCCCTGAGATCGACCCTGCTCAGAAGCCCTGTTGTTCGCGTGGGACCGGCATCACCAAGGGCAGCTACATCCGAGTCGGCGACGATGATCGCCGCCTCTCGGCCTACGAGGTTCAGGTCATGCTGTCCTCACGCGGACAGCCCCGCGATGACGAGCAGGCCATCCACGGAGTGGGTCTGGAACACCTTGACCCGACCGGTGTCGATGCACTGATCGCCCGGTTGCGGACCAGCAGGCCGTACGCGTTCAAGGATCTGGACCGTCTCGCGGTTCTGCGCCGCGCCAAGGTACTCGTGCCCGGGGAGAACGGGGAAAACACGGTCTCGCTGGCGGGGTTGCTGGCGCTCGGCAACTACCCCCAGGAGTACTTCCCCCAGCTGATGGTCACCTTCGTCCACTACCCCATGGCGACCGGTCCCCGATCCGGCGAGAGATTCCTGGACAACGTGACGCTGGAGGGACCGATCCCGGTCATGGTCAGGGACACGCTGGCGGCCATCCGCCGGAACATGTCCCGCCGGGCGATCATCGGAGGTGCCGGCCGGCAGGACGTCTGGGAGTACCCCGAGACCGCACTACGCGAGGCGGTCGTCAACGCTCTGGTCCACCGCGATCTGTCCAGCGGCGCCCGCGGCACTCAGGTTCAGGTCGAGATGTACCCCGACCGGCTGATCATCCGCAATCCCGGCGGACTGTTCGGCCCCGTCACGGTAGACGCCCTCGGGGAAGAAGGCGTCTCTTCGGCCCGCAATGCCACCCTCATCAAACTCCTCGAAGACGTCCCCCTGCCCGGCGAGACCCGCACCGTCTGTGAGAACCGCGGCTCGGGCATCCGCGCCATGCTCGACTCACTCCGCGCCGCCGGCATGAGCCCACCGCAGTTCACCGACAAGATCTCCTCCTTCCTCGTGACCTTCCCGAATCACACTTTGTTGAGCGGGGAAACGATCAACTGGATCCACGGCCTGGGCCAGCAGGG
>JBJMIW010000102.1:0-7984 GCA_045806665.1 Actinoallomurus sp.
GCACCTTCTTGGACGACTCACGCTCGCGGGCGTCGCACTCGATGAGCGGGACGTCCTCGGACAGGTCCAGCGCCTTCCGCAGGTCCTCGAGCCGGTGGGCGGGCCCGCCGAAGTCGTTGCGGGCGACGATGAACGGCATCCCGTGGTGCTCGAGACGGTCGATGGCATACCAGGAGTCCTGCACCCGCCGGGTGTCCACGAGCACGACCGCCCCGAGGGTGCCGGAGAACAGCCGATCCCACAGGAACCAGAACCGCTGCTGCCCCGGTGCGCCGAACAGGTACAGCACCATCTGGTCGTTGAGGCTGATCCGGCCGAAGTCGAACGCGACCGTCGTCGTAGTCTTGTCCCGCACGGCGGCGGGGTTGTCGATGCCGACGCCGGCCCGGGTCATGACCTCTTCGGTGCTCAGCGGCCGAATCTCGCTGACCGACCGGACCATGGTCGTCTTGCCCACGCCGAAGCCCCCGACGATGACGATCTTCAGTCCGTTGCTGGCGGTGCTCCGCAGCGGCGTACTCGTGAGCCGGTCAGAGCTTTTCAAGTCCAAGGAGCACCTGCTTCAGGATGGCGGGTTCGGGGAGTCTGGTCTTGACGGGGGCCGCGGTCGGATGCCGCGCGGTGATCCGACCGGTGTCGAGCAGGTCGCACAGCAGGATCTTCACCACGCTGACCGGCAGCCCGAGCTCGGCGGCGATCTCCACGACCGCCATCGGGTTCGTGCACATGCGGAGGATCTTCACGTGCTCGGACTGCATCCCCGGCGTGGGATCGCACTCGCTGACGATCAGGGAGACGAGGTCGATCGAGCTCTCGTCCACCCGGCTGCGGCCACCGGTGACGATGTACAGCCGGTCCGGGTCCTCTCTGTCGACTGGCCGGGACGTCATCGCGAGGTGCTGCTCTGCTTCGACTGACGGGGCTGCGCGATCAGGTACTCGCCCAGCTGTTCGACCAGCTCATGCATGTTGTGCCCGATGACCCCCACGTCGGCGTCCTCGCCGGCGATGAGGGCCAGGTGGGCGCCCTCACCCGCCTCGACGATGAACAGCAGCCCGCCGTGGAACTCCGTCATGGACTGGCGAAGGCCGCCGGAGCCGTCGCCGAACTCGGCCGAGGCGCCGTAGGACAGGCTCTGGATGCCCGAGGCGATGGCGGCCAGCTGGTCGGCCTGGTCCACGCTGAGCCCGTACGTGTGGCAGAGCTTCAACCCGTCCTTGGACAGCACCAGGGCGTGCCGGCTCTCCGGCGTACGCTCGAGGAGATTCTCCAGCAGCCAGTCGAGATCGCGGTCTGTCGTCTTCATGGGGTGTGCGGGACGGTGGTTCCGGGCTCGTGCACCGGAGACGCGTCCCCTGCCTCCAATCTCATGTCTTGTCATTGCGGCCTGGCAGGGCGAGCCGATCGTTCAGCTCTCATCCGTCTCGGGTGCGGGCGCGTCCCCGCTCGTACGCTTGCGGCGTCCGGCCTCGCGGAAGGCGCTGAACCTGGCCCCGGGGTCGGACGCGGGTTTGCCGGATCGGGGCTTCGGCGCCTGGGAGTCCTCTGACGCGGAGGCCGATGCCGCCGTGAGCGTCTGTCCCCTCCGTCGCCTGGGCAGTCCGGCGATCATCTCGCCGGTCGTGATGCTCTCGCTCTCGGCCTCGGCCGTGCTGAACGGTCCGGTCGACGGGTCGGTGTCCTGGTCGGCCACCGCGCCCGGGGCGGTGGCGACCGCGGCATCCGGGACCGCGACCTCGCCCGGGGCGGGGGCGGCCGGGGACTCGACCTCGGTACGACGGGCGCCCAGCCCCACCGCCCGCGACCCGCTCGATACGGTGTCCGGTCCCGGCTGTGTGATCAGGCGCCTCGGGACCATGACCACGACTCCGGTGCCACCGCGGGAGGACGGCCGGAAGGAGACGGTGAGGCCGTGCTTGCGGGCGAGGCAGCCCACGACCGCGAGCCCGAGCCGGGTGCCCGACAGTGTCGTCAGGTCCAGCGACTCGGAGGACACCGCCCGCTCCGCGCGCTCCAGGGCGGCGGCGCTCATCCCCAGGCCGCCGTCCTCGATCCTGACCAGGATGCCCGCATGCACCTCTTCGACGTAGATGTGGACCTCTTCGGCGGGCGGGGAGAAGCTCGTCGCGTTGTCCATCAGCTCGGCCAGGGCGTGCATGACGCCTTCGGCGGCGTAGCCGGCGACGGCGACGGCGCTGGTGGAGTGCACCCGTACGCGCTGGTAGGCGCTGATCCGGCCGACGGCGCCGCGCAGGATGCTCTCCATCACGATCGGCTTGGTCCAGCGCCTGCCGGACCGGGCGCCGGTCAGCACGGCGATGCTGTCGGCGAGGCGGCCGGCCTGCGCGGTGGCGTGGTCCAGCTTGAGCAGGTCGCCGAGGACCTCCTCATCGTGGCGGTTCTCCATGTCGCGCAGGTCGGCGAGCATGCTGGTGGCGAGCGCCTGGACGCGACCGGCGGCGTTCGCGCAGGCCGACATGGCGGCGGCCCGCATGCGCTCACCCCGGGCGACCTCGACGACGAGGGTCCGCAGGACGCGCCGGTGGACGGCGTCCGCGGGCTGCTCGATCGAGGACATGGCCGTGTCGCCGGAGGCCCCGGCGCGTAGCCGCTTCACCACGGCCGGCAGGGTCTCCTCGGACAGCCGGGCGACGTCCGACTCCATCGCCTCGATGTGCTCCCGGAGGAGGCGCGCGGTCTGGAATTCGTAGGCGGCCAGCGTCAAGGCCGCGCACAGGGCCAGTGCCGCGACCCCGGAACAGGAGGCGACGAGCCCTCGATCCGCGGCGGGAGCCGAGGCCGTCGCCCACAGGCAGGCGCCGCCGGTGACGACCACCGTGGCCAGCAGGACGAGCAGGGCCCGGTCCATCGGCGGGCGCTCCGCCCGCTGGTGGGTTGGAACGTGTGCTGACATCAATCAGGTCCTCGTCGGCGGTTGGATCGAAGGAACGGAGTCATCCGGACAGGTGGGCCGGTGCTCCGCAGAGGGGGGACCCCGACCACGCTCAGGTAATGGCCGATAAGTCGGCGCCAAGGCGCCGCTCGGTGTGGGAGGCGGCGCTGTTCCCGGCCGAGCGTCGTACGACGAAGCGCAGCGAACGGCACAAAGTGGAGGGAATTCGCTCTTGCCGACCCGCGCGCTCGTAGGTCTCTATCTCGATCCCTCGCCCTCGGCCGCGATGTCCCGCCCGTGCCCCAACGGGACCAGGCCGCGTATGGGACGGAGATAGTAGTCGTCCGGTAGTTCTCACGCGACGTTTTGTCGCTTTTCAGGAGAATTCACCATGCTTTGCCCGATCGGGCGTAGCGGACGCGGGTCAGCCGAAATCGCCCTGGGTGGGCGCGGGGGTGAACCGCGCCGGCAGCGCGAGCAGGCCGCGCATCCACACGGACGGACGCCACACGAGCTCGTCGGCGGCGACGGCCGGCGTCACGTCGGGGAGCCGGTCGACGAGCACCTCGACGCCCGTCTCGGCGATGACCTCGGCGATCTCACGCGCCGCCTGGGGGCAGCCGTGCTCGCCGTGGCTGAACGACAGGTGCGCCTGGTTGCCGAGCGCACCGATGTCGTCGTGCGGGCGCACCTCCGGGTCGGTGTTGGCCGCCGCCAGTCCCAGCACGACCAGATCACCCTCCCGGATGAGCCGGCCGCCCAGCTCGGTGTTGCGCGTGGCCCAGCGGCCGGGGAGGTTCTGCGTGGGCGTGTCCTCCCACAGCACCTCGTTGAGCGCCTGCCCGATGCTGTGCGGGTTGCCGGTGACCTGCCAGACCTCGCGATAGCCCAGGACCAGCCAGGCCGGCACGTCGCCTTCGAAAACGACCGGGGCGACCGGACCGTGGTCCCGCCTCATGCGCCGGTAAAACTCGGCGGGTTCCCGCTGGAACCTCGGGCCGTAGAGGGCGAAGCCGACCGCGTCATCCGGCCTTTCCACCGACGATGACGCCGGCGGCGAGGCAGGGGGTCCGTCACAGCGCCTCCCGTTAAAAAATACGGGGATCTGACACACGGTGCTCAGAAAACCCACGAGGCCGCCAAAAGTAGCGCCTTACTCACTATCTCCGCATGAGTACGGAGCGTTTCCGTCTTTTGACGTTCAACGCTTTTCCCGGCGCGACGGCCTCCGGGCGCATAGTGCCGGAGACCGTCGCATCCCGGGCATCCTCAGCCCGTGACGGGAAGGTTGCTGGGGACCGGCGTGGGCTTCGGCGCCGGACCGGTGGGAGCCCCCGCGCAGGTGGCCGAGGAGACGCTGAGGGTCTGCGTACGGCCGGCGCCGAGCGGGAGGGTGACCTCGACGGCGGTGACGGTCAGGCTGCCATCGGCGTCGCGGGTCTGTTTGTTGAGGGTGACCGCGGCGGTGCCGAGTCCTTGGACGGGGACGGTGATGGCGCTGTTCGGGGCGGCGTTGGCGGCCAGAGCGTGTTCCCCCAGCCGGGCGCCCGCCAGGTGGGAGATTCCCGCGCCGTTGACGCAGGTGGCGGTGATCAGGTGGGCGGTGAGGGCGGCCTTGGCGACGCGCAGGTCGGTGACGCTGGCACGGGCGAATTCCGGCCTCGCGGTGACGTGCAGGAGTTTGACGTCGATGAGGGGGTTGGCCGGCAACTCGGCCAGGCTCTTGTCGGCGGTGGCGGCGACCGCCGGGGTGGCGGGGATGGCGACCAGACCCGTGGCGGCCAGCCCGTAGGCCGAGCCGGTGTCGGTCGTGGCCGAGGCCGTACCGGCGAGTGCCGGCGGTACGGCCAGCACACCGGCGGCCACCACATAGGCGGCGAGACGTGTCGAGCGCATGACGACTCCTTGGGAAATGGTGAAAAGGGAAGGCCAGGGGGTCCTGGCCGGAGGATGAGGGGAACTAGGCCGTCACGACGACCGGCGTGCCGAGGGGGACCTCGGACAGCTTGGTCAGCGCGTCGGCGGGCACGCGGACGCAGCCGTGCGTCACCGCCTGGCCGAACACGGAGGTGCTCGGCCAGCCGTGGAACGCCACCGTGCCGGGACCGCCGCCGAACGTGTCGAGCGTCTCGGAGTGCGCGCCCACCGGCAGGATCAGCGGGCTGTAGGTCTTCTTGGCCGGCGCCAGGGAGGCCATGAGGAACGTCCGCCCGATGGGGGTCGGCGTCTTCGGCGCCCCGACCGCGACGGTCCAGGTGCCGAGCTTTTGGCCGGACTTGGTGAGCGTGAGCCTGCGCGCCGAGGTGTCGACCTTGATCTCGTACGGGCTGCGGGCGGTGTCCAGGGAGGTCTTCCCGGTGGGGATCCAGCCGGTCGAGCGGTTCGGCCGACTGGGCAGCAGGACGCGGTCCCATCCCGGCTTCGTCTCGACGACCGGCACCCAGGTCGGGCCGCCGAGCTGGGTGCTCGGCAGCACGGCCAGGGCCGGTCCCCCGGCCGTCGCGGACACGGGCACGGCGGCCTTCGGGTGGACCACCGTGCCGTCGGCCGCGGCCCCGGCGCTGTCCTGCCCGAGACCTTTCAGCGTGGTGAACGTCGTCGCCTGCGGCAGCTTTCCGATGGACGACGGCGTCTGGCCACCTGACGGCGCCGGCGAGTGACTCTTGGCGCAACCCGCCGCGGACGTCGCGGCGGCCACCGCGACTGCGGCGGCCGCCGTGAGAGTGCGCACGCGCACCGCCGGACGGCCACCACAAGGACGATTGAAACGATTAGAACGATCGGTCACGAGGACTCCCGAAGATCGTGATTCAGGGGAGAGGCGAGCAAGGATCTCGCGAGACCGTTATCTCGGAGAGAAGTCACAGAACTACCACACGTAACGGTACGTCCGTCAGTGACTCTCCGAAATCAGTTGCCAACAGATGCCGACATGGCGAGATAACGCTGGATAAAGGCACCGTCACCGTGCGGTGACAAAGACCTCACCCAGCCGCGCCGTTCCGTGCTTCCGCGGCCTCGGTGGGGCGTCCGGCACGCGCCGTACGGTCCCGGCCATGCCACCTCACGGCGGCGCCCCGGAAACGGAATGAGCTGAAATGACCGGGTCATGAGCATGCCGATCCTGATGACGATCGACGATGACCCGTCGGTGTCCCGTGCCGTCGCCCGCGACCTGCGGCGACGCTTCGGAAACGACTACCGCGTCGTACTGGCCGACTCAGGCGTCGATCCCTGGAAGCGTTGCGCGAGATCAAGCTGCGCGGTGACGCGGTGGCCGCGATCCTGGCCGACTACCGGATCCCGAACATGAACGGCATCGCCTTTCTCGAGCAGGCGATGGACCTGTTCCCGCACGCCCCGCGCGCGCTGCTCACCGCGTACGCCGACACGGATGCGGGGGGACGCTGACGATCCGCACCCGCCGGGACAACGACCGGGCGCTGGTCGAGATCTGCGACACAAGCCCGGGCATCAAAGTCGGTCGGCGAGGGCACCGGGCTCGGCCTGGACATCTCCTGGCGAATCGTCGTGAACCGCCACCACGGGGACCTGCGGGTCACCTCGCACCCGGGCGACACCCGTTTCCAGGTGCTGCTCCCCCTGACCGAACAGCCGGAGACCTGACAGGTTTTAACCGCGCTGAGCTGGACAATCCGCCCTAAGCATCCCTTAAGCTCCTGGCCACCTTCGGTATAACGTTCCAAACACCCAAAGTGACAGGAGAGGGTATATGGCCGACAAAAGCCTCCAGAAAGGGCTAAAGAACCGCCACGTCGGCATGATCGCCATTGGCGGCGTCATCGGGGCGGGGCTGTTCGTCGGGTCCGGAGCCGGCGTTCACATGACCGGGCCGGCCATCCTCGTGTCGTACGGCATCGCCGGCCTGCTCGTCGTCCTCGTCATGCGGATGCTCGGCGAAATGTCGGCCGCGTCGCCGGACACCGGGTCCTTCTCGGCCTACGCCGACCGCGCGATCGGCCGCTGGGCCGGCTTCACCATCGGCTGGCTGTACTGGTGGTTCTGGGCGGTCGTCCTGGCCGTCGAGGCGACGGCCGGCGCCAAGATCGTACACGGCTGGATCCCGGCGCTGCCGCAGTGGCTCCTGGCGCTGATCCTGATGATCATCCTCACGGCCACGAACCTGTTCTCGGTCGGCTCGTACGGCGAATTCGAATTCTGGTTCAGCCTCATCAAGGTCGTCGCGATCGCCGTGTTCATCGTTCTCGGCCTGCTCGCCATCTTCGGGCTGCTGCCCGGAACGCACGCCGTCGGAACGACCAACCTCACCGGACACGGCGGCTTCTTCCCGCACGGGTACGGCGCCGTCATCACCGGCCTGCTGACCGTCGTCTTCGCCTTCATGGGCAGCGAGATCGTCACCATCGCGGCGGGCGAGTCCCGCGACCCGGGCCGTGCCGTGACCCGCGCGGTGAACAGCGTGATCTGGCGGATCCTGGTCTTCTACCTCGGCTCCATCGCCATCGTCATCACGCTGCTGCCGTGGAACGCGAGCAACGTCGCCAAGAGCCCGTACGTCGCGGTGCTCGACCGGATCGGCATCGCCGGAGCCGGCACCATCATGGACGTCATCGTCCTCACCGCCGTGCTGTCATGCCTGAATTCCGGCCTCTACACGGCCTCGCGGATGGCCTTCTCGCTGGCCGAGCGCGGCGACGCGCCAAAGGTGTTCGGCGCCACTACCGCCCGCGGCGTTCCGCACGTCGCGATCTGGGTGTCGGTGGCCTTCGGGTTCCTGGCGGTCATCTTCAACTACACCAGCCCGAACACCGTCTTCCTGTTCCTCTTGAACGGCTCCGGGGCCGTCGCGCTCTTCGTCTGGGCCGTGATCGCCGCGTCGCAGCTGCGGATGCGCCGCCGCCTGGAGCGCGAGGCGCCCGACCGCCTGCTGGTCCGCATGTGGCTGTTCCCGTACCTCACCATCGCGACCATCGCCGGGATCGCCGCGATCCTCGTGACGATGCTGTTCGACGACAGTGGCCGGCCGCAGGTGCTGTGGTCGGTTGCGGTCGCCGCCGTCGTCCTCATCGCCGCTTTCATCCGCCACGGCAGGACCCGCGCCGCCGAGCC
>JBJMIW010000103.1:0-7615 GCA_045806665.1 Actinoallomurus sp.
ACGAAGGGCGCGCACTTCCGCAGCGACCCGATCACCGGCGACGTCTACGCCCTGCTGGACCAGGCCCAGGTCGCCGAGTTGCAGGCACACCTGGTGGAGTCGGCCAGGCAGGCGCGCGCCAGGGCCGCCGCCTGGCCATCGATCGACGACGCACCGGCCTTCGACGTCGGCCGGATCCTGATCGACGCGGCGCGCAAGAAGTTCGACGCCATCCGGATGTACCAGGAGGTGGCCCGGCAGGTCCGCGCCCAGGCCGGCGGCGACCGGCCTCTCGTCCTCCAGCTCGACCAGGCGGCGCTCGGTGCGGAGGTCCTGCGGTCGGTCCTGCGCTGGGCGGACGGCGCCCTGTCGGAGTACCGCGACGAGATCGACGGCCCGGACCGGGCGGCGAACGCGCTCGAACGACTCATCCATATCTACCGTGACCTGCCACCGCGCGCGGCGGACGACGCGGTCACCGCCCTGATCAACGCGGTCAACGCCCTCCGGCCCGCCGACGGTCCCCGGCGGCTGCCGCTGGAGGTGCCGGCCCTCGCGCTGGACCCGGCCATGCTCATGCGCGACGTCGCCCATGAGTTGCAGGCGCACGTACGGCTGGACGTCACCCGGCCGGACGGCACCACGCACCAGCGGTGGGCCGACTCCGACGGGCGGGTGTACGCCTTCGACCCGCTCACCTTCGACGACACCACGCTCTCCGCTGACCTCGCGCAGAGCGCGGGCCTGTTCCCCGACACGCTCCGCCGCGACGTCGACGCCTGGGGCATCAACGCGTTCGACCTGGGACGCCTGTACCGCACCTCATGGATCCACCAGCAGACCTTCGAGCAGGCACTGGCGGAGGAGATCGGCCGGCGCCGCACGACACTCGCCGGTCTGGACCCTCGCCTGCCGGACCTGCTCGACCGTGCGTACGACCTCGCACAGCGCGCCGGCGCCCAGGTCCGGGCACTCGAGGAACGCCGGCGAGGCGTCAACCAGCGGATGGCGGACGTGGGCCGGCGCCTCGGCGAGATCGACGGGGAGCTCTTCCGGCTGCACGCCGGCCTGGACGGCCAGGAAGGGCCACCCGGCGAGGACGTCATACGGGCCATCGAGCGCCTGGAGGCCGAGCGGGACGAACGCGAACGCGAACTGCCGACGCTGAGCGGCCTGGATCATGACATCGAAGCGCTGTTGTCGTCCGCGCGCCAGAGCGAGCAGGAGTCCTGGCGCAATCTGCGCGACCTGCGCGAGGCCGCACGCCGGCCGGCCGACGCCGAACGCCTCGACGCGGTGCGGCAGCGGGTGAGGAGCCTCCTGCCGGCGAACGAACGTCCCGACGCGGTACGGGCGCGGCAGGTACGCCGGCAGCTCATGCAGGCGCTGGACGTCACGGACGCGAGGGAACGCCGGACGTGGGCCGGCCGCGCCGCCGACTCGGTCACCAGCCGGCTGGACGTGACCGAGGTGGCGATCGCGTCGACGCGCCGTGGTGTGTCCGCCCTGCCTCCCGAGCGGGACCTGGTCGAGTCGGCGTACCGGCGGTGGCCCACGGGGACGACCGCCGCGTCATTCGACCGGCTCGAGGCGGCTCTGCGCGACGCCGGCCCCGGTTCGCTGGCCCTGGTGATCACCGACGTACCCTCCCAGCGGTTCGTCGCCGTCAACCGTGGCGGTGAGATCCGCTGGGTGGAGCTCCCCACGGGCACCGCCGCGGCTCCGAACGCCGACGCCACCACCGGCACCTTCCTGGCATTCGGCCCGACCGGCACCGTACTGGACCCGCCACCCCAGATCGGCGCGCTGGACGCGGACGCCGCCGTCTTCCGGCAGCTCCACGCCTCCAGCCACGCCTCGATCCAGAACCAGCCCGGCACCACCCGACCGGCCGAGCCGACCCGCGAGCCACCACCGGAGACGACCGAAGCACCCGCGACGGCGCCCGAAGAGACGACGGCGACGACCGCCGAAGAGGCACCGGCGACGATGCCACCCGTCTCCGCGCCGGCCGGCGTGCCCGGCACCTCCGCCGCGACACCCACCGCACCCGCTGCCACGCCGGAAGCCGGTGAGACGGAACCCTCACCGGACGAAGCACCGCGGCCGGAGCCGCGTCTCGATCCGAGCCGGAGCACCCGAGGCCGCGCGGGCGTCGGGTCCGCCGCCACCGTCTCGGGCACCGAGGCGACGGATCTGTCGTCGACCCCGGCGACCCCAACGGCCCCGCCGGCCCCCTCGGCGGGCAGCACGAGCCACACGCCCACGGCCGACGACCCGCGACCGCCGTGGTTCGTCCAGCACGGCGCCCTCGGCGACGGCTTCGTCACGCGGGTCGACACCGACGTCAACCCGTCGGTGCACGCCTGGATCAGCGAGGTGACCGCGGGGATGAAGCCGGCGGCAGCCGCCGCCGTACGTCGGCGGATCCTCGCGCTGCTGGCCAAGACGGACGCCAAGACCTGGGAGAAGCTGCTGCGCTCCGGCACGCTGATTCGCAGGCGTGGCGTGCGGGTCAAGCTGACGTTCAGCGTGGAGGGCACGCAGTACGAGCCGCCGGGAACCGAGCCGGCCGAGGAGGGCCTGCAGACCTTCTTCAGCAAGTACGGCGACACCTCTTACTCCGAGGGATCGTCGAAGCACAAGCAGCGTGCGCTGTCCGGGCGGCTGGAACCCTTGCTGTTCGTCATCGACGGCGCGCTGTCGCACCTGTCGCCCTCAGTGAAGATCAGCGCGGAGAACGAGTTCGGCAAGGGCCGCAGCATCGGCATGGAGGTCCAGTCCGGCAACCGGGTCATCGCCAACGCGACCCACGGATACGTCGGGCGGATCCGCGTGCGGGCGACAGTGGACCGCGAGGCGCGGCCGGAGCTGCTGCTGCCCGGTTCGGCGCGGCTCGCCTTCCCAACGGCCTACTCGTCCGCGGCGGAGACGCTCGGCCCGCCGACCGAGGATGGCGCGCACCCGACCGTACGGGTCACCAACCCCGAGGTTCTCCAGGGGCTCGACCATGCCGTGAACGCGGTGTCGCCGACGGCTCTGGCGGCCGGTCTGCGTACCGAGCTGGACGCCCTCAATCTGCCGCGCGGCGTCGTGGACGATCTGGTCCAGGACGCGACCGAGAAGTTCTTCAACGAGAAGACGCTGAAGGACCGCAGCCAGTGGTGGCTCACCCACAGCTGGGTGTCGAGCGTGTTCACCGGCAAGAGGCGGGTGCACTCCGACTTCCACGGCCACCTGGAGGTCAGCGGCAGACCACACACCGTGCGGTACGTCACGACCACTGATCCGGAGGTCCTGCTCCGTAACGACATCGCGGACACGGTGATCATCCGCGACGGCGGCGAGCACCACAACAAAGCCTCCATCGCGCCCGCGCTCGCCGGCGGCGTCGAGGTCGGCGACCACCTGGCCACGCCGGGCGTGGAACTGCCGATGCTGCGCTCCTCCTCCGGCCAGTCCCACACGGTGTTGAGTGAGGGCCAGGCCAAGAACGCGATCATGCGTAAGGATCAGCTCGTCCGCTACATGACCGAGTTCACCATGACGGTGACCCTACGGTCCGCCACCCATGGCGACCACGAATTCACCGTTCCGATCGTCGGTGAGCTGGGCATCGGCCGCACTCAGGCGGCGTACTTCGAGCACCTCGCCCTGGCCGGACCCACCGGGTCGGGGCTGCAGCCGCCACAGGACGTGCCCCGCCCGATCGCGCAGTCAGTGACCGCGCCCAAGCTGCCCGCGCCGCAACGGGCCGCGCGCGTCCAGCGGCTGGTCGAATGGCTCAAGTCCCGGTTCGAGCCCGAGAGGATGCCGCGGCCGTTCGCGGCGAACGGCGTCCGCGGCGTCGATGACCTGCTGAAGCTGGCCGATCGCGGACCGATCGAGATCGCCGTCCCACCGGAGTTGCACCGCGACGGCGTACCGATCGGGTCGCTGAGCCTGGAGCGCTGGGACGCGCTGCGCACCTACCCGAACGTCGTCTGGGTGTACATGTACCCCGAGACCTCCGCGGTCGTCTCTCGCGCGCAGGGGTCCGGCGGACCGGCGCCCTGGCGGTACGTCCTGGACACCCAGGCCCAGGTCGTGGGCGCGTTGTTCCTGCCGCCGGGCACGACCCGTCATCCGACCGGGTACGTCCCGAACCCGGCGGTCCGGCCGGCCACGGAGCCGGCCGAGCCGGCCACGCCGCCGGCCGGCAAGCACGACGGCCTGCTCCGCACCGCCGGCCTGGACATGATCGCCGACTACCTGGGGAGCGGTGGCACACCACAGGTCCAGCTCACCGACGCGGTACAGCGACGGATGGCCCTCGCCCCGGAGGACGACCCGTTGCGGATGGCGATTCGTGCCCTGAAGGACGACCTGGGCGTCCTGGTGGTGGCCGCGAACGGCAGCCGCCTTTCGACCGACGACCGGCAGCGACGCCGGGCGCCCGAAGCACGGTTCGTGATCGATGAGGACGGCAACGTCCGCGGTCCGCTGCCCCTGTGGCACCACGAGGTCCACCCCGATGAGCCGATCGAACTGGCCGCCCGCAAGGGCCTCGGTCCGGGCATGCTGCGGGAGACACCCGGCCTGGAGCGGCTGTTGCGTGAGGCGCAGAACGCGCTGGAGCACCAGATGCGGTCGGCCGGGGTGCATGGCCGCATGTCCGCCACCGACCGGCAACACCTGGCCCGCGTCCTGGCGATGAAGTTCGGCGTTCCCGGCATGCGCGGCGAGTACCCCGGCCTGATGGCCGGCGGGGTGAGCCACGAGATCACGGTGGGCGGCTACGTCTTCACGGTCGCGGCGGACGTGCGGCTGGGGGCGCTGCGCCGTCCTCCGGTCGCCGAGAACGGCGTCAGCCTGGACGCCCAGCACAAGGGCGTATCCTCGGTGACCGCCGCCGAGCAGACCGGCATCGAGCTCGGCGGGGCGATCAGCGGCAGGTTCCGGGCCAGGCTCTCCAAACTCTTCAGCCTGGACCTGCACATCGTGAACGTGAGCGGCAAGCGCGCCTGGACCCGGAAGATCATCAATACCACCGGCGTCAAGGAATACCGCCGGGTACGCACCAACGGCGATGTCACCCGGTTCGAGTATGACACCGCCTACACGCTCACCGTGACCACCCGCCGGCCGGCCGGGCCGGTGGAGGCGGCCCAGGTGCGCGAGCTGTCCGGGAAGGAGTACTGGGCGGCCGTCACCGTGTCCAACGTGTTCCTGCCCGAAACGCCGGTCCCGCCGGACGACGTCGTCGCGTTCGGCAAGGTGACGGTCCTGGAGGAACGGCCCGATGACGGCAGCGACCAGCACCGGTCGAACTACGGTGAGGACGCCGCGGTCGAGCAGCCCAGCGCGCTCACGCCCTTGCGCGCGGAGCTGGGCGACGAGTTCGACCTGAACACCAAGGGCCTGTCGGGCATGCAGGTCCGGCTGACCGGCACCGAGGAAGTGTCGCGGCATCTTGGCGAGATGGTCGCCACGCACAACAAGGTTCCGTGGCTCTCGGCGAAGGGCGACGCGTTCCGGGAGATCCTGGCCCAGATCGTGCCGACCGGCTCCCGCTACGGCGTCGCCGAGCGGATCACTCGAACGGGCATGCCGACCTACCTGGAAGCGAACGCCCGCCGGATGCTCAAGAAGGGCCGGCTCCGGATCCAGCTGCCGCCGACGGCCGACGACTGGGAGCAGGAGGTCACCGTCTGGCTGCGCACCCTCGGTGCCGGTCACCAGAAGCCGGTCACGGGCGCCACCCAGGAGCAGTACACCGAGGCCGACCTGCGCTTCGGCGATGAGCACGGGGTCACCGACTCCATCGACTTCTCGGGCGGCGCCGGGACCGTCTTCCGCGTCGGCGCCCAGCCGCCGGCCGAAGGTGAGCACACGACCAGCCAGAAGGCCAGCAGCCAGGTGTCGTTCGGCGCCACAGGCGGCCAGAGCGGGTCGCGCCAGCGCTACACCTCCAACATGGGCGGCGGGCTGGACCTCAACCTGGGCACCTACTCCGGCAGCAGCCACAGCTACGGCGTCAACGCCGTCTACGAGCTCGTCCACCGGCGCTGGCGCGGCCAGGAGACGCGGAGCGCGAAGCGTGTCATCGCAGTGCAGCGCGGGGTGGCGCTGCTCGCGCCACAGACGCGTGCGATCGACCACGGCCTGCCCCTGCCGCCCGACACGGAACGGCCGGCGACCGACCACACGGCACGCCACCCGGTGGACCGCGAACTGGTGATGGCGGCGTCGTACCGCGAGAACGCCGACACCGCCGACGTCCTGCCCGCCATCGAGGAGATGCTCGGTGGTGTCGACCCCGAGGTGCTCCAGGCCGTGCGGACCGCCTTCGACGAGGAGGCGATGCGAGCCGAGTACCCGGTCGCACGCAACGGTGGGATCCACCAGATCGTCACCACCCCGGCCACGTTCTGGCGCAGCCGCACTCTGAAGGAGTACCTCAAGATCCCCGCCGAGCTCGGCGGCGTCGTACGCACCGGCATCCGCGTCGTCACGGAGGAGGAGTGGGAGCAGTACGACCGCCCGCGGCCGGACGTACGGGTGACCGTAGGAGGGCAGGCATTCACGCAGAAGATCTCGGGTATGGGCCGAAGCCGCGCGACACATTGGGGAGCCTTCCTGCACGGCCGCTGGGCCGGTACCGGCGAGGGTCAACGGGCGGCCGGCGGCGGCCACGTGGACTACGAGTCGGGCCAGTCGTCCAAGGTCGGCAACACCACCACCATCCGCGACATCCGGCGCGCCACCGCGAAGGACGGGTCGCAGGAGTTCGCCACGGGAGCGCGCTGGCGTATCGAGATCTACCAGCACATCTCTCCCAACGAGATCTTTCACCAGGTCGGGCGGGCGGTCACGGCCGTGCCGAAGCTCGTGGACGTCCTCTCGCGCGGGGAGAGCACGCGGCTGTGGCAGCGTTACTTCCCCCCGGGCCGGGCGCCGCTGGGCACCCGGCAGGTCGAGGTCAAGGCGGCGGCCCTCGTTCCGGATCACTTCACGACGGCCGAGGCCATGGCCCCCGCGCCGCCCGGGAAGGCCAACGTCGTCGTCTCACGGACGCCCGCGCCCGAGCCGTCGGCGCTGGCGAGGGTCCTGGCCCGGTACGTCCACGCGCTGGCGACACCCGGCTCCTGGCAGCTGTCCCCGTGGGCTTCCCTCGCCGCGGTGCCGTGGCGAGGGATCGACTTCCCGGCGGTCTCACGCGGCGTCGCGCCGTACCTGGCGGACTTCGCGGCCGACAGCCAGGACCGCTCCACCATCGAGCTGGCCCTGAACGAGCGCAACCTCCTTGCCAACATCGCCGCGCTGCTGAAGGGCTCCTACCCCATCCCCCTGCTGAACGGCACCTCGCTCGTCGTCCAGCTGGTGCCCCAGAACGGACGCTGGCTGACCCGGGGCGGCTGGACCGGGCTCAACTTCCCCGAGGACTCGACCGAGCCGGAGCGCGAGACCGAGGTGCGGCGCGGCTGGAGCCACGGGTTCGACTTCGAGCTCGGGCACCCGGTCGGCAAGCCGCTGTCGGAGGGTGCCGAGCGACCTCTGCTGGACGGCGGGCCCGCGAACGACCGCGGCCCGGAGAGCGTCCACTCGGTGAAGAAGAACTCGACCGGTGACTACGTCGAGTCCAACATCCAACGCG
>JBJMIW010000104.1:0-8053 GCA_045806665.1 Actinoallomurus sp.
GCACCGCGTCGGTCCGGCAGACCTCGTCCAGCTGCTCGAACACGCGGCGCTTGAGCGCGAGCCGCTCCGGCACGGCCTCGATCACCAGGTCGCAGTCGCTGAGCGCGCCGAACGACGTGGACAGCGTGATCCGGTCGAGGATCGCCTGCTGGTCCTCGGCCGACAGCTTGCCGCGCTTTACCGCCCGGCCAGTGGAGTTCTCCAGGTGACCGCGACCGCGCTTCAGCGCCTCGTCGCCCACCTCGACCCCGACGACGTCCAGACCACTGCGGGCAAGCACCTCGGCGATCCCGGCCCCCATCGTCCCGAGTCCCACGACCCCGACCTTGTTCAGCGAAGCAGCCATGCCCGCAGTCTCCCAGAGCCCCCGGTCCCCTCCCAAGCCCAGCCCCGATCACCTCGCGCAACGGCGCGGCGTGAGGCGGATACCGTTTGTGTGCAGCCGGGCCCGGTCGCTCTACGGCCCTGTTCGTACGGCCGCCCGGTCCGGCGACGACCGGCGGGCCTCGCCAGACGCGGACGACGGCTTCGGCCATCGGTGGCGCGCCCACAACCTGTGCAGAAGTCTCGGTAAAGCACGCCGCGCGACTGGCTTCTGTCAGGGTTCGCCCCGGGTTCCAGAGGCCGTTCGCCGAGCCTTTGGAACGCCCCCGGCGTCAGCGGATGACCCCGCACGCGACGCGCCGTCCGCTATCGCCCGCTTTGCGGGTCTCGGCGTCGGGGCCGGTCGCGCCGCCGGCCTGGCGGTAGCGAGGAGGAATGTTGGCCTTGTTGTCCGGAAGGGCGTGGACGAGGACCGAACTGCCGTCACGATCGAGCAACTGCCTGACCCGGAAACGGTCGGTCGCGAACGAGGCTTTACCGGAACCATCCGCGTTGACCAGCAGATCGGGCAGGTCGCCGGAGTGATTTGCGCCTTTCGGACAATCCTCTGCCCAGGGCACTCCTAGTCAGATCCGACGCCGTCTACTGAAGCGAGACAACGTATCGCCCCAGTAGACACCCGAGAAAAAGCCCCCTCGCCGGCGAGCCCCGATCCTCCCTTTCCGGGGCTGTTGCACTCTTTCGGGCTGCCGATCCACTGGGGACTCGGCCCCGTCTACGCCTCGGGGCGTACTGAAGGCTCGGAAAAGGCGGCCAACCAGCTGCGTTATGCCACACTTCGCCGCATCCCTGCGTTCCCTCACCGAGCCTTCTGCTCAGCCGACTCGCCCGCGGGCTGGGCTGCGCAAGGCGGTCCGATGTCGACGGCCGGATCGTGGCGCATACTGCCGAGGTGAGCGGACACGCCTTCGAACCGTCGTCTTCCGGCTCACCGGCGCTGTCGAGTGAGTTGCTCGGGTTCCCCGCCCACGCACGGGTACTCATCGTCAACTGCGACGACTTCGGGATGTACGAGGCCATCAACACGGCGGTGATCGACTCGATGGAGCGAGGGATCGCCACCTCGTGCAGCCTCATGGTGTCCTGCCTCGCCGCTCCGCAGGCACTGCGGATGCTCAAAGAGCGGCCGGAGATCCCCTTCGGGGTCCATCTGACCCTGGTCTGTGAGACGACCGGTCTTCGGTGGGGGACGCTGGCCGAGAAGGATCGGGTGCCGTCGCTGCTCGATGACTCCGGCGAGCTGTTCGCGCCCACGCCTGAGGGGCGTTCGAAGCTTCTCGCGCGCGCCCGTCTCGACGAGGTCGAGCACGAGTTCCGCGCGCAGATCGATGCCGTCGTCGACACCGGATTGATGCCCACCCACCTGGACTTTCACTGCCTGGCCGATGGCGGACGGGACGACATCCTCGACCTGACAGTGGCATTGGCCGACGAATACGGCCTGGCGGTGCGGGTCTGGCTCGAACCCGGACGCCGGAAGGCGCGTCGGCGGGGCCTGCCGGTCGTCGACAACCCGTTCCTGGACAGCTTCTCCGTCGGCGTCGAGGGGAAGTTCGCCCGATACGCCGAATTGCTGCGCGACCTGCCGGCCGGTCTCAGCGAGTGGGCAGTACATCCTGGCCTGGGCGACGAGGAGTCACGAGCGAGGGATGACGGATGGCGCGTTCGTCGGACCGATCACGAATTCCTGACCTCGCCCAAAGCTCGGGAACTTCTCCAGGCGGAGGGCATCGTCGTGATCGACTACCGCGCCCTCCAACGAGTCTGGTCCCAGGACGGCGCGAGCGCCCGGGGCGGCGACGGACTGAGCCGCCGTGCGGGTCCGTCGTGCGGCGGCCCGGTGGGGCCAGAGACCGATCCAACCTGATCCGGCAGCCGGTCGACCGCGAACAGCCGGATCTCCGACTAGGAGCGAGCGCTGTTGGTTCCGCTCGGGGCGTACCGAATCCTCGGTGAAAGCCGCCTACCACGCGCGGGTCCCGTACCGGGTCCCGAGGGAGCAGATCCTGCGGCTGTACGACCTGCACCTCGCCTTGGCGCCGAGCCCGATCGTGGCCCTCAACCGTGCCGTCGCCGTGGCGGAGGTGGCGGGCCCGGGTCCGGCGCTCGCTCTCGTCGACGACCTGGAACTCGACCGTCACCACGTGCCACGCCATCCGGGCCGACCTGCTCCGGCGCGTGGGCTGTAGGGCCGAGGCGGCGGTGGCGTACGAGATGGCGATCGCCCGCACCGAGAACACGGTCGAACGGGCTTCCTACGGCGTCGCCTCCAGGCGCTCGCCACCTGAGCCGGGCGATTGCGCGCGGCACGGTCGCGCTGCGGCTAAGGTGGGCGACCGTGCGCCTCGTCATCGCCCGTTGCAGTGTCGACTATGCCGGCAAGCTCACCGCCCATCTGCCGATGGCTCCGCGGCTGATCCTGATGAAGGCCGACGGCAGCGTCTCCATCCACGCGGACGACCGGGCGTACAAGCCGCTGAACTGGATGAACCCACCGTGCAGCCTCAAGGAGGAAGAGGGCCGGTGGACGGTCACGCACGGCAAGTCGGGCGAGCAGCTCATCCTGACGATCGAGGAGATCCTGCACGACTCCAGCCACGAGCTCGGCGTCGACCCGGGTCTGCAGAAGGACGGCGTCGAGGCCCACCTGCAGGAGTTGCTGGCCGAGCACATCACGACGCTGGGCGACGGCTGGAAGCTGATCCGCCGGGAGTACCCCACGGCGATCGGCCCGGTCGACATCCTCTGCCGGGACGATAGGAGCGGGACCGTGGCCATCGAGATCAAACGGCGTGGCGAGATCGACGGTGTCGAGCAGCTCACCCGCTACCTCGAACTGCTGAACCGCGATCCGCTGCTGGCCCCCGTACGCGGGATCTTCGCCGCGCAGGAGATCAAGCCGCAGGCACGGGTCCTCGCCGCGGACCGGGGCATCGACTGCGTCACCCTCGACTACGACGCGCTGCGCGGCATCGAGCGGGACGGCACGCTCTTCTAGCGGAGTACCTGACAGCAGGTGGCGGTCTTCGCCGCCATGCTGACCGCATGAGCAATCGCGCACAAGGCACCTTCGTCCTGGACACATGGGACGCCGAGAAGCCGTACGAGGAGCGGGACGGGATTCCGTTCACGCGGGTCCACGTCGACAAGACGTTCAGCGGGGACCTCGACGGCACAACCGGAAAGGACGCCGCTCTCAGCGCTTGTCGCGCTGGCCTTCGGCGAGCGCCCGGGTGAGCCTGTCCGCGCCGGACCGCCGCTGAAGCCGGGCGAACAGGCCTGGAGCCAGGGTGCCCAGCGTCACCCCGATGCGGACGGGCAGGGGGGCCACCTCGATCTCGCCGCGGTCCTGCTCGATGGCGCGGACCACCGCGCGGGCGACGTCGTCGGGCGTGCTGGTGCCCACGCCCGGCGGCAGGCTCACCCCGGCGTCGGCGAACATCCCGGCCTCCCGGATGAATCCCGGGTAGATGGCCGAAACCCCGACGCCGTGCGGCCGCAGGTCCTCGCGGAGGCCCAGCGCCAGACCCCGCAGCCCGAACTTGGTGGCGTTGTACAGCGACGTGCCGCCCGCGGCGACCTTGCCGCCGATCGACGAGACGAAGACCAGGTGCCCGCGACCCCGCGAGGTCATCTGCTCGGCCGCCAGGCGGGCCATGACGATCGGGACGCGCAGGTTGACGTCCAGCGCCCGGTCGATCTCCTCGAGAGAGAAGTCGGTGAGGGGGCCGCTGGCGGGAAGCCCGGCGTTGGCGACGAGGAGGTCGACCGGGCCGGCCTCCTCCATCACGCGTACCGCTCCGTCGCGCTCGGAGAGGTCGGCGACGATCGCGCGGGCGCCGAGTTCGGCGGCGAGGGGTTCGAGCACGTCGGCGCGGCGGCCGGTGAGCACGAGTGACGCGCCGCGGCCGGCGAGTTCGCGTGCGATGGCCTGGCCGATCCCTCCGGTCGCCCCGGTGACGAGGGCGGTCGCCTCAGCGATCCTCATACCGGCATCCTGCCACGTCAGGCCGCCTCGGCGGGGAACGCCGCGCACAGCTCCCGCGCTTCGTCGATCATGCGGCACGGCCGCCGTACCGGAACGTGCGCAGGAGGACCCGCCCGGTGGGCGAGAGGGGCGGCCGCCGGCCGAGCAGGGCCGATGCCCACTCCGGTGACCGGTACTCTGCCAGGCATGCCGCAGGCCACGACCGACGTCCGGGAGCGGATCGTCGACGCCGCCGAGCGCTGCTTCGCGCGGTACGGCGTCGGCAAGACGACCGTCGAGGACATCGTGGCGGCGGGACTGCCCCGGGCGACCGTCTACCGCGGCTTCGTCGGCGGGCGCGACCAGGTCATCCTCGAAGTCCTCCTCCGTGACCTGCGCCACTTCCCCGACCGCCTGGCCCTCCGGCTCGGCGAGCAGACTTCGGTGTTGGCGACCCGCGGGAGTTCCTGCGCAGCTTTGTCGTCCCCGCCCTCCTAGAGAGCACGTGATCGATGTCCAACGTAACCGCGGTGCGGTCCTCCGTGCGGCCCAGCCCGGCGTTCCTGTTCGTCCTCGGCCTGTTCGCCCTGTCCGGCCTCGCGGTCTGGCGGTACGGCATCAGCCCGGACCGGACCGCCCGGCTGTTCCTGTTCCTGTTCGTGGTCAGCGGCTGGATCGTGTCGCTGTGCCTGCATGAGTTCGGGCACGCGTTCTTCGCCTGGCGGTCCGGCGACCGGAGCGTCGCGACCAACGGCTACCTGACGCTGAATCCGCTGAAGTACGGCGACATCACGCTGAGCTTCCTGCTGCCCGTGCTGTTCGTGCTGCTCGGCGGGATCGGCCTGCCGGGCGGCGCCGTCTACATCGACCGCGGGGCCATTCGCGGGAGGATCCGGCACAGCCTGATCTCGGCGGCCGGGCCGATCGCCAACCTGATATTCGCGGTGGTCCTCGGCGCCGTCATCACCAGCCTGGCGAAGGACCCTGCCCACCTGCTCTTCTGGACCGGCGCGGCGTTCCTGGCGTTCCTGCAGGTGACCGCGGCCGTGCTCAACCTGCTTCCGGTGCCCGGCCTGGACGGCTTCGGCATCGTCGAGCCGTACCTGCCGCGACACTGGGTGGCGCAGGCGGACAAGATCGGCGGGTACGCCTTCATGGCGCTGCTCGCCCTACTGTGGGTCCCGGCGGTCAACAAGCAGTTCTTCGGCCTCGTCTACCACCTCACCGACCTGCTCGGGGTCGACCAGAACCTCATCGCCGTCGGGCACGCCCTGTTCCAGTTCTGGCAGACCGTCAGCTTCGCGGGCTGAGCCCCCGTGTCCACCGTTCGGTGGACACGGGAATCACCGGACCGCCGCCGTCACCGCGGCGCTCGAGCGCGGCATCCTCCCCGCTCCCGGACGGTAACGGGTAACTTACCGGGATACAGGTACCTCGTTTGGGACACAGGTGACGCCGATGACCGCGACTGCGAGCGAGAAGACCGCCGAGACGTTCGAATCCCTGAATCCGGCGACGGGCGAGGTCGTCGGCGAGCATCCGATCCATGACGACGCCGCGGTAAACGCCGCCATCGACCGCGCCCGTGTCGCGGCGGTGTGGTGGGCGGACCTGGGCTGGAAGGAACGCCGGGTCCGGCTGCTGAACATCAAGGGCGCCCTGACGCGCGCGCTCAACCGCATGGCGACCCTGATCCACCAGGAGACCGGCAAGCCGGTGGCCGACGCCCAGCTCGAGACCGTGATGGCGATCACCCACCTGGACTGGGCGGCGCGCCACGCCCAGAAGGTCCTCGGGCCGCGCGGCGTCTTCCCTGGGCTGGTCGCCATCAACCAGAAGTGCGTCCTGGAGTACCAGCCGCTCGGCGTCGTCGGCGTGATCGGCCCGTGGAACTACCCGCTGTTCACCCCTGTCGGCTCGATCGCGTACGCGCTCGCGGCGGGCAACGCGGTGATCTTCAAGCCCTCGGAGTACACCCCCGGCGTCGGGCGGCTGCTCGCCGAGATCGTCTCCGAGGTGATCCCGGAGCAGCCGGTGTTCCAGGTCGTCACCGGCCTGGGCGACACGGGTGCGGCGCTCGCCCGCGGCGCCGTCAACAAGATCGCTTTCACCGGGTCGGCGGCGACCGCCCGAAAGGTCATGGCGGCCTGTGCCGAGCGTCTCACCCCCATCGTCGCCGAGTGCGGCGGCAAGGACGCGTTCATCGTGGACGCCGACGCCGACCTGGACGAGGCCGCCGACGCGGCCCTGTGGGGCGCGATGTCGAACGCGGGCCAGACCTGCGTCGGCGTCGAGCGGGTGTACGTCGTCGACGGCGTCTACGACGGCTTCGTCGACCGGCTCGCCGCGCAGGCCGGCCGGCTGCGGCCGGGCGAGGACCGCGGCGCGTCGTACGGGCCGATCACGATGCCGGGCCAGGTGGACGTCGTCCGCAGGCACGTGCGGGACGCCCTCGAGCGCGGCGGTCGCGCGCTCGTGGGGGGCGACCTCTCTGCGGACGACGGCGCCTTCGTCGCGCCGACCGTGCTGGTCGACGTCCCCGAGACGTCGTCCGCCGTCCGGGAGGAGACGTTCGGGCCCACGGTGACAGTGACCCGGGTGCCCGACGCGGAGGAGGCGGTGCGGCGCACCAACGCGACGGCGTACGGCCTGGCGGGTGCGGTGTTCACGCGGTCGAAGGCGCGCGGGCTGGAACTGGCCCGGCAGATGCGTTCGGGCATGACGAGCATCAACTCGGTGATCGCGTTCGCGTCGGTGCCGGCGCTGCCGTTCGGCGGGGTGGGCGACTCGGGGTTCGGGCGCATTCACGGCGACGACGGGCTGCGCGAGTTCGCGCGGGCGAAGGCCATCACCCGGCAGCGGTTCGCGCTGCCGACCCCGCTGACGAGTTTCACCCGGCACCCGCAAGCCGCCGACCAGCTCGCGAAGGTCGTGGGGCTGCTGCACGGCCGCCGGTGAGCGCCTCGAACGGTTTGTGGCAGGCCGTGCTGCGAGCTCTGCGCGACGCCCTCCGGACGGCGCTCCGGCCGCGCACGACCACGTCGCCGCGGCCGAGTCGCGCTCGCGGTTACGCAGGCGACGCCCCCGACGTCCCGCAGCTGACCTACGCCCCCGTCGACGACGACCGCCCCGACCCCGGCGAGATCGTCTGGGCGTGGGTGCCGTTCGAGGAGGACCACAGCCAGGGCAAGGACCGCCCCGTGCTCGTCATCGGGCGGCGGCGCGGCCTGCTGCTCGCCCTGATGCTCACCAGCAAGGACCACGAACGCGACGAGGGCCGGTACGGCCATTTCTGGGTGGACATCGGCACGGGGGCCTGGGACCGGCAGCGCCGGCCCAGCGAGGTGCGCGTCGACCGGGTCCTCCAGCTCGACCCCGCGGTCGTGCGCCGGGAAGGCGCCGCCCTCGACCGGGAGCGCTTCGACCGCGTGGCGGCGGCGGTACACGCGGTGCATCCCCGGCGCTGACCGCTGGCGTCGCTCGCCGTTCTGACAGGCTTGCCCCGTGGCGCGCACGACGCAGACGGTCGAGGTCGACGGCCGCACCCTGTCGCTGAGCAACCTCGAGAAGGTGCTCTACCCGGCGACCGGCACGACCAAGGCCGAGGTGCTCGCGGACTACACCTCGGTGGCCCCGGTGCTGCTGCCGCTGGTGGCCGACCGGCCCGTCACCCGCAAGCGGTGGCCGGACGGCGTCGAGAGC
>JBJMIW010000105.1:0-5121 GCA_045806665.1 Actinoallomurus sp.
ATCTGCCATAGCTGCGTGGGGCGGCTCGTCTCAGGGCGGGTCCGTGACCTGCGCACCGGTCAGGTCCACGGCGAGGCGGGCGATCTCGTCCAGACGTGTGTGTCGGCCGCCGCAGGCCCGGTGCAGATCGAACTTTAAGACAAGGAGGATCATGACCACGGCCATTCTCAGCCCGACCGACGTCGAAGAGTTCGGGCGTCAGCTGGACAGCATCCGTGACGAGGTCATCGCAAGCATCGGGCACAAAGACGCGCAGTACATCCGCGGCGTTATCGCGACCCAGCGCAAGCTGGAGCTGAGCGGCCGCGTCCTGTTGTTCGCGTCCTGGCTGCCGCCTGCCTGGGTGGCCGGGACCGCGGCGCTGGCCACCGCGAAGATCCTGGAGAACATGGAGATCGGCCACAACGTCCTGCACGGGCAGTGGGACTGGATGCGCGACCCGAAGATCCACTCCACGACATGGGAGTCGGACTTGGCGTCCCCATCCGCCCAGTGGAAGCATTCGCACAACGTCGTCCACCACACCTGGACGAATGTGCTCGGCAAAGACCGCGACATCGGCTACACGCTGCTGCGGGTCAGCCCGGAGCAACGCTGGCATCCGGTCTATCTCCTCCAGCCGATCTACAACGCGCTCCTCGCGCTGGTCTTCGAGTACGGCATCGCGCTGTATGACCTGGAGGTCGAACGCATCCCGGCCGGGGACAAGAGCCTGAAAGAGACCTGGACCCAGCTGCGCGCAATCGCGGGCAAAGTACGGCGCCAGATCGTCAAGGACTATCTCGCGTTCCCGCTGCTGGCCGGCCCCGGCTTCGTGCCCGTCCTGCTGGGCAACCTCACCGCGAACCTGGCCCGTAACGTATGGGCGCACACCATCATCTTCTGCGGCCACTTCCCCGAAGGCGCCGAAGTCTTCCTCGAAGAACAGCTCGAAGGCGAGACCCGCGGCGAGTGGTACGTCCGCCAGCTGCTCGGCTCCTGCAACATCGACGGCGGCCGCCTCCTCCACCTCATGAGCGGCAATCTGAGCCACCAGATCGAACACCACCTGTTCCCCGATATGCCGAGCAACCGGTACGCCGAGATCGCGCCACGAGTCCGTGCCCTGTGCGAACGATTCGGACTCCCGTACACCTCCGGCTCACTGGCCCGGCAGACAGGCTCGGTCTACAAACGCATCCTGCGGCTCGCCTTCCCAGGACCCCGGAGCCAGCACGCCGAACCGGCAGCGCCACCAGCCCCAGATCTCCAGGCGGTCGTCTAAAGCACGATGCGTAAACCGCCGACGCGCCTTTGAGCGGCCTGGCGCCAGGCCCTGCTCGACGACACCGGCGCGGTGCGGCTGAGTGGTGACGACAAGCTGCTGATCCCGCCGCTGTCATGCCGACCGGGGCGCAGGTGCTCAAGGCCCAGCCGGCCGGGATTGGTCATTGCGGTGCTCCGATCGGAGAAGAGTGGTGGGTGTCTGTCAGCCGGGCGCCGGCCGTTCCGGGTACGGTCCGAGTCACCGCAGCCAATGTGCGGGTCAGGAAGTGGTGTGCCCTGCGCGCGTCGGCGCGGTTCCCCGTGTTCTCATCGCCTGCCGGGCCGTCAGGTTCCGGCGCGCCAAGGCCAGACTGAGCGGATGGTGGGCCCTGGTGAGGGAATCGACCGGACGCAGGTCAACAGTGCTCTCGACGCCGAGGGCGAACCTAGCCGCGGCCGGCCCGCCCGTGCTGTCCGACGGCATGATCAACAGGTTGACGGCGTCGGCCCCCGCGAACATCAGCGTCATTAGGCGGGGGTCGGTGCCGCACAGCCGGCCCACTTCGATCTGGCGCCCCCGGGCTGGGATACGGCGGGGGATGTGGTCCCAGGCCTCGGTGTGCACGCAGACGCGTAGCGTGGTCCGGCCCAGCCGTTGATCAACAGCGGCGATGAGGCCGGGTAGTTCTACCGCGGCGTCATGGGAATAGGGCCACCACGCCCCGTCCAGCGGGCCCCGCCCGGCAAGTACAGGATCCAACCTGAGTCTCACCGAGGAGTCGATCACGGGGAGCGCACTGGCGACGGCGCTGAGCGGTGCGTAGTGAGAAAAGAATGTCGGCGTCATGATCGCCTGGCCTGTTCAGGGCCTGCGAAAGGTCCGATCACGGTGTATCGCCGGGAGCGACGCCGACCTGAATGCCAACGCACGAATAGTCCTCGGTCCTTAAAGACTACCCGAAGCGGCCGGAATCGCTCGATCCGGGAAGTAAAGACCGCGCTGAGCGCACGTTCGCGGGGTTCGAGGGGCTGGGCACAGGCTACGCCGTCGATACGCAGGTGCTGCCGCAGCGCGTCATGGGTGCGGCCGCATGTGGGGAGGATGCTGGAGCTGACGAGGATGGCCCGGTGGCGGCGGCGCGGGCGGCCGCGCCGGCGCCGGCAGGCGTTCGATCGCGATCACCGCCGTGTCGTCGTCCAGCCGGCCACCGGCGTGGGCGAACAGATCCTCGCGGAGTCGCTGGATCAGGGTGTCGACATCCTCGCCGGCCCACTGGCGCAGGCGCTCCGGCAGGTCGTAGAACGCGCGGGTACGGTCGCGGGCCTCGACGACGCCGTCGGTGTAGAGCAGAAGGATGTCGCCGGGTTGGAAGGAGAAGGTAGTCGGCACGAGTTCGGATGCCGACACCAGCCCAAGTCCGAGTGGGGGAGCCACCTGGTTCGGCTGCAGGATCAGCACCCGGCCCCCGCGAAGGATCAGCGGCGGTGGATGGCCGCAGGAGACCAGCCGCACCGTCGGCTCCCTATCGGGCACCTCGATGAGGGACGCGGTGACGAAGCATTCCAAGGCGTCCGCGTTCGTCTCCGTGTACTCGACGGCGTCCCGGGAGACACTGGCCTCCAGATGGAGCGCGAGGTCGGAGAGGGCCGTATCCCGGTGTGGCGCCTCGCGGAAGGCGCAGAGCACCGCGGCGACCTCACTGATCGACGTCAGCCCCTTCCCGCGCACGTCACCGATCAGCAGACGGGTGCCGCCGCTCAGGCGGACGGCCGCGTACAGATCTCCACCGATCTTGGCCTCCGCGGCTGCGGCGAGATACATGGAGGCGATGCACAAGGGCCCGACTTGCCGGGGCAGGGGTCGGAGGAGCACCCGTTGCGCCACCTCGGAGACCGACCTGACCTGGCCGAGCACCGCCAAGCGCCGCTCACGGATGGCGCAGAAGAGCACGACGAGCGCCGATACGGCCAGCAGGGCGAGGAGCTCGACCTGATGTTCCGGGGTGGTCAGATTGCCTTCTGCGAAGCCGTCCAGCACCCCGGCGGCGAAGGCCAGCGCTCCGATGGCCGCCGTGCACCGGGGGCCGGCGAACGAGGCCGTGAGCGCGGGAGCCACGACGAGCAGCGGCCCCAGGTGAATGCCCTTGGGGGTCAGAACGTCGACGGTCGTGATGATCACTATGAGCCCAAGCGGGATCAGCACCAGGGCATGCCCCGGGCGGGTTCCCCGGCGGAGATCCTCGAAGCACCCCGCAAAACGCACCCTTCCTGGTTATCACGCTGTGAGCATCGGCCGAAGGCCAGGGCGCGCGCTCCCCGCCGAGTTCCTTCGCGCGGCGCGGCGCGGCCTATGTCCCGTCACCGCGTGCCCGATAGTTGAACCGTAACTAAAGGGACATATCCGGACGACTGAGCAGTAAACGGCGCGCTTGCCTTCTGCTGTCCGGCCCCTTACCTCCGTCTCCCTACGGTGTCCGCACGCATGGCTGAAGGGGGCGCTGACCTTGGACGATGATCGCACGAACGCCGGCGGATCGACCTGCGGGCCGGCGCGGACGCGTGGTCACCGGCTTCCGGCGCGATGAGCACGCCGACCGCGACACTCGAAAGGCCCGCCTCTTCCGCTCCCTCTCCGGCCGATCCGGGCGATCACCGCCTCGGCCGCGTCTGGTGGTTGCTGTGGTACTGGGCCGCCATCTGGACGGGGGTCCGTCTCCCGGGCTGCGGCGGGTCGTGGCACTACTTCGCTCAGGGCGGCCACCTGCTGTTCGAGGACGAGGCGGGGCAGGGCCTGCATCTGTACGCGACCCATCCGGAGCTGCAGATCGGGCCGATCTCCCTCATGGTCGCCGCGCCTCGCAACTGCTCGGCCCGTTCGCGGGCCGGCTGGCGGCCGTCCTGCTGATGAGCGGGACGGGCCCGCCGCTGTTGGGTGCGCTGTGGCGGCTGGTCCCGCCGGCCGCACGCCGGCCGTCGCGGCTGCTCGCGGCCGGGCTCGTGTTCATCCCCATATGGGCCGAACTCGTCACCCGCGCCGGCCATCTCGACGACGTGCTGGCGCTGGCGTTCGGGGTCGCCGCTCTGCACGCGCTCGTCCGGCGGAACCCGATCCTCACCGGCCTGCTCGTGGCGGCCGCCACCGATTCCAAGCCCTGGGCGGCGGCGTTCGCGCCCCTTCTCCTGGCCCTTCCGCCGCGCTCCTGGTGGCGGGCGGCGACGGCGTGTGCGCTCGGTCTCGCGGCGGCGTGGCTTCCGTTCCTGCTGTACGACCCGCACACGCTGACGGCCGCGAAGTTCACCATTCCCAACGCCGCCTCATCAGGGCTGCGGGCCCTGGGCGTCATGGACCCGTGTACCCCCGGCTGGGACCGGCCGGCCCAGCTGCTCCTCGGCTGCGCGCTGGGGACGGCGGCGGTGGTACGACGGCGGTGGCCGGCGGTCATCCTGCTCGCGACCGGAGCACGGATCATGCTCGATCCCGAGGTCTACTCCTACTACACCGCCGGAGTCCTGCTCGGGGCCGTCGCCTTCGACCTGATCGTGACCCGGTGGCGTGGGCCGTGGCTGACCGTCGGCGGGCTGGTCACCCTCTACGTCGTACGCCTGGCCGCCCACGTCCTGCCCATCTCCCTGCACGTTCTGGGCCTGCTGCGCGTCGCCTACGTCATCGCGATCGCCGTCATCGTCCTCCTGCCTCTCCACGGCCGCGGCGGGGTCGGCCGCCATCGGCGCCGTCATCCCGTGCGCCCGGATCCGGTCCCCGATGCCGTCGTTCGCCGTGAGGCATCGATCCGCTGGGATGAGCGTCGGCGCGTAGAAGGTCTGCTACTGACCGGCCTGCTCCCGGCGGCGCGGTGCCAGGACCTCCTGGCACCG
>JBJMIW010000106.1:0-8089 GCA_045806665.1 Actinoallomurus sp.
CCGTCGGCCATGCCCTCGGTCTCGCGGTACGGCGAGGCGACGCTGCCGGAGTCGAGGTGGTCGCGGCCGATGACGATCGGGGCGCTGATCTCGCCGGTCTCGACGAGCTTGTTGAACTCCAGGCCGGCCCGGTCGCGTTCGCCGTAGCCGAGCCAGCAGATCCGCGCGGGCAGGCCCTGGAAGTGGACCTTCTCCTGGGCCATGCGGATCCAGCGGGCCAGGGGCTCGTTCTCCGGGAACAGGTCGAGGATCGCCTGGTCCGTACGGGCGATGTCCTTCGGGTCGCCGGACAGCGCCGCCCAGCGGAAGGGGCCCTTGCCCTCGCAGAACAGCGGCCGGATGTAGGCGGGGACGAAGCCCGGGAAGTCGAACGCGCGGGTGTACCCGGCGAGCTGTGCCTCACCGCGGATGGAGTTGCCGTAGTCGAAGACCTCCGCGCCCGCGTCCTGGAAGCCGACCATCGCCTCGACGTGCGCGGCCATCGACTCGCGCGCCCGGGTGATGAAGCCCTCGGGGTCCTTGACGCGCTCGTCCGCCATGTCCTCGAACGCGACGCCGCGCGGCAGGTACGTGAGCGGGTCGTGCGCCGAGGTCTGGTCCGTCACCACATCGATCGGCGCGCCGATCTCCAGCAGCCGCGGCACGATGTCGGCGGCGTTGCCGAGCAGGCCGATGGAGAGGGGCCGCCGGGCGTCGCGGGCCTCCGCGGCCAGGCGCAGCGCCTCGTCGAGGTCGTCGACGCGCACGTCGCAGTAGCGGTGCTCGACGCGGCGGTCGATGCGGGACGGGTCGCACTCGACGCAGATCGCGACGCCGCCGTTCATGGTGACGGCGAGCGGCTGCGCGCCGCCCATGCCGCCGAGTCCGGCGGTGAGCGTGATCGTGCCGGCCAGCGAGCCACCGAACCGCTTGGCGGCCACCGCCGCGAACGTCTCGTACGTGCCCTGGAGGATGCCCTGCGTGCCGATGTAGATCCACGACCCGGCCGTCATCTGGCCGTACATCGTGAGCCCCAGCGCATCGAGCCGCCGGAACTCCTCCCACGTCGCCCACTGCGGGACGAGGTTGGAGTTGGCGATGAGCACGCGCGGTGCCCACTCGTGGGTGCGCATGACGCCGACCGGCTTGCCGGACTGGACGAGCAGCGTCTCGTCCGCCTCCAGGGAGCGGAGCGAGCGGACCATCGCGTCGAACGCGTCCCACGAACGCGCCGCCCGGCCGGACCCGCCGTAGACGATCAGCTCGTCGGGGTGCTCGGCCACCTCCGGGTCGAGGTTGTTCATCAGCATGCGCAGGGCGGCCTCCTGCTGCCAGCCCTTGGCGCTCAGCGTCGTGCCGCGCGGCGCGCGGACGGGACGAGGACCCATCGTTTGTCTCCTTCTCAGGCCAGCGGGCCGGTGACGGATTCGGCGGCGGCGACGAGCGAACCGTCGCGGACCAGGTCGACGGCGGCGGCGATCTCCGGGGCCAGGTAGCGGTCGGGGCCGGGGGCGGGCACCCGGGTGCGCAGGGCCGCGACCGCCGCGCCGGTGGCCGGGCCCGGGCGCAGCGGTGCCCGCAGGTCCAGCGCACGGGCGGCGGTCAGGATCTCGATCGCGATCACGCGGGTCAGGCCGTCCACGGCTCGCCGCAGCTTGCGCGCGCCGCTCCAGCCCATCGAGACGTGGTCCTCCTGCATGGCGGAGCTGGGGATCGAGTCGACGCTGGCCGGGACCGCGAGGCGCTTCAGCTCCGAGACGATGCCCGCCTGGGTGTACTGCGCGATCATGTGCCCGGAGTCCACCCCGGGGTCGTCGGCGAGGAACGCCGGCAGCCCGTGCGACCGGGCGGGGTCGAGCATCCGGTCGGTACGGCGTTCGGAGATCGAGGCGACGTCCGCGACCGGGATGGCGAGAAAGTCCAGGACGTACGCGACCGGCGCGCCGTGGAAGTTGCCGTTCGACTCGACCCGCCCGTCGGGCAGCACCACCGGGTTGTCGATCGCGGCGGCCAGTTCCCGTGAGGCGACGAGGGCCGCGTGCTCCAGGGTGTCACGGGCGGCGCCGTGCACCTGCGGCGAGCAGCGCAGCGAGTACGCGTCCTGGACCCGCGTGCAGTCGGGGCCCCGGTGCGACTCCATGATGGCCGAGTCTGCGAGCAGCGCCCGGAGGTTGGCCGCGCTGACGCTCTGGCCCGGGTGCGGCCGCAGCTCCTGCAGGTCGGCGGCGAACACCCGGTCCGTGCCGAGCTGCGCCTCGACGCTCATCGCGGCGGCGACGTCCGCGGCCTTGAGCACGCGGCGCAGGTCCTCGATCGCCAGCACGAGCATGCCCAGCATGCCGTCCGTGCCGTTCAGCAGGGCGAGGCCCTCCTTGGCGACGAGGTTCAGCGGCGCGATGCCCGCGTCGGCCAGCGCCTCGGCGGCGGGACGCAGCCGCCCCTCGGCGTCACGCACCTCGCCCTCGCCGATCAGCGCCAGCGCCACGTGCGAGAGGGGTGCCAGGTCGCCGGAGCAGCCGAGGCTGCCGTACTCGTACACGAGGGGCGTGATCCCGGCGTTGAGCAGCGCGGCGAGCGTCTCGGCGGTCACCGGCCGGACGCCCGTACGCCCGGTGGCGAGCGTGCTCAGCCGCAGCAGCATCATCGCCCGGACGACCTCGGTCTCCACCTCCGGCCCGGAGCCGGCGGCATGCGAGCGGACGATGTTCAGCTGGAGCTGCGCCCGCAGATCCTCGTGGATATGCCGGGTCGCCAGCGCGCCGAAGCCGGTGGAGATGCCGTACGCGGGCGTCGGCCGGGCGGCCAGGTCTTCGACGTGCGCCCGGGCGGTGGCGATCGCCTTGAGCGCCTCATCGGTCAGCGCGACCCGCGCGCCGTGGCGGGCGACGGCCACGACCTGGTCGAAGGCGAGCGGTCCCACCCCGACGTCGACACACGCACCAGTCGTCGTTTCCATATCCCCATTGGACTCGACCGACCCGCCTGCCGGGGACCGGGGGGCGGCGGTGGTGTCTGACATGCGAGACTCTGACCTGAGGGGAGGTGGATCGTGGCCGCCGAACAGGTGCCCGCGGCGCGGCGTGCGCTGGCCGTCCTGCGCCTGCTGGCGTCCTCGGCCCGGCCGCTCGCCGCGTCCGCGATCGCCCGGGAGCTCGCCCTGCCCCGCTCCAGCACGTACCACCTGCTCACCGCGATGGCCGAGGACGGTTTCGTCACCTACCTCCCGGAGGACCGGCTGTGGGGCCTGGGCGTGACGGCGTTCGAGATCGGCTCCGCGTACCTGCGGCAGGGCCCGCTCGAACGGCTCGCCCGCCCGCTGCTCGTACGCCTCGTGGACCGGCTGGGTGAGATCGGCCAGCTCGGCGTGCTGCACGGCGCCGAGACGCTGTACCTGATCAAGGAGCAGCCCCACCACCACGCGACGCTCGTCACGGACGTGGGCGTACGGCTCCCGGCGTACCTCACCGCCAGCGGACGGTCGATGCTGGCTCACCTTCCTGCCGCGCAGGTCCGCGCGCTGTTCCCCGGCGAGTTCGTCAACCGCACCGGAGCCGGGCCACGGTCGCTGCGCGAGCTGCGGCGGACGCTCGCCGAGGACGCGCGGCGCGGTTGGGCGGTCGAGGACGGACACGTGACCGAGGGCTTCGCCAGCATCGCCGCGTGCAGCTTCGACCACGTCGGCCGCCCGGCCGCCGCGATCACCGTGACCTTCCGCCGGGAGACCCGGGCCGATGCGGAATGGCCGGACATCGCCGCCCGCGTACGGGAGGCCGCGGCGGATCTCACCCGCCGCTTGTCCGGCCACGCACCCGGGTGACGACAGCAGATATCCGGCGACTTCCGGGTCGTGACGCCGGGCCGGCATTTTCGCCGAGGATCTCGGTGCCCACAGGCTCGGAAATCCTCGGCGATGACGTCTTGACCCAAGACCGGGACGCTTGAGGTCGACGTACGGCCCCTCGGCGATCGCCCAGGGGCCGTCGCGTCGGGTCAGGCGCCGAGACCGGCCTGTTTGAGCCAGTCCTTGGCGACGGTGCTGGCGTCCTGCTTGTCGCCGACGACCTTGGTCATCATGGCCAGGAGGTCGGCGGTGGTGAGCTTGGCCGAGACCGCGTTCAGGGCGGCCTGGCCGGTGGCGTTCAGGCCGGCCTTGTACACCAGCGGCGTGACGTTCTGCGCGCTGAAGACGTTCTGCGGGTCCTCCAGCACGACGAACTTGTTGGCCGCGATCGTCGGGTCGGTGGTGAAGAGGTCCGCGGCCTGGATGCTGTCGTTCTTCAGCAGCTTGACCAGCGTCGTCTGCGCGTTCGCGTCGAACGGCTGGAACTTCTTGAACTTCACGCCGTACTTGCTCTCCAGCCCGACCAGTCCCTGCTGCCGGGTCTTGAACTCCGACGGGCCGCCGATCGTCAGCTGTCCGGCGACCGCCTTCAGGTCGGCGATCGACTTGAGGTGGTACTTCGACGCGGCCTGGGGGTTGACGGTCACCGAGTCCTTGTCCTCGGCCTTGGAGGAGTCGAGGATCTCCAGCGTCGAGGGCAGCTTCGCCTTGAGCGCGGAGTTCACCTCCTCGGTGGTCACAGCCTTGCTCGTCTTGTCCACCGAGGTGGTGAGCAGCGCGCCGTTGTACTCCGGCATCACGGTGATGCCGCCGGACTTCACCTGGTCGAAGTAGATCTCACGGCTGCCGATGTTGAACTTCTTGGTCACCTTGACGCCCTTGGCCTCCAGGGCCTGGGCGTACACCTCGCCGAGCAGCTGGCTCTCGGGGAAGTTGGCCGACCCGACGACCACGCCTCCCGAGCCGCCACTGCTCTTCTGGTCCAGCGGATTGCCGCCGCTCTTGTTGCCACTGCCACCGCAGGCGGTGAGGGAGACGGCGACGGCCACGCCGAGGGCGGCGCCACGGACGATCCGGATCATGCTGCTTTCCTTCCGTTCAATCATCAACTGCGGTCTCAGTTGCGCAGGCCACGGGACACGACCGCTCTGCGGATGCCGACGAAGGCGAGCTGGACGGCGACGGCGAGGAGGACGACTACCACCGAGCCGCCGACGACCGAGGGGTAGTCCTTGCGGGCGAGGCCGTCGACGATGTAGCGGCCGAGCCCGCCGATCCCGGCGTACGCCGCGATGGTGGCGGTCGCGACGACCTGGATGGCGGCGGTGCGCAGGCCGAGGAGGATGAGCGGCATCGCCACGGGGATCTCGGCCTTCAGCAGGATGCGGGGGCCCGTCATGCCCATCCCGCGGGCGGCGTCCTTGATATCGGGATCGACGCCACGGACGCCCTCGTACGTGTTCACGAGGATCGGCGGTATCGCCAGCGCGATCAGCGGGATGATCACCGGGGTCAGGCCGATGGACGTCACCGTGACCACGAGCAGGACCAGGCCCAGTGTGGGGATGGCCCGCGCGAAGTTGGCGACCGTGACGACGGCGAACCCGCCACGCCCGGTGTGGCCGACGAGCGCACCGAGCGGCAGGGCGATCAGCGCGGCGATCGCCAGGGCCAGCCCGCTGTAGCCCAGGTGTTCGAGGAGGCGGTGCGGGATGCCGTCCCCGCCGCTCCAGTGGGCCGAGGCGGTCAGCCAGGTCCAGGCGACCCTGATCTGGTCGACGAGGTTCATCCGGTCCTCCTCCGGGCCCAGGGCGTGAGCAGGCGCTGCGCGGCGACGAGGACGCCGTCGCTCAGCAGGGCCAAGGCGATGATCAGCACGCAGGAGACGGTGATCGGCGTCGTGAAGTCGCGGGAGTAGCCGTCGATGAACAGTTGCCCGAGCCCGCCGTTGCCGATCATCATGCCGACGCTGACCAGGCTGATCGAGGAGACGGTCGCGACGCGGGCCCCGGCGATGACGACGGGCACCGCGATCGGCAGTTCGACCTGAACGAGCCGCCGCAGCGTGCTGAACCCCATCGCGGTGGCCGCCTGACGTACCGGGTCGGGGACCGACCGGAGCCCGTCGACGACGTTCGGCACGAGGACCGACAGGGAGAACAGCGTCAGCGGCACGATGATCGTGAAGTCGGCGCCGCTGCCGGTGATCCCGAAGTACGGGAGGAACAGCATGAAGAGCGCGAGGGACGGCAGGCCGTACAGGACGTTGGCCACGCCCAGCGTCGGTGGGTAGATCCAGCGCCACCGCACGCACATCACGCCGAGCGGGATCGCGATGATCAGCCCGAAGAGGATCGGCAGCAGCGCGAGCTTGAGGTGGTGCGCGGTCAGGTCGGCCATCAGCCCGGTGTGCGCGCCGACCCAGTCCCAGCGGATCAGCGGCTCACCGCCGCCCGTGGCGGCCAGGGTCATCGGTCCACCACCTCGACGCCCTGTCCGTCCTGCTGGTCGAGCTCGCGGTTGAAGCGCAGGCGCTTGAGCCCCTTCTCGCCGCCGAGGAACTCCTTGACGAAGCCGGCGGCCGGCTGGGCCAGCAGCTCGTCGGGCGTGGCGTGCTGGGCGAGGACGCCGCCCACCTTGAACACCGCGACCGTGTGCCCGAGCTTGACCGCCTCGTCGATGTCGTGGGTGACGAACGCGATCGTCTTGCGCAGCTCGGACTGCAGCCGGATGAACTCATCCTGGAGGTTCTTGCGCACGATGGGGTCCACGGCGCTGAACGGCTCGTCCATCAGCATGACGGGCGGGTCGGCGGCGAGCGCGCGGGCGACGCCGACGCGCTGCTGCTGCCCGCCGGACAGCTGGTACGGGTAGCGCTTGGCCATCCGGGTGTCGAGGCCGACCCGCTCCATCAGCTCCAGCGCCGTCGTCCGGGCCTTCTTCTTGTCCCAGCCGAGGAGATACGGCACGGTGGCGATGTTGTCGACGATCGTCCGGTGCGGGAACAGGCCCGCGTGCTGGATGACGTAGCCGATGCCGCGGCGCAGGCGGGCGGGGTCCTGGGCGCGGACGTCCGCACCGTCGATGGTGATGGTGCCGCTCGTCGGCTCGATCAGGCGGTTTATCATCCGCAGCGTCGTGGTCTTGCCGCAGCCGGAGGGCCCGACGAGCACGGTGATCTGGCCGGTGGGGATCTGCAGCGTCAGGTCGTCGACGGCCACGGTGCCGTCGGCGTACCGCTTCGTTACGCCATCGAATTTGATCAAGTGTGGCTCAGCCCCTGGGTTATCCGGGATTAGAGGTCAAGATAATGGTTTATCTACGTGCCATAAGGTTTTACCGATGAGTCCAACATCCGTAGCCGTCAACGGTAGCGGGCTGACCTGCGAAGTTGTAGCGGCAGTGGCCCGTGAGGGCCTCTTTGTTACAGTTCCGCCACAAGCGGTGGAGCGGGCCCGGCAGGCCTGGGAGGTGGCCCGCGAGGTCGCCGAGCGGCACCCGGTCTACGGCCGGACCACGGGTGTGGGCGCCAATCGGGACGTCCCGATCGAGGACGACACTCACGGCCTGCGCCTCCTGCGCAGCCACGCGGGCGGGGCCGGCCCCCTGCTGGCCGCCGAGATCGTCCGCGCGATGCTCGTCGTGCGCCTCAACCAGATCGCCGCCGGCGGATCCGGTGTCGACCCGGAGGTGCTCGGCACGCTCGCCGAGGTGATCAATCGCTGGCTGCTCCCGCCGATCCCGGCGTACGGCGCGATCGGCACCGGGGACCTGACCGCGCTCGCCGCGACCGCGCTGTGCCTGCTCGGCGAGCGGCCCTGGCAGGGCGGCGCGGGCGGCCCGCACTTCCCCCTGCGGCCCACCGACGCGCTGGCCTTCATCAGCTCGAACGCGGCCACCCTCGGCGAGTCCGCGCTGGCGTGCCGGGACGTGACCGAGCTGCTGCGGGCCTCCGTCCCGGTGGCCGCGCTGTCCCTGCTGGCCGTGCGCGGCTCCGCCGAGCCGTTCGCCGCGCCCGTGCACGAGGCGTGCCCGCACCCCGGGCAGCGCCGGGTCGCCGAAGCGATGCGCGGCCTGCTCCCCGAGGAGCTCACCGGAACCCGCATCCAGGATCCGTACGGCTACCGGGCGTTCCCCCAGGTGCACGGCCCGGCGGTGGACGTCGCCGAGCAGGCCGAGGGCATCGTCACCCGCGACATCAACGCGGCGGCCGAGAACCCCCTCGTCGACGTCGTGAACCGCACCGTATGGCACAACGGCAACTTCCAC
>JBJMIW010000107.1:0-9511 GCA_045806665.1 Actinoallomurus sp.
CGGGCCGCTTCGGCTGATGGGCGAACGACGCGCGGGGCGGGCGAGGCCGATCGGCCTCGCCCGCCCCGCGCCGGTCAGTCCGTTGGAGAGCCCGGTCAGGCGAACAGGTGCATGATCCAGTACGCGAGGGCGGCCACGAGGCCCGCCGCCGGGATGGTCAGGACCCAGGCCATCACGATGTTGCCCGCGACGCCCCAGCGGACCGCTGACAGCCGTTTGGTCGATCCGACGCCCATGATCGCCGCGGTGATCGTGTGAGTGGTGGAGACCGGAGCCTGCCAGATGAACGCGGTCCCGTACAGGATGCTGGCCGCGGTGGCCTCGGCGGCGAAGCCCTTCGGGGGGTCCAGCTCGATGACCTTGCGCCCGAGGGTCCGCATGATGCGCCAGCCGCCGGCGTACGTGCCGAGGGACAGGACCGCGGCGCACATGAGGATCACCCACACCGGGACGTGCGCGTCGCCGGCCGCCTGGTAGCCGGTGGTGACCAGCGCGAGCACGATGATGCCCATGGTCTTCTGGGCGTCCTGCAGGCCGTGGCCGAGGGCCATGGCCGCCGCGGACAGCGACTGCGCGATCCGGAACCGGCGCCCGACGCGTCCGGGATGGCTGTTACGGAAGATCCACAGCATCGCGACCATGATCAGGTAACCGAGCACCAGGCCGATCAGCGGCGACAGCACCATCCACAGGACGACCTTGTACATCACCCCGTGCCACAGCACGGTCGTGGACGCCGCGAGGGCCGCCCCGATCAACCCGCCGACCAGTCCGTGCGTGGACGAGGAGGGCAGGCCGAAGTACCAGGTGACGAGGTTCCACACGATCGCACCGATCAGCGCCGCCGCGACGATCGACAGCCCGTGCATGTCCTTCGGCGGATCGATGATGCCGCTGCCCACCGTCTTGGCGACGCCGGTGCCGAGGAACGCTCCGGCGAGGTTCATCACCGCGGCCAAGGCCAGCGCCACCCGGGGGGTCAGCGCCCGGGTCGAGACGGAGGTGGCGATCGCGTTGGCGGCGTCGTGGAAACCGTTCGTGTAGTTGAAGAACAGCGCGATGCCCACGACGATGATGAGGGCCGTCAACTCCACGCCGGCGTCCCCTTCCTCGCTCCGGACCGCGGACATCGCTTCGCGGGCATGATGATCAAGCGCGTCGACGACATAGGGCTCACGATTCCTTGACCGCGATCGTCTCGACGGTGTTGGCCACGTGCTCGAACGCGTCCGCGGCGGCCTCGAGCTGGTCGATGACCTCCTTGAGCTTCAAGATGGTCAGCGCGTCGTACTCGCCGCCGAACAGCTCGGCCAGCAGCCGCCGGTAGATCTGGTCGCCCTGGTTCTCCAGCCGGTTGATCTCGATCCAGTACTCGCTGAGATCGCGCAACCCGCGCAGGCGCGGCATGGCCTCGGCGGTCAGCTCGGCCGCCCGCTCCAGCACCTCGACCTGAGCGACGACGTCACGCGGCAGCTCCTCGATCTTGTAGAGCAGCACCAGGTCGGCCGCCGCCTCCATGAAGTCCATGACGTCGTCGAGCGTCGACGCGAGCCGGTAGATGTCCTCCCGGTCGAAGGGCGTGATGAAGCTCTCGTTGAGCCTGCGCATGATCGCGTGAGTGAACTCGTCGCCCGCATGTTCGCAGGCGCGCATCTTCTCCGCGATCCCCTCACGGTCGGACCCGTCGCTGAGCAGCTCCACGAGCAGCCTGGCACCAGTGACCAAGTTGTTCGCGGAATCCGCGAACATATCGTAGTAGCTGTCCTCACGCGGGGTGAGTCGGAATCGCACGTCCTTCTCCTGAAGTGCGGGAACAGTCCGCAGAGGATGGTACGGCTAACCAGGGGGAAGCGAACCTTCGCCCCCCTGTTACTTCACCGCGACACCCCTTGCGCGGTCGGGTCGGTCGCGCGAACGCGTCGGATCCATCGGCGGTCCGTGCCTGTGGTGGCCCGGCGACGACGCGTCAAACGATCACTTGGGCGTCTACCCCTCGGGGGTATACAGTGGCCGGTATGCACGGGTACGCGAAGGACAAAGACGCCTACCTCGTCCGGTTGCGCCGCATCGAGGGCCAAGTGCGGGGGCTACAGCGGATGGTGGCCGAGGACGAGTACTGCATCGATGTCCTCACCCAGGTCTCGGCGGTCACCAGTGCCCTGCAGTCCGTCGCGCTCGGGCTGCTGGAGGACCACCTCGGGCACTGTGTCGCTCAGGCCGTCAGCGAGGGCGGCCCGACGGCCGAGGAGAAGGTCAAGGAGGCGTCGGCGGCCATCGCGCGCCTCGTCAAGTCCTGAGCGGGATCCCGGAGAGAGCCGGTCGGCGCACCCCCGCGTGCGCCGACCCCACGTCGTTACGACCGTGGCGTGTGGCCGATCCCGAGCACCATGTCGATCTCATCGGTCGTCAACGGCCGATCCGCCGTCGCGACGGCGCTGAGCATCTCGGAGTACAGCTCGATCTCATCCAACGCGACCCGGTCGTGGACGCGCATATCGAGGTTCGACTGGCGCACCGCGTCCACCTCCGTTCGTCCCCACACCTGTGGAAAGGCTACGCGCCCGACCCGCCGTGGCACATGACCCAAGAGGGCCATTCGGCGGCCACCCGCCGAGGTGGGGTCGGGGGCCACTCCGGGCTACCGACGGGTTCGGTCCTCGTGCAGGCTCTGCAGCAGTCGCTCGGCCGGTGACTCCGGCAGGTCGCGGACGGTGAGGCGGGCCACCGTCGCCGCGTCGACCCGGGCCCCGGCCAGTCGCGCCGCCTGCCGCGCGACGATCGCGTCGAACAGCCGGCGTACCGTCTCGGCGAAGGCGAACCCCCGCGACCGGCGCATCTCGCCGAACCGCCCCAGCAGTTCGACCCGCAGCTCCTCGTCGAGCAGGTACAGCTCGCGCTCGGCGAACCGGGAGAACAACTGCACGAGCTGACGGTCGGTCGGCTGCCGGAACTCCACGATCCCCCCGAACTCCGCGCGGAACCCCGGGTCGGCGAGCAGGAAGCCGTCCATCTCCTCCGCCTCGCTCGAACAGATCACGAGGAACTTGTCGCGGCGGTCCTCCATGTGCCGCAGCAGCGCCGTCACCGCGCCGGACATCCGGTCGAGCAGGGAGGCGTCCTCGATGAGAAGCACGCCTCCGGCGGCCCGATCCACCTGGGCCGCGACCTTGTCCGCCGCGTCGTCGCCGGCGAGCTCGCGCGCGTCGCAGACGATGACCTGGCCCGAGTCGAGGAGGTTCAGCGCGGCGTAGACGCCGCCGACCAGCCCGGCGACGGTCCGCTTTCCGGTCCCCGGACGGCCGAGGAAGATCAGATGGCGGCTCGGGTTGCCGGGCGGCAGCCCCCGCGCCACGCGTTCGGCGGCGAGCCGCGCCTCGGCGACCAGGCCCCCGACGGTCTGCTTGACCTCGTCCAGGCCGATCATCTCGTCGAGGGCGCGCAGGAAGCCGTCCACGTCCCCTGGGGCGCGCAGGGCCGGCTCGATCTCCTCCGCGACGCCGCTGAAGTCCTCGGGCGCGAGGACCAGACGGTCGCGGGACGCCCCGAACCGATCGGTGTGCCGCGCGACCGCCCGATCGAGGTACGCCTCGACGAGACGCGCGTTGACCAGGTCGCCGTACCCCTTGAGCCGCGGCAGGTCGGCCTTGACGGTGTGCAGGGCGGGCGCGTTCACCGTGACGCGCCGCTCGTCGGTCACCACATGGACGAGGGCCAGCCGGGACTCCGGGTCGGCCAGGTCCGGCAGCCGGAACACCCGGAACACCCCCGTCAAGTCCGGGAAGTCGGTCTTCAGCCGGTCGTACGCGCCCGGTTCGCAGGTGGCGATCAGCGCGGGCCGGCCGCTCTCGCGGGATCGGATCACCGCGGATGCGACCGCCGCTGGCTCGGAGGCCCGCCGCAGGGCCGCGTCGATCCACTCCACCAGCAGCGGTAGCCCGGCGCGCAAGGCCGCGTCGAGAGCCTCGGCGGAGTCGAGTTCGGTGCCGTCGAGCGTACGGACGGAGCCGTCACCGGCGCCCGCGTCGGCGAGCGTACGGGCGACGAGGCGGGCGAACCGGCGCTGCCCGCTGTGCGGAGCACCGACGACGAGGAGGGCGGGGGACGTCTCCGCACCGGACGACAGCCCGCGGTGCACGTCGTCGAGGAGCCCGGCCAGGTCGTCGGTGCCGGAGACGAACCGGGTCCCGAACCGCTCGGTCACCTCGGGCAGGACCGTGCCGGAGGGCGGCGGCTCGATCTCGCCGACCGGGCGGCCGGGCATCGGCGCGCCCAGGAGGTCGCCCATCATCGTCTGCGACATGATCCGGGTGCCAGGCCGCTCCGGCTGCTCCCCCAGGATGCGGGTGCCCGAGCCCTCGCCGAGCACACGCGTACGCGGGGATCCGGGCGCGGCTCCACCCGGCCGCTCCGCGTGGCATGGACGTGCCGCATCGCCTGGACGTGCCGCATCGGCTGGACGGGCCGCATCGTCCGGCCGCGGCCGGACGAGCGGTCCGGGTACGCCCGGTGCAGCGGCCACCCCGGCCGGAGCCGGCCGAGACGTACCGGCGTCCGCCGTCGCCACTGCCGTGGCCGCCACGGGTGGTGCCGCCCAGGTCGGGGCCTGGCCCGGCGGGCCGGTGGACGGCTGGTGCGCCACGGGAGGGACTCCGGGCGGTGCCGCGGGCGCGGCGGGGTACTGCCGGGCGAGCGGGGCGAGGCCGGGGGTGGGAGTGACGGGGTCGGCGGGCGCCGCCGACCTGGCGCGGTCCGAGCCGAGGATCTCGGCCAGGACCGCGACCGGCACGGGGAAGCCCCGAGGCCGGGCCGGGATCCCGCCGCCCAGGCGGCACCAGGCGAGGTCCGCGGCGTAGACCGTGGCGAGGAGCGCCCCGCGCGCGGCCGGCCGGAGGGCCTCGACCCGCCGCCGGAGGAGAGGCGGCAGCCGGTTGCCCTGCGGCCAGAACCGGCGCAGCGGGTGGTCCGTTCCGGTGAGGATCGCCTGCGTCACGCGCCGGGTCTCCGGATCGAGCCAGCCGATCACCTGCCCGGCGACGTCGCGACGGACGACCGCCAGGTCGGCGGCCAGCAGCGCGGCCGCGATCAGGCGGGGCTCGACGTACCCGTGTTCGGCCGGGTCACCGGCGGTGGAGGCGAGGCAGACGGCCAGGTCGTAGAACGTGTTACGGAAGTGCTCGCCCGCCGACGCCTCGACGCGCAGCGCCGGCGTCAGGACGGGCGGGCACCGGGTCAGCCACTGCTGCACGATCGCCTGGTCACCGTACGGGAGGGCGGCGTAGTCGACCGTCGGATTGTGCAGCGTGGCGCCGAGGATGGCGAGGAGCGCGTCGGCGCGGGCCCGGAAGCGCGGGTCCTCGCGGAGGGCGCTGGCCATCGCCCACATGGTGCGCAGGATCACGACGGCGGCGTCGACCCGGCCGGCGCGCAGCCGCTCGGCGTACAGGCCGACCAGGCCCTCCATCGGCGGCGGGGTCAGCCAGCGCGGCCCGTCGGCCTGCGGCAGCGGCCGGGAGCGGTACGGCGACCACAGGCCGAGCAGCTGAGCGTCGAGCCCGGAGTAGAAGACCGGGGCGGTGGCGGACCAGAGCATCACGCCCCAGCCGACGGCGACCGTACTCGGGGTGGCCGAGGAGAAGACGTTCCACCAGTGCGGGTAGTCGTGCGGTGGGAGGGCCGCCGCCGACTCGACGGTCGCCCGCACGCGGGACGTCACCTCGGGACGTACGTCGGCGTCCACGAACGGCAGCGACTGCGGCGGCTCGGCGCCGAAGTCCGGCCCGGACGGCACCAGGTGGGGCGGGATGCGCGGCACCGGCATGCCCTGCCCGAGGGGCCGCGCCGACGTCCGCGTCATCGGTAGCCGGGGGGGCGGGCAGAGGTGCCACTGGCCGTCGGCGGGGAGCCGGCGGTACCAGCGGGCCCAGGCGCCGAACAGCCACCACGTGCCGTCGGGTAGGACGAGCATCCGGCCGGCCACGAGGTTCTGCCGCTGGAGGGGCGGTGTGGCGGGCCACCAGCCGGCCGTGACCATGGCACGCGTGTCCCGCTCGACCACCGCGAACGGATCCTGAGCGGCGGCCGAGGGCACATCGCCGTACGCCTGCCCCCAGACCACCATGCAATGGTAAACGGCGCACCACCACCGCCGAGATCAAAGCGATCACGGAGCAGAACCGGTTCCCCTGGGCGGTACCCCTGCCGGCGCGGCAGGCGAGAGATCCGCGAACGCGAGCGAAAGCGCTGCCGGTCCGCGCGGCGCGGCCAGGTCCGCCCGGCGTACGGCCGCGACCCGGATCAGCTCCAGCGGGCGTCGCGGTGCAGGGCGGCCTTCCGCACGTACGTCTCCGGCGTGTGGGCGAGGACCAGCCGGTCGTCGTCGTTCAACTCCCGGACGACCTTCCCCGGCACCCCCGCGACGAGGACTCCGGAGGGGATCTTCTTGCCGGGGCCGACGAGCGCGCCCGCCGCGACGAGCGTGCCCGCGCCGATCCGCGCGCCGTTCAGCACGATCGCCCCGATGCCGATCAGCGAACCGGTCTCGACGTACGCGCCGTGCACCATCGCCTTGTGCCCGAGGCTGACCCGGTCCTCCAGCACCGCGGGCATGCCCGGGTCCGCGTGCAGGCAGGACAGGTCCTGGATGTTGCACTCCTCGCCGACGATGATCTCCTCGTCGTCGCCGCGCAGCACCGAGCCGTACCAGACATTCGCCGCCCGGCCGAGCCGCACGCGGCCGACGACGACGGCTCCGGGAGCCACCCAGGCCTCCGGGTGGATGTCGGGCCGGTGCTCGCCGAGTGTGCCGTGGAAGAAGTCAGTCACGGTGGTCAAGTCTAGGAGCGGTGGCGGGTTCGTCTCCGGCCGGCTGGCGCGGCATATTTCCCAAAAGCAGCTTTTTGCGGTATTTAACCTGGGAAGACTCTCGTGGTGCCGCGCCGATGGACGAGGAATTCCTGCGAGTCGCCGCATTCCCCTTGCGCGAAAAGGGGGGAACCATCGAGAGTCGTCACAGACGTTTCCTTCGACCCCCCAAGGGCTATGAGCAACGAAGCCGAGATCCTGCCGAACCTCTTCCGCGAGGAGCCCCTCCGCGAGGAGACGTTCGAGATCGTCATGCGCGGCTACAACCGCCGTCAGGTCGACGAATACATCGCCCGTTCCCGCAACCAGATCCGCGAGCTCGAGGCACGGCTGTCCCGCGCCCTCGACGAGGTCGAGCGCACGCGCCGCGAGATGTCCGAGGTCCGCGAGGCCCGGCGTCCCACCGGCGACGACCTCAGCGAGCGGCTTCGCCAGATCATCAACCTCGCCGAGGAAGAGGCCCAGTCGAAGCTGACCGAGGCCGAGCGCAAGGGCGCCCAGATCCAGCAGGACGCCGAACACGAGGCCAAGCGCATCCTCGACGACGCCCAGGGCAAGTCCGAGCGCGCAGTCGCCCAGGCCCAGGAGAACGCCGGCCACATGGTGTCGGCGGCCCAGCAGGAGTCCGAGCGGATCATGGCCTCGGCAAAGAACGAAGCGGACACGCTGGTCACCGGGGCCCGGACCGAGGCCGAGCGCACGTTGACCACCGCGGAACGCCGCTCCTCGGTCATCAACGAGGGTGCCACCGAGCGCCTGACCCAGCTCACGAAGCAGCACACTCAGGCCCTCGGCCGGCTCAACGAGATCACCGAAACGCTCGTGACGCTGCTCGAGCAGGAGGAGAAGGCCGGTCCGCTGGAGCAGATGATCGCCGATGCCGTCGGGCAGGGCGACCAGGACCCGCCCGCTCCCCGCCCCGAGCAGCCCCGGCAACCGCAGCAGCAGGCTCCCCAGCCGCCGAGCGGCCGCCACCACGAGACGCCGAGGCCGGTCCAGCCTCCCGTCCAGCCCCCGGCGCCGCCCCAGCCACACCCGGTGCAGCAGCCCCAGGACCGCAACGTCCAGGTGTTCCCGGCCGGCAGCGACGACCACGCGCAGTGACGATCCAGACCGGTGACCGTTCGCCGGCCACCGGTCTGATCATCTAGAGTCCTCAGGTGTGAGAGGCACCGTCCGGCCGATCCGGTACATGGGCGATCCCGTGCTGCGCACCGAGTGCGACCCGGTGCGGTCCTTCGACGCCGACCTGCGGCGGCTCATCGACGACATGTTCGCGTCGATGTACGCCAACGACGGCGCGGGCCTCGCGGCCAACCAGATCGGCGTCTCCCTGCAGGTCTTCGTGTACGACTGCGACGACGACGCCGGCCGCAACCACGTCGGCCACGTCGTCAACCCGGTCCTGGTGTCCGCGGACGGCGAGACGGTGGAGGACGACGAGGGCTGCCTGTCGCTGCCCGGCCTCCGCTTTCCGACGCCGAGGTACGACCACGCCATCGTGGAAGGCGTCGACATGACGGGCGCACCCCTGCGCATCGAGGGCACCGGCTACTTCGCCCGCTGCCTCCAGCACGAGATGGGCCACCTCAAGGGCCGGCTCTACGTCGACACTCTGAAGGGCGACGTGCGCAAGGCCGCGCTCCGCGCCGTCCGCGCCGCCGACTGGAGCTGAGCGGAAGATCGCCGTCCTGAGCGTTTCCGCCGAGACTTTTCGTTGCCCTGACCACGAGGATCCTCGGCGATCACGGCTGCGCGGGACTGATGGCTGCGGCGCCGGTCAGGCCGCGGCCCTGAGCGCGCAGCGCGGTCCGCAGGGACGCGGGGTACCGGTCCACCCTCGGCTCCGGTAGATGCCGGCGATCTCGGCCGCGACGAGACACGGGCGCTCGGTGACGTCACCCCACCCGTACCGCAGGGGCGCCCGCCCCGCGCGCACGGTCGCGTTGTCACGGCGCATGTCGCGGTGCCGCTCGGCGAACGGGTGCGCCGCCCGCCCGTCCAACTCGATGACGACGCCGTAGGCCTCCGAGCGCGCGTCCTCATAGGTCACCCGTCCGCCGCGGAGCAGTCGGACCTGCTTGGCGCTCGGCGGCAGCCCGTGCGCCCGTTCGACGTCGCGGACGAACCGGATCTCCAGCAGCGTCGAAGCACCCTCCGCGACCTCCGCGAGCGCCACCGTCAGCTCGGCCCGCCAGCGCGCTTTCTTGCGCTGCGCCAGTGCGGACAGCAGCCGGTCGGGCGTGGTGCGATGGCGCTGGCACGCTCGTGCCACCCAGGCCGTCGCCTCGTCGAGGTCATGCGCCGAGACGGCCAGGTCGATGACGGTCTCCTCGATGGTGGTACGCGGCGGCAGCCGTGCCGGATGCCGGGCGTCGTCGACCCGCGCCGAGTAGTGCACCCGGACACCCGGGATCGGCAGGACATTCCGCCCACGGGCCACCGTGATGTGGATGGGAGCGCGCACGTCGTCGACCAGGCCGTCCAGCTCCGCCGCCGTGCGGTGGCTGAGGACGTCTCCCTCCCCGGCCCGTAGCACCGCCGCCCATAGCAGCGCGTCTCGGGGAAGCGGACCGCTGAACGCCGCGTACACCCCACTGAAGATCCGGTGCCAGCGTCCTCCGTTGACGCGGGCCCGCAGCGCCTCGTC
>JBJMIW010000108.1:0-26730 GCA_045806665.1 Actinoallomurus sp.
CAACGACTGCAAGGTGACGATCCGCTGGGTCACCTCCGACGACTGCCAGACGCCCGAGGGCGCGGCCAGCGAGCTCGACGGCGTCGACGCCGTCTGCATCCCGGGCGGCTTCGGCGTCCGCGGCATCGAGGGCAAGCTCGGGGCGGTCCGCTGGGCGCGCGAGCACCGCGTACCCCTCCTCGGGCTCTGTCTCGGCCTGCAGTGCATGGTCATCGAGGCGGCGCGGTCCCTGGCCGGCATCGAGGGCGCGAACAGCGCCGAGTTCGACGAGAAGGCCGCCGACCCGGTGATCGCCACCATGGCCGACCAGGTGGACGTCGTGGCGGGCGAGCGGGACATGGGCGGCACGATGCGGCTCGGCCTGTACCCGGCCGACCTCGCCGAGGGCTCGCTGGTCCGCGAGCTGTACGGCGCGGCGAAGGTCGACGAGCGGCACCGGCACCGCTACGAGGTCAACAACGCCTACCGCGAGGATCTCACCGCGGCCGGGATGGTCTTCTCCGGCCTCTCCCCGGACGGGCGCCTCGTGGAGTACGTCGAGCTGCCCCGCGACCAGCACCCGTTCTACGTCGCGACCCAGGCCCACCCGGAGTTCCGGTCCCGGCCGACCCGGGCGCATCCGCTGTTCGCCGGCCTCATCGCGGCCGCGCTGGGTGAGGCCGGGGACCGATGAGCGGCGAGGACGGCGTCGTCGACCGGCCGTGCCGCTGGGAGACGCTGGGGAGTGAGCCGCGGTTCAAGGGCGCCATCATCGAGGTGCGCACCGACCGCGTCCGGATGCCGAACGGCGACGACTCCGAGGTGGTCGAACGCGACGTCGTCGTCCACCCGGGGTCGGTCGGGGTCATCTGCCTCGACGACCAGGAGCGGGTGCTGCTGCTGCGGCAGTACCGCCACCCCGTGGGGTACCTGCTGTGGGAGCCGCCGGCCGGGCTGCGCGACGTCGAGGGCGAGCCCCTGTGGCGCACCGCGGAGCGCGAGCTCGCCGAGGAGTCCGGCTACCGCGCCTCCGAGTGGCACACCCTCCTGGACGCCTGCACGTCACCGGGCATGACGAACGAGCGGACACGGATCTTCCTCGCCCGGGGGCTCAGCGAGATCCCCGAAGGCGAGGACGACTTCGAGCGGATCCACGAGGAGGCCGACATGGCGGCCGCCTGGGTGCCGCTCGACGAGGCGGTCGCCGCGGTCCAGCGCGGGGACGTCCACAATCCCCTTGCCGTCATGGGTATCTTGTCGGTCTACGCCGCCCGGGCCACGGGCTTTCGCGACCTGCGCGCACCCGACGCCCCCGAGTGGTGACCCGCGTCCGCCACGACTCGTCGGGATGAGGTGCCGCGCTGATATCCGCCGCCGGTGAAGAGGTCGGACGATCGTTGCAGGCGCAGGTCCGGGCGTACCTCGACCATCTCGCGGTCGAACGCGGCCTGGCCGCCAACACGTTGAGCTCCTACCGGCGCGACCTGCGCCGCTACGTGGACGCGCTGACCGCGCGCGGCCGTACGGCGATCGGCCAGGTCGGCGAGGACGACGTCGTGTTCTTCCTGGCGGCGCTGCGGGAGGGCGACGAGGCGCACCCTCCGCTGGCGGCCGGCTCCGCGGCCCGCGCGGTCGTCGCCGTGCGCGGGCTGCACCGGTTCGCCTTCCGGGAGGGCATGGCGGCGGCCGACCCGGCGCGCGACGTCAAGCCGCCCGTGCCGCCGCGCCGGCTGCCGAAGGCGATCGGCATCGAGGAGGTCGAGCGGCTCCTGGCCGCCGCCGGCCCGTCGGACACGCCGCGCGGGATGCGCGACCGCGCGCTGCTGGAACTGCTGTACGGCACGGGCGCCCGCATCTCCGAGGCGGTCGGCCTGGCCGTCGACGACGTCGACCTGGACGACGCCGTGGTGCTGCTGCGCGGCAAGGGCGGCAAGGACCGCGTCGTGCCGGTCGGCCGGTACGCGGGGGAGGCCCTGGAGGCCTACCTCGTGCGGGCCCGCCCGGCGCTGAACGTCCGCGGCCAGGGCGGCCCCGCGCTGTTCCTCAACGCCCGAGGCGGGCGGCTGTCGCGCCAGAGCGCCTGGTCGACGCTGCGGTCGGCGGCGGGGCGCGCCGGGCTGAAGGACGTCTCCCCGCACACGCTGCGGCATTCTTTCGCGACCCACCTGCTCGACGGCGGCGCCGACGTTAGGGTGGTGCAGGAGTTGTTGGGCCACGCGTCGGTGACGACGACCCAGGTCTATACCCTGGTCACCGTCGACAGGCTTCGCGAGGTCTACGCGTCGGCACATCCGCGTGCGCTGGGCTAGTGGTGCTCGCGCGGTGAGTCGTCTTGCCCGCCCCACTTGACAGGCCCTAGAGTCCCCATCTACGGCAACCCACAGCCGCCGGGGAGGTTCGAGGAGCTGGTGACAGAACCCAGCGAGCAGCAGGAGAGAGCGCGATCCGAAAAGGCGCTCTCGACCGCCATCGCGACCGATCCGCGTAACGCAGCGCCACTCGGCCCTACGTTGCGTCCGATTCCGTCGTTCCCCGACCCGCCGGCGTTGGTCGAGCACGGCCCCGCCCGGATCGTCTCGGTCTGTAACCAGAAGGGCGGCGTCGGCAAGACGACGACCACGATCAACCTCGGCGCCGCACTCGCGGAGCAGGGCCGCCGGGTGCTGCTGGTCGACTTCGACCCGCAGGGGGCGCTGTCGGTCGGCCTGGGCAAGGGCGACCCGCGCCAGCTCGACCTCACGATCTACAACCTGCTCATGGAGCAGGGCGTGGAGACCGAAGAGGTCATCCTGCCGACCAGCGTCGAGGGCATGCACCTGCTGCCCAGCAACATCGACCTGTCCGGCGCGGAGGTCCAGCTCGTCCACGAGGTCGGCCGGGAGTACATCCTCGGTGGACTGCTCAAGCCGGTCGTCGACCAGTACGACTACATCATGATCGACTGCCAGCCGTCGCTGGGCCTGCTCACCGTCAACGCGCTGGCCGCGAGCGAGGGCGTCCTCGTGCCGCTGGAGTGCGAATACTTCGCCATGCGCGGCGTCGCGCTGCTCATGGAGACGATCGAGAAGGTCAAGGCCCGACTGAACCCCGAGCTGGCCATCGACGGGTTCCTGGCCACGATGTACGACTCGCGTACCCTCCACACCCGCGAGGTGCTCGGCCGGATCGTGGAGGCGTTCGGCGAGAACGTCTTCCACACGGTCATCAACCGCACGGTCCGCTTTCCGGACGCGACGGTCGTCGGTGAGCCCATCACCCGCTTCGACCCGTCGTCCATGGGCGCGAACGCCTACCGGGAGCTGGCCAAGGAGGTGCTGCAGAGGTGGCAGCTCATCGGGTGATCCATCCCCCGTGCGTGCCCGGCCGCGGTGGTGACCCGTCCCCCTCCGTACGTGCCGAAACGGCGTCGCAGGGGAGTCCGTGACCTCGGCTACCGTTGACGAGGTGGGCGAGGCGGCGACAGAAGAGCAGGACGGTGGGTTCCGGGTCCATCTCGACAACTTCGAGGGGCCGTTCGACCTGCTGCTCGGGCTGATCTCCAAGCACAAGCTCGACATCACCGAGGTGTCGCTGCACAAGGTCACCGACGAGTTCATCGCCTACATCCGGTCCTACGGCCGCGACTGGGATCTGGACCAGGCCAGCCACTTCCTGCTGGTGGCCGCCACGCTCCTCGATCTCAAGGCCGCCCGCCTGCTGCCGTCGGGGGAGGTGGAGGACGAAGAGGACCTGGCCCTGCTCGAGGCCCGCGACCTGCTGTTCGCCCGGCTCCTGCAGTACCGCGCCTACAAGGAGATCGCGGGGCTGTTCGCCGGCCGGATCGCCGCCGAGTCGCGCCGCTTCCCGCGGACCGTCCCGATGGAGCCGCAGTTCGCCAACCTCCTGCCCGAGGTGCTGCTCGGGCTGGGGCCCGAGGCGTTCGCCGGCCTGGCCGCCCGGACCCTCGCGCCGAAGCGCCCGCCGACCGTCTCGATCGAGCACATCTACGCGCCGCAGGCCAGTGTGCGGGAGCAGGCGAGCGTCCTCATAGAGCGGTTGCGTAAGCTGGAGCGCGCCACCTTCCAGATCCTGACCGCCGACTGTACGGGCACATTCGAGGTCGTCGCCCGATTCCTCGCCCTCCTGGAGCTCTACCGTGAGAAGGCCGTCGCCTTCGAACAGGACGAGCCCCTCGGCGAGCTGCACGTCACCTGGACCGGATCCGCCGAGGGTGAGATCAAGGTCGGCGACGACTACACCGGCCGACCGACGGAGTCCGACGACGATGACTGACATGCCCCACGAGCACCGACCGTACGAGCAGGTCCCGCAGCCGGCCGGGCCGCATGAGGACAGCCGGTCGTACGAGGCCGCCCTGGCGGGGGCCGAGCCATACCACGAGGGCGCGGATTCGGCCGAGCCGTCGCTGCGGGCGGGGCTGGAGGCGATCCTGCTGGTCGTCGACGAGCCGGTGCCGGAGGTCACGCTCGCCCAGATCGTCGAACGGCCTCGCCACGAGGTGGCCGCGACGCTGCGCGAACTCGCCGCGGAATACACCGCCCAAGGGCGGGGGTTCGACCTGAGAGAGATCGCCGGTGGGTGGCGTTTCTACACGCGGGACGTCTGCGCGACGCTCGTCGAGCGCTTCGTCCGGGACGGCCAGCAGGCCCGCCTGACCCAGGCCGCTCTGGAGACGCTCGCCGTCGTGGCGTACCGCCAGCCGGTGAGCCGGGCGCGCGTCTCGGCGATCCGCGGGGTCAACAGCGACGGGGTGATCCGCACGCTGACCCTGCGGGGCCTGATCGAGGAGGCGGGCCACGACCCGGAGCACCAGGCGGTGCTCTACCGTACGACCGGTTACTTCCTCGAGCGGCTGGGGCTCAACGGCCTCGAGGAACTCCCCGATCTCGCCCCGTATGTACCTGACGACGTGGAAGGCATAGAGGAACTCCAGCAGTGAACCAGACCAATGAGGGCGTCCGACTGCAGAAGGTGCTCGCCGACGCGGGCATCGCGAGCCGGCGCGCCTGTGAGGACCTGATCGCCGCGGGCCGGGTCACCGTGGACGGCGAGAAGGTGACGTGGTTCGGCGCTCGCGTCGACCCGGAGACCGCCGTGATCCACGTCGACGGCAAGCGGATCCCGACCCGCACCGAGCTGCGCTACTACGCCCTGAACAAGCCCAGGGGCGTCGTCAGCACGATGTCGGACCCGCGCGGGCGTAAGACCCTGGCCGCCTATGTCGGGGACGTCCCTGAGCGTCTGTACCACGTCGGGCGGCTCGATACGGACACCGAGGGCCTGATCCTGCTCACCAACGACGGAGAGCTGGCCAACCGGCTGATGCACCCGCGGTACGGCGTCAGCAAGACCTACCTCGCCGAGGTGCACGGCCCGATCGAGCGCGACCTCGGCCGTAAGCTCAAGAAGGGCGTCGAGCTCGCGGACGGGTTCGCCAAGGCGGACGACTTCCGGATCTTCGATCAGGTCGGCAGGCGCGTCCTGGTCGAGGTGACGCTCCACGAGGGTCGCAAGCACATCGTCCGGCGCCTGCTGGCGGAGGTCGGCTATCCGGTCCAGCAGCTCGCGCGTACGGAGTTCGGCCCGGTCAAGCTCGGCCGGCTCAAGTCCGGCACGATCCGGGCGCTGTCCACCAAGGAGATCGGCGAGCTGTACGCCGCCGTCGAGCTGTAGCGCCCACCGGATGCCGACACCTGATCAGAGAGGTTTTCATGGGACGAGCAGTACGAGCGGTACGCGGTGCCACGCAGGTCGAGGCCAACGACCGGGACCAGATCCTCGAGGCGACGGCCGAGCTCGTCGCCGAGGTGATGAGCCGCAACGCTCTCACGACCGACGACGTGATCAGTGTCATCTTCACCGCGACGCCGGACCTGACCGCGGAGTTCCCGGCGCTGGCCGCCCGCAAGCTGGGGTTCAACGAGGTCCCGTTGCTGTGTACGACCGAGATCGACGTCCCGCACGCGCTGCCGCGGGTGGTCCGTCTGATGGCCTACATCGAGACGGACCGGCCGCGATCGGAGATCCAGCACGTCTACCTGCACGGAGCGGTGGCCCTGCGGCTGGACATCGCCCAGTAGCCCTCTCGGTACGCCCGTGAGGGCATGAACGACCGGGCGGCGCGAGGCGCTCAGTCGATACGCTGGTAGCTCGTGTGGAGGTGAGACTCATCGGCGGATTGCGGCGGATCGTCGTCATCGGCACCGGACTGATCGGCACGTCCGTGGCCCTCGCGCTGCGTGAGCGCGGCGTCGCGGTCTCGCTCGCCGACCGCGACCCGGCGTCCGTACGCCTGGCGGCCGAGCTCGGGGCCGGGGAGCCGCTGCGCGACGGTGACGAGCCGGCCGACGTGGCGGTCCTGGCGGTTCCGCCCGCGGCGGTCGCGGCGACCCTGCTGGACGCGCAGAAACGTGGTCTGGCCCGCGTCTACACCGATGTGGCCAGCGTCAAGGCGCGACCGCTGCGCGAGGCCGCCGAACTGGGCTGTGACCTGACCTGTTTCGTCGCCGGGCATCCGCTCGCCGGGCGTGAGCGGTCCGGGCCCGCCGCCGCGCGGGCCGACCTGTTCCTCGGGCGGCCCTGGGCGCTGTGCCCGACGGACGGCACCGCCCCCGGCGCCGTCGAGACCGTCACCGCCCTGGCACGGGAGTGCGGCGCCCAGACCGTCGTCGTGGACGCCGTGGAGCACGACCAGGCCGTGGCGCTGGTCTCCCACGCGCCGCACGTCGTGTCCGCCGCGGTGGCCGCCCGGCTGGAGAGCGCCCCGAAGGTCGCGCTCGGCCTCGCGGGCCAGGGCGTACGCGACGTCACCCGCATCGCCGCCGGCGACCCGGAGCTGTGGATCGGGATCCTCGGCTCGAACGCCGTGCCGGTGGCGGAGGTCATCGACGAGGTCGCCGCCGACCTGACGGCCGTCGCCGCAGCGCTGCGCGACGGCGCCGGACCGGGCGTCTCCGACCTGCTCGAGCGGGGCGGGACGGGCCGCCGCCGGCTGCCCGGCAAGCACGGCGGGCGGCCGGGCGCGTACACCGTCGTGTCCGTCGTGATCCCCGACCGGCCCGGCGAGCTGGCGCTGCTGTTCCAGGCGGCGGGCGTCGCCGGGGTCAACATCGAGGACGTCACGATCGAGCACTCCCCGGGCCGGCCGGTCGGCGTCGTCGAGTTGAGCGTCGACCCCGCGGCCGCGCAGCGGCTCGCCGAGGAGCTGCGCGGCCGCGGCTGGTCCGTCCCCGCCTGAGCCCTCCGCGGGCTTACCGGGTCCGGCGGCACAGGTCTACAGGGCCTGGCGGCGCAGGATCAGGCTTGGCGGGCCTGGCGGCGCAGGAGCGTCGTCACGCGCATGGCGCCGATGACGACCAGCGCGGTGATCGGGATGAACGCCACTTGGAAGGCGCCGGGGCCGTAGTGACCGCCGGTGGCGTCCAGCAGGACCCCGGCGGTCAGCAGGCCGGTGATGGTGGACGAGAAGCCACCGAGGTTGACGATGCCCGAGGCGACGCCGCCGCGCTCCAGCGGATTCGCGTCGCGGGCCAGGTCGAAGGCGAGCATGGACGCCGCGCTGCCCACCGCGTTGATCAAGACCAGGAGGAGGGCCAGGGGACCGGGCAGGTGACCGCCCGGCCAGGTGATCGCGACCAGCCAGGCGAGCGCCAGGACGATGACGGCCGAAGTGATCAGTCGGCCGCGAAGGTCGGGACGGCGACCGGCGAACCAGCCGAGGAGCGGGGCCGCCACCATGGGCGTCGCCGCGCCGACGGTGAGGACGAGCCGGGCCGGTCCGGGCGCCATGCCGAGGCCCTTCACCAGGTAGGGGTAGCCCCACAGGGTGGCCAGCACGGTGAACGACGAGAGCGTGAAGTGCGTCCAGATTCCGGTACGGGTGCCGCGCGTGGCGAAGACCGCCCGTACGTCGTCCAGCGCCGAGCCGCGCGGCTTGTCGGAGTCGGAGAGGGAGATGGAGCGTTCCATGGGCGCACCCGGATGGTTGCGCACCCACAGCCACACGACCACGGCCATCGCACCGCTGAGCACGCCGATCCCGAGGAAGGTCCTCGTCCATCCGTACGCGTGCAGCCCGGCCGACAGCGGCACCGTGCCGACGACCTGGCCGAGCGACCCGACCATCGCGGTCAGCGCGGTGAGGAGCGCGAACCGCCGGCGGGGGAACCAGGCGGCGATCAGTCGGATGATGTTGAGGAACGTCATCGCGTCACCCAGGCCGACCAGCACCCGGCCGAGGATCGCGAGCGGCATCGCGGTCGCGAACGCGAACACCACCTCGCCGAGCGCCATGATGACGAGGGCCGCGCCGATCATCCGGCGCGGTCCAAAGCGGTCGGCCATCAGCCCACCGGGGATCTGCATCACCAGGTAGACGCCGAGCTGCAGGATCACGAACATCGACAACGCGGTCGCGCCGACCTCGAAGCGCTCCTGGGCGGCAAGCGAGGCGACGCCGAGGCTGGTCCGGTGGAAAAAGGCCACCAGGTAGCCGAGTGCGGCGACGCCCCACACGGCCCAGGCGCGGCGCCCGCCGAGTGGGTGGGAGGGGGGCCGCGGTGCGGACGCTTGGGCGGGGTCGGTCAGTACCGCGGGTTTCAAGGGGGAAGCCTTTCGGGGGTGCTGTGGTCGGTATGGCGATCACGCGTGCCCGCGCAGTGCCGTCACCGCGGTCCGCAGGTGGCGGTGGACCGCGGCGCGGATCCGCTCGCGGTCGCCGGTTCGCACGGCCTCGAGGATCTCGGCATGGTCGTGGATCGCGGTCGCCGTACGGTCCGGATCGTCGGCCGTCAGCCGCGCCATGCGCGGCTGACGGCCGCGCAGCGCGTCGTAGAGCTGGGTAATGATCTCGTTACCCGCCGCAGCGACCATTGTTCGGTGGAAACAACGGTCCGCGCGCGCGAATTCCCGGGCGTCTCCATCGGCAGACCTGGGGTGGCGGGCGCCGGGCCTCCGCGGCCGCCGTCCCGAGTGGGGCGGACGGCCACGGCGAGAGCGCGGGACCGTTGACGCGCTCTTCGGCATGAATACCGAAGATTCAGCCTGTGCCGCGCGTGCGGCTCTTCTGCGGCTTCCTGCTTCATGGACCATGCCACCGAGGTGGTCTTACCGGGGTCTCCACAGGCTTTCGAGCCTGTCGGCTCCGTTCCCGCCCGTCCAGCGGTACCTGACATGATGACGCTAGTAGACGCCGGTTCGCCTTGGCGGCGAATCGGCTTTCCTGTCCCCCTACGCGGGCTGGCCCGCTTCACCTCGGCCCGAAGGCCGGAGCACTGCGGACGAACCCGGTAGCCTCATTCGTTGGCCGGTCGGTATGCAGATAAGGAAGCGAACGTGACGCTCGTCATCGCCATGGACGGTCCCTCCGGGTCGGGTAAGTCCAGCGTCTCCAAAGGCGTGGCGCGCGCCCTCGGGCTGCGCTATCTCGACACGGGCGCGATGTACCGCGCCATGACCTGGTGGATGCTGCGCGAGGGCGTCCCCGTCGATGACGCGGCCGCGGTCGCGGCCCGGGCGGGTAAGCCCGAGCTCGTCTCCGGCACCGATCCGGCCGCGCCGACCATCACGGTTGGCGGCGTGGACGTGTCCGGCCCGATCCGGGGCTCGGACGTCACCGGAGCGGTCAGCGCCGTCGCGGCCGTACCCGCCGTCCGGCAGCGCTTGGTCGCCCTGCAGCGAGAGATCATCGGTACGGGCGGTATCGTCGTCGAGGGCCGGGACATTGGCACCGCCGTCGCCCCCGACGCTCAGGTGAAGATCTACCTGACCGCGAGCGCGGAGGCGCGGGCGCGGCGCCGCAACGCCGAGCTCACCGGAGCCACGGTCACCGCGACGCAGGCCGACCTGGCCCGCCGCGACCGCCTCGACTCGACGCGCAAGGTCGACCCGCTCGCGCGGGCGGCCGACGCGGTCGAGCTCGACACGACCAGCCTCGGCCTCGACGAGGTCATCGAGGAGGTCCTGCGCATCGCGCGCAAGCACATCGCCGACGGCGATTCCGTACCACAGGCGCGCTCCCTGGCCGGCGAGCCTTCGACGAGGAGCGAGACGAGTGAGTGAATTCCAGCACGCGGAGGCGATCGACGTCGCCGTCGAGCACGACGTCCCGCCGCCTCCGGTCGTGGCCGTCGTCGGACGGCCGAACGTGGGCAAGTCGACGCTGGTGAACCGCATCTTGGGCCGCCGTGAGGCCGTCGTGGAGGACGTCCCCGGCGTGACCCGCGACCGGGTCGCCTATGACGCCACCTGGAGCGGGCGGCGCTTCACCGTGGTCGACACCGGCGGCTGGGAGCCGAACGCCGAGGGCCTCGCGGCCGCCGTCGCCGACCAGGCACGGCTCGCCGTCGACGCCGCCGACGTGGTCCTGTTCGTCGTGGACGCCACCGTCGGTTCGACGGACACCGACGAGGCCGTGGCCGACGTCCTGCGGCGCGCCAAGAAACCGGTCGTCCTGACCGCCAACAAGGTCGACGACGCCCGGGCCGAGGCGGACGCGACCCTGTTGTGGTCGCTCGGGCTCGGCGAGCCGCTGACCGTCTCGGCCCTGCACGGCCGGGGCAGTGGCGACCTGCTCGACGCCGTCCTCGAGGCGCTGCCCGAGGAGGCTCCGCCGGAGACGTACGGCGCCGCGGGCGGCCCACGGCGGATCGCGCTGCTCGGCCGGCCCAACGTCGGAAAGTCCAGCCTGCTCAACAAGCTGGCCGGGGAGAATCGCGTCGTCGTCGACTCGGTCGCCGGCACGACCCGTGATCCGGTCGACGAGCTCATCGAGCTGGGCGGGGAGACCTGGCGGTTCATCGACACCGCCGGTATCCGCCGCCGGGCGCGCGAGTCCCAGGGCGCCGACTTCTACGCCACGCTGCGTACCAGGTCGGCTCTGGAGCGTTCCGAGGTCGCGGTGGTGCTCGTGGACGCCAGCGAGCCCCTCGCCGAGCAGGACCTGCGGATCATCTCGATGGTGATCGAGTCCGGCCGGGCGCTCGTCCTCGCGTTCAACAAGTGGGACCTCGTGGACGAGGAGCGCCGCCACTACCTGGACCGGGAGATCGACCGGCAGCTGCACCACGCCCGCTGGGCCCCGCGCGTGAACATCTCGGCCCGTACGGGCCGGCACATGGAGAAGCTCGTGCCGGCCATCGACACGGCCTTGGCGGGCTGGGGCGAGCGGGTGCCCACGGGCCGGCTCAACTCCTTCATGACCGACCTGGTCGCCGCCCGGCCGCACCCGGTTCGGGGCGGCAAGCAGCCCAAGATCCTGTTCGCCACCCAGGCGAGCGTGCAGCCGCCGAAGTTCGTGCTGTTCACCACCGGCTTCCTGGAGGCCGGGTACCGCCGCTTCGTCGAGCGGCGGCTGCGCGAGGACTTCGGCTTCGAGGGCACGCCGATCGAGATCGGCATGAAGATCCGCGAGAAGCGGCAGCGGAAGTGAGTGCGGCCGGCCCGCTCAGCTGATCGGGGCCGGCCCCGCGAGGGCCGGCCGATCACCGTCGCGGCTTCCGCCCGCGTCGGCGGGTACCGGCGGTCGAGCAGGACCGCGGCGCCGTCCCGACCGATCGCACGGTCGGCGGCCCGATCGTGGTCGGAACCAGCCGGGGCAGCGCCGTCAGGTCGAAGATCCGGCGTACGGCCCCCTGCTCCGGGATCGCCACCGACAGAGGTACGGACAGGGCCGTGCTGCGGCCGTGAGCCCGCACGATGATGTGGATGCCCGCCGAGTCGAGGAACCTGGTCCCGGTCAGATCCAGGATCATCTCCGTGACGCTGCTGTTGAGCAGCCGGAGCACGCGTTCCCGGATCGCCGCGGCATTGACCACGTCGACCTCTTGGGGAAAACGGACGACGGTTACTCCGGAGATGTCCTGGACCTCAAGATCGACCGTGGACAGATGTCGCATCGGAGATTCCACCTCACGGCTGCCGGGTACGGGGGGCGATCGCGTGACTGACCAGATGACCCATGGTCAGGAACGCTGTATCGCGAATGAGGATGTACCCGATATGAGGGGGAGAAATCCTAAATAGCCGCGGACCTGCGGTTATGCCCCGGCGTCCGGTGTGCGGGCCAGGGGAGCGCCCGCAGGGCGCAGGCCGGAGGACGACCCGCGGGCCGCAGGCCAGGGGAGGGATCGCGGCACCGCAGGCGAGGGACGGCAGAGGCCGTCAGGACGATCGCTGTTCGTCGACCGCGTCCGCCGGCTCGTCCTTCTTCATGGTCGACCGGCCGGGGACGTCGAGGTCGCGGGCCTCCTCGTACAGCTCGTCCTTGGTCCGCTCCTCGGAGTCCGCGCCCCCCCCGCTCCGCCGCCCGTGAGCTCCTGGCGGCGACGCTCGGCGAAGGCGGCCCCGAGTTCTTCGAGGCGTTCGGAGGAGACCGCAGGCCTCTGAATTCTCGTCCGTCCGCCTGGACGCGCGAAGAGATCGGTTGCCTCGCCGGGGAGTCGCATAAAACCGCTGCCCCGGTGGCACACACCGGACATGGACCTTCTGGGCATCTATCTCAATGATCATCTGGCCGGTGCCACCGCCGGTGCCGAGCTCGCCCGCCGGGTCGCTAAGGCTCAGCAGCGCACCAAGAGCGGCGAAGCGTACAAACATCTCGCCGAGGAGATCGCCGAGGACCGCGCGGCGCTACTGCGGATGATGCGGGCGCTGCACGTACCCGTCCAGCAGTACAAGGTGTACGCCGGCTGGATCGCCGAGAAGATCGGGCGGCTGAAGCCGAACGGGAACCTGGTCAACCGTTCGCCGCTGAGCGATCTGCAGGAACTGGAGATGATGCGGCTCGGCATCGAGGGCAAGGCCTCCGGGTGGCGTACGCTCCGGCCGGTGGCCGACCATGACGACCGGCTGGACGCCGATGAGCTCGACGAGCTCATCGCCCGCGCCCGCCGTCAGGCCGACACCATCGAGGAACTGCGGACCGAGACCACCGAAGCGCTCTTCGGCCGGTGACCGTCCGGCGGGTCGGTCAGCTCGTGTCCACCGATCGCTGCTGTCCCGGGTAGCCGGGAAGCTGTTCCGGGAGACCGACCCGCCGGTCCGGTTCGGTCTCCATCAGGTCGACGGGGTCGGGCGGTACGGTCGTCGAGCCGGTCTCGTCGTCAGGCCGCCGGCTGATCTCCTCCTCCGGATCCGCGTTGACGCCCTGGTCCTCGACGAGATCCCGGTTGGTACCGTGTCGCTGGTGATGGGTCATGTCACCCCATTACCCGTGAAATCGGCTAACACCCTGCGTTCGGGTCGGCTTCCAGCCAGTGAAAGCCTCTGGCCGGGAGGGGGTTCGGCGTGCGTACGATCGGCGCACGGCTCCCGAAGGCCGCCCCGACCGTTTCGCGGCCCCTGAACACCGGAAGGACGTCACGCATGGCACAGGAAGTACGCGGAGTCATCGCCCGGGCCAAAGGCGCGCCGGTGGAGACGACGACGATCCTCGTGCCGGACCCAGGCCCCGGTGAGGCCGTGGTGAAGGTGCAGGCCTGCGGGGTCTGCCACACCGACCTGCACTACCGCGAAGGCGGCATCAACGACGAGTTCCCCTTCCTGCTCGGCCACGAGGCCGCGGGCGTCGTGGAGTCGGTCGGTGAGGGCGTCACCGACGTCGCGCCCGGAGACTCCGTCATCCTCAACTGGCGGGCGGTCTGCGGCCAGTGCCGGGCCTGCCTGCGCGGCCGTCCCTGGTACTGCTTCAACACGCACAACGCCGCGCAGAAGATGACCCTGACCGACGGCACCGAACTCTCGCCCGCCCTGGGCATCGGCGCGTTCGCCGAGAAGACCCTGGTCGCCGCGGGCCAGTGCACGAAGGTCGATCCGGCCGCGTCCCCGGCCGCCGCCGGGCTGCTCGGCTGCGGCGTGATGGCGGGGCTCGGCGCCGCCATCAACACCGGCGGTGTGGGACGCGGCGACTCGGTCGCCGTGATCGGCTGCGGCGGCGTCGGCAACGCGGCCATCGCCGGGGCCCGGCTGGCCGGCGCCGCCAAGATCATCGCGGTCGATCTAGACGACCGGAAGCTCGACCAGGCCAAGAAGCTCGGCGCCACGCACACCGTCAACTCCGGCCGCGAGGACGCGGTCGAAGCCATCCGCGACCTGACCGGCGGCTTCGGCGCCGACGTCGTCATCGAGGCCGTCGGCCGCCCCGAGACGTACGAGCAGGCCTTCTACGCACGCGACCTCGCCGGCACGGTCGTCCTCGTCGGCGTCCCGACGCCCGAGATGCGCCTCGAACTGCCGCTGCTGGACGTCTTCGGCCGCGGCGGCGCGCTCAAGTCCTCCTGGTACGGCGACTGCCTGCCCTCCCGGGACTTCCCCATGCTGATCGACCTGTACCTGCAGGGCCGGCTCGACCTGGACGCCTTCGTCTCCGAGACGATCCCGCTGGACGACGTCGAGGGCGCCTTCGAGCGCATGGGCCGGGGGGACATCCTGCGTTCGGTGGTGACGCTGTGACGACCCCGCGCCTCGACCACCTCGTCACCTCCGGGACCTTCTCCCTCGACGGCGGCACCTGGGACGTCGACAACAACGTCTGGATCATCGGCGACGACGCCGAGGCCCTGGTCATCGACGCGGCGCATGACGCCGACGCGATCGCCGAGGCGGTCGGCGACCGCCGCCTCGTCGCGATCGTCTGCACGCACGCCCACGACGACCACGTCGACGCGGCCCCGGCCCTGGCCGCCCGCACCGGCGCGCCGATCCTGCTGCACCCGTCCGACCGGCCCCTGTGGGACCTCACGCACCCGGACCGCGCCCCCGACGCGGACCTGACCGATGGCGAGACGATCCGGATCGCGGGCGTCGAGCTGACGGTCCTGCACACGCCGGGCCACAGCCCCGGCGCGGTCTGCCTGCACGCCCCGTCCCTGGGCGCGGTCTTCTCCGGCGACACGCTGTTCCAGGGCGGCCCGGGAGCCACGGGCCGGTCGTTCTCCGACTTCCCGACCATCATCGACTCGATCCGCGGCCGCCTGCTCACCCTGCCGCCGGAGACCGTCGTCCACACCGGCCACGGCGACGACACCACGATCGGCGCGGAGGCCCCCCACCTCGAGGAATGGATCGCCCGCGGCCACTGACCCCCTGTCCATGGGAGTCAGGCCAGGAAAAGCCGATTGGCTGCCAAGGCGAACCGGTGTCTGTAGCGTGCTCGCGTCAGGTACCGCCGGACGGGCGGGAACGGAGCCGAGGGGCTCGAAAATGAGTTGTGCGTGACCCACTCGGGGTCATGAAGTGAGGCCGGGTTAACCTCCGCAGGTGGTGGCCCGGCCTTCGCGGTTTCTTGGTCAGCACTGGGCTTCGCAGCCGACGACGTCAGCGCCCGTGGTTCGGTCCTGACAAGACCGGCCCACGGGCCGACGCGCAAGGCAGCACTGGAAGCCGGACGGCGGCCCGCATGGCATTCGGGGCAATACGCCGATTGCCGGCTATTGTCTGTCCGGGCAGTACATCGCCGTCCTGCGGCGTCTACTCAGCCGAGACAACTCATCACCTCAGTAGACGACGCGGAGAAGACGACCTCGCCGCGGGCCCGGTTCGCGCTATCTGCGGTTTTCGTCCATCCTTTGGTGGTCCTGGGCATGGGTCATCGCGTACCGAAAGCTCGGTGATACGGCCACCCCAGTCGTCGTTCGCGGCTTTTCTCCGCGTTCGGGACCGCCCAATACCGAGCCTTCCGCACGGTCCTTGCGAGCCAGCGCCAAAGACGCGAACGGGCGGGCGGCGAACCCGCGTAGTCCCGGCAGGGTGCAACGCTGGTCGGCATGAAGGAGATCGGCGGTCATTCGTCGGACCAGGCACCGGTAGCGGGTCGCATGACGGCCGACCGGCCGCGTACGGACCGGGTCCGGCCGCACCGGTCCGGCCACCGGTCGCGTTCGTCCCCGCGCCACGCGGTGCGGTGATACCGCAGCCCGACATCCAACCGCCGAGCGGTTCGATCGCGCAGGGACCGGCCGGACCGACACGGCCGGCGCTATCGGCTGATGATCGCCAAGTCGGACGGGCCGAACGCCCCCGCCGTGACCGGCCGGACGGTCGTGATGACGTCGTACGCGGTGAACGCACTGCCCCCAGAACGAATGGAGGCAGTGCTGGTCCACGAGCTCAGCCACCACATCGGTCTGCATGCCGTCCCGGTGTTCTGCTACACCCAGCTGACCCTGCCGATCCGGGCGCTGTGGTGGCTGCTCGCACATATCTGGCAGCCGGTACGCCGGATGTGGTGGGTGGCGAAACGATGGCACACGCCGTTCGGATTCCTGCTCTCCTTCCTTCTCACCATCGCCGTGGCGCTGATCTTCGTGGTTTCGGCGGTCCCCGCCGGCATCGCCTTTCTGGGCGCCACGCTGGCGCGGTTCTCCACCGATCGGACGGAGTTCCTGGCCGACGCGGCCGTGGCCGACCTCGGGCTGGGCCCGCAACTGCTGGCGGCGCTGGAAGCGGCCATCGAGGCCGGTCACACCGGCACCGACCGCTTCGTCCGTCTGCTCTCCGTCCAGCCGCTCATCGTCCGCCGCGCCCAACGCCTCCGAAGAAGACTCGTCGCGTGACACCGTCCATTCCATTTGCCGTGCCCGGGCTCGCTACCGTGTCGTCATGGACACGTCGGATTCGTTGACCCAGCGCGATCGACAAAAGGCCCGGAAGTACATTGAAGAGCTCGAACGTGATCTCGCCGCGTACCCGGACGAACGCGACGAGATCATGCTGGAGATGGCGGGGCAATGGGCCGCCGCCGGCGAGGACGAGCGAGCACTGAAGATCTACGACGAGGTCATCGCGACCGCGTCCGAGCAGGAAGACGTGCAGTTCGCCATCGTCGAGAGGGTCCACATACTCGATCGCCTGGGGCGACAGGACGAGGTACAGGCCGAGATCGCACGCCTGACGAAGGGACGGCCCCTTCCCGGCCCGGCAGCGCTGATGGCGGAGTTCTTCGAGGCCCGTGGAGAGCTGCAGGAGGCTCTCACCTGGTACAACGTCGCCTGCCGAGACTTCCTCACCGACTCCGTCGACGAGACCGAGCCGGAGATCGAATTCATCCACACCGAGGTGGACGGACGCGCACGCGTACGGAAGGCGCTCGGGCTGCCGCCTGACGCACTCGATCGAGGTATCGCCGGCAAGCGCGCCGAGTTCGCGAAGACGATCGATCGTCTCGCCCGGCGCGGCACCTCGTCTCCCAGCCCCTCGACCAGGCTGGGGTCGTTCTTCGTCCGCTCCGACGTCAAGCGCGCCTTCGCCGAAGGTCTCGTCCACGTCGACGATCCCGAAGACGACGACGTGACGTCCTACTTCCGCCGCGTGGAACGGGGATGGCGCAACACCAGCCGTGAAGGGGGCGTCACTGCGGTCACGATCCTCCCGACGACAGTGGACGATCTGCTGCGGTACGGCCAAGAGCATGAACGCGATCCGAAGGACCAGCAGACCCGTCTGGATCACACACGGGACCGCGTGAACGAAGGAGCCCCTACCCTCCACTGGCCGCCGGAGCGCAACCAGCCGTGCTGGTGCGATTCCGGCCGCAAGTACAAGAAGTGCTGCGGGTCACCGGCCAACCGATGACCGCCGGCGGACCGAGTCGATCCGGGTGCGCTGAGCGTTGATCATCCGGACGTCGGCGCCGCGCTGTCGGCCGAGGAGCGGTACGACTTGGAGGCCGCTCGCAATGGGGGACGGGGCCGCGTTCGCCCGGCTGGTCGAGCCGCATCGGAGGGCCCTGCACGCGCATTGTTACCGCATGCTGGGCTCGGTACGTGACGCCGACGACGCGTTGCAGGACGAGTGAGATTGCTTGAGGGATGGCTCTGTCGCGGGGCGGCATCATCCCGGCCATGCGTCCCGTAAAGTGCGACTCATGCCACGCCGCGCTGTCGTGAACGCACCGGACTTTTCGTCCGAACAGTTGGCCCCGGCCGCCCGAGCCTGCCCGGTGCTGGCCACCGCCCAGACGCTGGCTGAGTGGGTCGGTACCGGCCGGCAGGTCACTGCGCGCGGGGTGCTCAAGCCGGCCGCCGCCGTCGAGGCGTGTGACCTGCTCGGCATCGAGGTGGCGTCTCGTAAGCCGCGCAGCGCTTTGGACATCGACGAGCTGATGATGGTGTGGGCGGCGGCGTCCGCGGCCGGGTTCATCGAGGTGGCCGGCGGCCGGGTGACGGCTGGGCCGGCCCTTCAGCCGTGGCTGGACGGGGCTCCGGACACCGTACTGGCCATCTGGAGCAGCTGTGTGCTGGAGTCCCTCGGGCTGGTGGACGAGATGGAGGAGGCGGATCTCGACTTCCTGGCCGTGTTGGCCACCCTCCACGATCGTGCCGGCGTGGCCTCGCTTGGCGACCTGAGCGCAGCCATCACGGAACTGATCGGCGACGCTTCGTCCGGCTGCCCGTGCCCGGAATGCGCGCCGCGGCCCAGGTACCCGGACGGGATGTTCGGGCTTCCCGGCGACCTCGGTACGGACGAGGCAGATGCCGAGGATGTGGTGCAAGCCCTGGGCGAGTTCGGTATCGCCGTCTTGCGGGGTGGCACCGCCGAGCTGACACCGCTCGGCCATTGGCTCACCGATGTCATGTTCCGCAAGAGCGCCCCATCCGCGGATGCCGATGCCGCGGCTCTGGTCGGTGCGCTGGCTCAGCTTCCCACCATGGTGGCTGCGCTGATGGCCCGCCCATGGCTGTCGGCCCGTACCCCCGCCGCCACCACCCGCGAACTGCTCACCGCCGGCGAATCCGCGTCCGGGCAGGAGCGCCTCACCGCCCTCGCCCTCGCCGGCGAGTGCGGCCCAGAGGCGGCACCCGCATGGCAGGAGTGGGCGGCCAAGGACGGGTTCGGCGCCTATGCCCGGGCCTGGCTGGCCGAGCAGGACGATGCCGAGCCGGCCGATGCCGATGCGGCATGGATCACCGTGGACACGCTGGTCACCGTGCTGGACGCCCTGCCGACCGAGGTACCCCTGGATCTGCTACCCGCCCTATTGCAGACCCAGGTCGGTGACGAGATGGCCGAGGTCCTGCCGCTGCTGGACAGCTGCGGCCATCCGGCCGCGCCCCGGCTCGTCAAGCTGCTGAGCGGCGGCCCGGTGAACCCGGCCGGGCCACTGGCCGACATGCTGCCAGAAGCGGGCGCGTTTTCGCGGGCTCCAGTGCTTCGCCCGGTCCCGGCCGGCCAGGGGGCCGCCGATCCGGTTCCGCCCCGTCGCCAAGGTCGCTCCGGTGTCGGGTACCAGATCAAGGTTCAGCTGCTCGGTGTGACGAAACCACCCGTGTGGCGGCGCCTCCAGATACCCGCCGATCTCAGCCTCGACCGGCTCCACGAGGTGATCCAGGCCGCCATGGGCTGGGAATACGCCCACCTGCATGTGTTCTCCGACGGCTGGAGCGAGTACGGACTCCTCGACCGCGAGCTCGGCCATCAGGACGAGCGGAAGGTACGCCTGTCCCAGTTGCTCACCAGCGTCGGCGACAAGATCCGCTACACCTACGACTTCGGCGACGGCTGGGAGCACGACATCGTCCTGGAGAAGATCCTCCCGGCCGACGCCAAGGTGACCGACCCTGTCTGTACTGCGGGCAAGGGGGCGTGCCCGCCAGAAGACTGCGGCGGGGCGTGGGGGTACGAGGAGCTGAAGGCCACACTGGCCGATCCGGATGCCGAAGAACACGAGAACATGCTCGATTGGCTGGGCCTGACCTCGGGCGACGACTTCGATCCCAAGGAATTCTCCGCCGAGGAGGTCAACCGCAGACTCGGCCGCTCAGCCTGAGCGATCGATCGCTGCCCGGCATCGACGCCCAGTCGCGGGCACTTCCGTGGTCGCCGAGGCTTCGGCTCCCCGAGCCGGTCGGCGCGCAGGAGATCATGCGCAGGCGTCGGAGCTCACTGCCCTGCCGTGTGTAGTTCTCCACCTCGGCCCGCGCATCAGCCCGCTCACTCTCGAACACGGCGCGCACTTGTGGCCAGTCGTCCGCGACGAATGCCTGCCAGCTGAGGGCATCGCCGGGTTCGTGGAAGTACTGGGAACACTCGCGGCCATACTTCGCCGCTTCGTCACCGCGATCGCTGCGCCCGCGGCGTCGGCACCGGTCGACCTCAGACACCAGGGGCGCCCCTATTGCTTCAGAGCCGTCTACTCAAGTGAGACATCGTCTCGGCTGAGTAGACGGCGCGGAATGAGATGGGCGCCTCCGGCTGGCGGGTCACACGGGGGTTGTTCTCCTCCGAGAAGAAGCTCGTACGGCCGCTGATCACCGCCACCCCGAGCCGCGGTCCTGGAGTTCGGCCTGCGGTCCCGCCTCGGCCGCACGCTCGAACTCACCCGTACGGCCGCTCGACGAGCCGGAATGGATCGCCGCCCTCACCCGCGACCTGCAGCTACGCGGTCCGCGCGGCTCACCGGCCTGCCGGAGCCCGAGACGTACGCCGTGTCGGTCGGGAAGGGATGTTCGGAGCCGTTCCGCGTCTGAGCGTGCACGGGGTCAGCGTTCGACGAGAGTGAGGGCGAAGGAGTAGCGGCCGGCGCGATAGGCATGGCGGCCGTACTCGACCGGGCGGCCGTGGTCGTCGTACGCGACACGCGTCATCGTGAGCAGCGGCACCCCGCGGCGCTCGTCGAGCAGGCGCGCCTCGGCGGCGGTGGCGCCGCGCGCTCCGATCGTCTGGTGGGCGATGCGCAGGTTGACCCCCGCGGCGCGCAGGATCTCGTACAGCCCGTGGGCGGCGAGGCCGTCGCCGGTCAGGTCGACGAGGCCGACCGGGAGGTGGTTGGTGAGCAGGGCCAGCGGCTCGCCCCCGGTGAGCCGGAGCCGCCGGAGGCGTACCACCTCGGTGCCGGGGGCGACGTCGAGCTCCCGGGCCACCTCCTCGCCGGCGGGCAGCGTCCCGAGTTCCAGGACGCGGGTCGACGGGCTGCGGCCGGTGGCGAGGAGGTCGTCGTACAGGCTGGTCAGCTCCACGGAGCGGCGTACCTGGGCCTGCACGACCTGGGTGCCGACGCCGCGCTTGCGGACCAGGAGCCCCTTGTCGACGAGGTGCTGGATCGCCTGCCGGATCGTCGGCCGGGACAGGCCGTACCGGTCGGCGAGCTGGATCTCGTTCTCCAGGCGGCTGCCAGGGGGAAGCCGGCCGTCGCGGATTGCCGCCTCGATCTGCTGCGCCACCTGGAAGTACAGGGGGACAGGGCTGGTGCGGTCCACCGACACCGCCGGCCGGTGCACGGCCGTTCTGTCCATCGTGCACCTCCGGAATCCCTACTGAGCCTGCTGACCGGCAGCACCTTCGAGGGGTGACTCCTGCTTCCACCGTAATACCTCCTAATGTCAGGACAAACTCTTGACAGGCGGTGCAGACCTGCACAGGCTTGATGAGCCGGTGAACAACGCGCAACACCATCGACACGCCGGGGTGGCCTGGCGTGTTCCGGAGGTGGATCCGATCCGTGAGTCCGCACGATCTGATCACGATGGGACGGGTCAGCGTGGACGTCTACCCACTGCAGGTGGGCGTTCGCCTGGAGGACGTCGAGACGTTCGGCAAGTACCTCGGTGGCAGCCCCACTAACGTGGCCGTCGCGGCCGCGCGGCACGGGCGACGCGCCGCGGTGATCACTCGGACCGGTGCGGACCCGTTCGGCCGGTACATCCACAAGGCGCTCCGGGAGTACGGCGTGGACGACCACTTCGTCACGGCCGTCCCCGGGCTGCCCACCCCCCTGGCGTTCTGCGAGATCCTCCCGCCGGACGACTTCCCGCTGTACTTCTACCGGCGGCCGAAGGCCCCGGACCTGGAAATCCGTCCGGAGGAGCTGGATCTGCCGGCGATCCGTACGGCGCGGGTCTTCTGGGCGACCGTGACGGGCCTGTGCGAGGAGCCGAGCCGTACGGCGACCCTGGCCGCGCTGGCCGCCCGGTCGCGGCGGCGGGACACCGTGCTGGATCTGGACTACCGGCTGATGTTCTGGCCGTCGCCGGAGGAGGCGGGCGACTGGGTCGGCCGGGCCCTGGAGCACGTCACCGTGGCGGTCGGCAACGTCGAGGAGTGCGAGGTCGCCGTGGGGGAGCGGGACCCGTACACCGCGGCGGAGGCGCTGCTGGCCCGGGGCGTGCGGCTGGCGATCGTCAAGCGCGGGTCCGAAGGCGTGCTGGCCGCGAGCCGGACCGAGTCCGGCGAGACCAAGGTGGTCGAGGTGCCGCCGGTCGAGGTCGAGGTCGTGAACGGGCTCGGCGCCGGCGACGCGTTCGGCGGGGCGCTGTGCCACGGTCTGCTCGCCGGCTGGGACGTCGAGCGGACCGTGCGCTTCGCGAACGCCGCGGGGGCGATCGTCGCCTCCCGCCTGGCGTGCTCACCGGCGATGCCCACCACCGCCGAGGTCGAGGAGCGCATAGGGGCGGCGGATGGTCGTTGAAGCGTTCGCCGACCGGGTCGCGGCGCTCGCCGAGATCCGGGCGCGCCGGCCGGAGGCGGTCGCCGAGGCGGCCGCGCGGCGGAAACGACGCACGTCCCTGCTCGGCCCGGACGGCCACCTGATGATCGTGGCCGCGGACCACCCGGCGCGCGGGTCCCTCGCCGCCGGTCACAGGCCGCTGGCGATGGCCGACCGGCGGGACCTGCTGGAACGGCTCTGCCTCGCGCTCAGCCGGCCGGGCGTCGACGGCGTGCTCGGTACCCCGGACGTCATCGAGGACCTGCTGCTGCTCGGCGTCCTCGACGAGAGAGTTGTGATCGGCTCGATGAACCGGGGCGGCCTGGCCGGGTCGGCGTTCGAGATCGACGACCGGTTCACCGCGTACGACGCCCCGGCCCTCGCCGACCAGGGCCTCGACGGTGGGAAGATGCTGCTGCGGATCGACGACGCCGATCCCGCGACCGCGGGCACGCTCGAGTCCTGCGCCCGCGCCGTCTCGGAGCTGGCCGCGCGCCGGCTCATGGCGATGGTCGAGCCGTTCATCTCCCACCGGGTGGACGGCCGGGTGCGCAACGTCCTGACGCCCGAGGCCATGACGCGTGCCATCGCGATCGCCTCCGGGCTCGGGGTGACCTCGGCGTACACCTGGCTCAAGGTCCCGGTCGTCGAGGACCTGGAACGCGTGATGGCCGCCTCGACGCTGCCCGCCCTGCTCCTCGGCGGCGAAGTGGCCGACGACCTCGGCGCCACGCTGGCCGGCTGGCGGAGCGCCCTACTGCTGCCGACCGTCAAGGGCCTGGTCGTCGGCCGCAGCCTGCTGTACCCACCGGACGACGACGTGGCCGGCGCCGTCGACGCCGCCGTGGAGGCCCTGGGATGAAGACCATCGGGAGGGAGCCATGAGGCTCACCGTAGGACAGGCGATCGTCCGGTTCCTGGCAGCGCAGTGGTCGGAGCGGGACGGTCAGGAGCAGCGGTTCTTTCCCGGCTGTTTCGGGATCTTCGGCCACGGCAACGTGGCGGGCGTCGGGCAGGCCCTGCTACAGGCGCATCGGACGGGCGAGGCGGACCTGCCCTACTACATGGCCCGCAACGAGCAGGCCATGGTGCACGCCGCGGTCGGCTACGCCCGGATGCGGGACCGGCTCGCCACCTTGGCCTGCACCTCCTCGATCGGACCCGGTGCGACCAACATGGTGACCGGCGCGGCGCTGGCCACCATCAACCGGATCCCGGTACTGCTGCTGCCCGGGGACATCTTCGCGACCCGCGCCGCGGATCCGGTGCTCCAGCAGCTCGAGGACCCCCGGTCGTCGGACGTGTCGGTGAACGATGCGTTCAAGCCGGTGTCGCGGTACTGGGACCGGATCAACCGCCCCGAGCAGCTCCCGTCGGCGCTGCTCGCCGCGATGCGGGTGCTCACCGACCCGGCCGAGACGGGAGCGGTGACCCTCGCCCTGCCGCAGGACGTGCAGGCCGAGGCGTACGACTGGCCGGAGGAGCTGTTCTCCCGGCGGGTCTGGCACGTGCCGCGGCCGGTGCCCGAGCCGGCCCAACTGGCCCGCGCGGTGGACCTGCTGCGCGGGGCCGAACGGCCGCTGGTCGTCGCGGGCGGCGGCGTCACCTACTCAGACGCCGCCGGTGACCTGCTGGCCTTCGCCGACGCGACCGGCATCCCGGTCGCCGAGACGCAGGCGGGCAAGGGCTCGCTGCCGTGGGACCACCCCTGCGCGGTCGGCGGCGTGGGCGCCACCGGCACCCCGGCCGCCAACGCCCTCGCCCGCGAGGCGGACGTCGTCCTGGGCGTGGGCACCCGGTACAGCGACTTCACCACCGCCTCCCGTACCCTCTTCGCCCACCCGGACGTACGGTTCGTCAACCTCAACGTCGCGTCGTTCGACGCCGCCAAGCAGTCGGCCGTCCCGCTGGTCGCCGATGCGCGGGCCGGGCTGCGGGCGCTGACCGAGGCCCTGGCCGGGCACCGCGTCGACGCCGCGTACGCCGACCGGGTACGGCGGCTCGCCGAGGACTGGCGCCAGGTCGTCGACCGGGCGTACCACCTCGGGCACCGGCCGCTGCCGGCGCAGACCGAGATCCTCGGCACGCTCAACGAGGTCGCCGGTCCGCGTGACGTCGTCGTGAACGCCGCGGGCAGCATGCCCGGCGACCTGCACAAGCTCTGGCGCGCCCGCGATCCGCGGCAGTACCACGTCGAGTACGGCTACTCCTGCATGGGCTATGAGATCGCCGGCGGCCTGGGGATCAAGATGGCCGATCCCGCCCGGGATGTGTTCGTCCTCGTCGGCGACGGGTCGTACCTGATGATGGCCCAGGAGATCGTCACGGCGGTCTCCGAAGGGATCAAGCTGACGATCGTGCTCGTCCAGAACCACGGCTTCGCCTCGATCGGCGCGCTGTCCGAGTCGCTGGGGTCCCAGCGGTTCGGCACGGCGTACCGCTACCGGAACCCGGAGACCGGTCTGCTCGACGGCGATCCCCTCCCCGTCGACCTGGCGGCGAACGCCGCGACCCTCGGCGCGGACGTGCTGCGCGCGACCACCGTGGAAGAGTTCCGCGCCGCGCTCGAACGCGCGCGGCAGGCGAAGGTCACGACGGTGGTGCACGTCGAGACGGACCCGCTGGCACCCGCCCCTGCCTCGGAAGCCTGGTGGGACGTTCCGGTGGCCGAGGTCTCCGCGCTGGACAGCACCCGCAAGGCACGGGCAGAGTACGAGGCCGCCAAGGCCGCACAGCACCCCCGCCTCGGCCCGGCAGAGTGAAGACGGAGAGACAGCGATGTTCAGATCAGGTAGGCGGGCCGGGATCCTCCTCACCGGCCTCGCCCTCGCCGTGACGGCGTGCAGCAGCCACGGCGGTAAGAAGGCCCAGGAGTCGGCCGCGGACACCGGCGCCGGTAAGGCGAACACCCCCCGGATGAAGATCGCCATGGTCACGCACCAGGCGCCCGGTGACACGTTCTGGGACATCGTCCGCAAGGGCGCCGAGGCCGCCGCCGCCAAGGACAACGTGCAGCTCATCTACTCCAACGACCCGGACGGCGACAAGCAGGCCACCCTGGTTCAGAACGCCATCGACAGCAAGGTCGACGGGATCGCGGTCACGCTCTCGCACCCCGACGCGATGGCCGGCACCGTGAAGAAGGCCTCCGAGGGTGGGATCCCGACCGTCGTGTTGAACGCCGGTACGGACGCCTGGCAGAAGGTCGGCGCGCTCGAGTTCTTCGGCTCCGACGAGAGCCTCGCCGGTCAGAGCGCGGGTAAGCGGCTGAGCACCGAAGGGGCCAAGCACGTCCTCTGCGTGCTGCACGAGCAGGGCTCGGTGTCGCTGGAAGCACGCTGCGGCGGGCTGGCCAAGACCTTCTCCGGCAAGACCGACAAGGTGTACGTCCAGGGGACGAACATGCCGTCCGTGCGGGCCACCATCGCCGCGAAGCTCAAGCAGGACAAGAACATCGACCGCGTCGTCGCGCTCGGTGCCCCGTTCGCGCTGACCGCGCTGCAGTCGGTCAAGGACGCCGGCAGCACGGCGAAGGTCGCGGCGTTCGACATGAACCCGGCCATGGTCAAGGCGGTCCAGGATGGCCAGGTCGAGTGGGCCGTCGATCAGCAGCCGTACCTGCAGGGCTACCTCGCGGTCGACTCCCTGTGGCTCTACAAGACGAACGGCAACGTCCTCGGCGGCGGCCAGGCGACCCAGACCGGGCCGTACTTCGTCGACAAGACCAACGTCGCCGCGGTCGCCCGGTACGCCTCGCGCGGAACGCGTTAGCGACGGCGCCGGGGACCGGCCGACGCCCGTCCCCGGCGCCTCCGAGTCCTGGAGGTACTCATGAGTCAGGCTGTCGTCGGGGCCCCGCCGTCCGCGCTCGACGAGCGGCTCGCCCGGCGGTCGCCGCTCGCCCGGCTGCTGGCCCGGCCCGAGACCGGCTCGCTGGCCGGTGCGGTCGTCATCTTCGTGTTCTTCTTCGCCGTGGCCCCGCCGTTCCGGGGGCTGGACGCCCTGGCGACGATCCTGTACGCCAGCTCGACGATCGGCATTCCGGCGGTGGCGGTCGCCCTGCTGATGATCGGCGGTGAGTTCGACCTGTCCGCGGGCGTCGCCGTGACGAGCTCCGCGCTGGTGGCGTCGATGCTGAGTTTCCAGCTGACGGTCAACCTGTGGGTGGGGATCACCGTGGCGCTCCTGATGGCCCTGGGCGTCGGCGCGCTCAACGGCTACCTCGTCATGAAGACCGGAATCCCGAGCTTCCTGGTGACGCTGGCGACCTTCCTGATGCTGCAGGGGCTGAACCTGGCCATCACCAAGGTGATCACCGGCAACGTCGCCAGCCC
>JBJMIW010000109.1:0-14390 GCA_045806665.1 Actinoallomurus sp.
GTCGGCTGGGACCTGGCCTCGGCCGCCATGGAGGACGTGGCCGCCGCCGCCCAGCTCGCCCAGCAGTTGCGCCAGGCCGCCGGCGCCAGCGACGAGGCCGTCGCCGGCGCCGAGAACTACATCGCCGCCCTCTCCAAAACCGTGGCGGTCGCCGATGACGACCTGCGCCCCGCGCTGGCCAAGCTGGCCACGGCCACCGGCGACACCGCGAAGGCCCAGGAGCTCCTGGGTTTGGCGACCGACATATCCGCCGGTACCGGCAAGGACCTGGCCACCGTCACCGACGCCCTCGCCAAGGCCCAGTTGGGTTCGACCGCCGGGCTGTCCAAGCTGGGGATCGCCACGAAGGACGCGGACGGCAACGCCCTGTCCCTCGAGGACACCCTGGCCAAGGCCCGCGACACGTTCCACGGCGCCGGCGAGGCCGCCGCCAACACGTCCGCCGGCGGGTTGAAGGCCGCGGGGATCGCGTTCGGCGAGCTCAAGGAGGCCGCCGGCGCCCAGCTGCTGCCCGTGCTCGGGGGCCTGGCCGACGTGTTCACCGACAAGGTCATCCCGGCCGGGCAGGCCATCGTGGCGTGGGCCACCGAGGAGTGGCCCAAGATCATGGAGCAGATCGGCCCCGACCTCGCCGACCTGCAAGCCTCGGCCGCCGAGGTGTTCGCCAACCTGCGCTCGTTCTGGGATGAATGGGGCGACGAGATCATCCACGTGCTCGTGGACGTGGTCGCCGTGTGGATCAGGTGGATCATCCTCGAGATCAAGGCGTTCGCCGAGGTGACCGCCGCGACGATCACCGCGGTGCAGTTCTGGTGGGAGAACTGGGGCTCCAAGGTGCTCACCGTGGTGGGGTGGGTGATCAACGCCGTGGCGTTCGTGGCCGATTTCATCGCCAAGGCGTTCGCCGTCATCGGGTGGGTGGTCGCCCGGGCGATCGACGTGTTCCACGGCCTGGCGGATGTGTGGGAGGTCGTGAAGGACGCGGTACGCCGCGGCGTCGATTTCGTGCGCGACCTCATGGCCGGGTTCGGGGACCGCATCGCCGACGCCCTGCGCGGCGTGGCCGACCTCATCAAACGGCCGTTCATCGCCGCGTTCAACGCCATCGCCGACGCGTGGAACAACACCATCGGGCAGCTCTCGTTCGCGTTCCCCGACTGGATCCCCGGGTTCGGGGGCCGCACCGTCGACGTCCCCGACGTCCCCCGGTTCTCGGCGTTCGGGGCGCTCACCATCGTGATGCCCCCCGGCACCGACGGCTACGACGTCGCCCGCCAGGTGTCGTCGTTCTCCCGCAACGTCGCCCCCGTCGGGGGCCTCACGGTGGCGGTGCGCTAGTGGCGATCCCGTGGCCGGTGATCCCCGCGCCGGCGCCGGGCACGGCGCTGGGCGCCGACCTCGTGCACGTCACCCTCGCCCTACCGACCGCCCGCGATGTGTGGGACAAGGCCAAATGGGATCAGGACAAATGGGACTCGATCGACTACAGCAATTTCGTGGACGTGTCGTGTGACTGTTCGGGGGTGAGCGTGGACCGCGGCCGGAGCGGGCCCCTCGACCACGCCCAGCCCGGGCGGTGCTCGTTCCACCTCGACAACCCGACGGGCCTCTACTCGCCGTGGAACACGATCGACGCCCGCGGCTCGGACATGGGCCGCCCGGTGCTCGGGCCCGACGTGCCCGTGCGGGTGGCCACCGCGTCGGGACCGCTGTTCACCGGGTTCGTCGCGTCGGTCGCGGAGAGCGACGACGGCGGCGAGTCGACCGTGACCCTGGCCGCCACCGACGCCCTGTCGTTCCTGGGCGACGCCAACGGCCTCGAACAGGCCTCCCAGGGCGGCGGGGAAATGGCCGGCGCCCGCCTCGGCCGCATCATGGACCAGGCCGCCGTGCCCGCCATCGTCGACCGCGCCCTGGCCGCCGGCGTCACCGCCCTCCAAGCCACCACGCTCGCCAAGGGCGCCCTCGAGGAGGCCTGGCTCACCGCGGACTCCGACGGCGGGGTGTTGTGGGCGACGCCGGCGGGCACGGTCCGCTACGCCGACCCCAACGTGTTGCAGACCACTGAATTCTCCGAGCCGGTCGCCACGTTCACCGACGCCGACAACACCGCCACCGGCACGCTGTGCCCCATCTCGTTCACGGCGACCTCGAACAGGGACCACGTGAAGAACGTCGTCTCCGTGGCCCGGGTGGGCGGCACGTCACAGACCGTGTCGGACCCGGTGAGTGTGTCGCGCCACGGCGCCCGCACCACGGCCCGCACCGACCTCATCCACACCACCGACGCCTGGTCGACCACGATCGCCCAGTTCATGCTGGCCCGCCTCTCGAACGCCGAGGTGACCCTGTCACCCATCGACGGGGTCCCCACCGACGACGACGACTGGTACGCGTTCGCCCACCTCGTCGACCTCGGCTCCCGGGTCGAGCTCGTGCGGTCGCGCTGGGGGGAGACCCTCGAGGTCCTCGCCACCGTCGACGGGATCACCCACACGATCACCCTCGACCAGTGGACCCTCACCCTGCGGTGCTCGCCCGGCGAACAGACCCAGGGCTACAGCCGCTGGGACTCGGCGCTGTGGGACCGCCACCCGTGGGACCACCGATAGGAGCAGACCGTGGCCAAGATCGTCGTCCCCACCCCGAACACCACGATCACCTCAGCGTGGGGCAAGAGCGTCGCCGACGCCATCAACAACGCCGCCGAGCTCGCCTACGTGCAAATCACCGCACCCAAATCGGTGACCTCGAACGTCGAGGCCACCGCGGATCTCATCGTCGCCGCCCCCGCCGTCGTCTACGACGGCGTCAACCCCGTGCTCATCGAGTTCTTTTGCCCGGGCGTGTCGCCGCCGACGACCCTGGGCGCCACCCTGTCGCTGTGGATCTTTCAGGACGGGACCTCGATCGGGCGGGCCGCCGTCACCACGCCGGCCGCCAGCGCCCTGTATGCGCCGGTGCACATGGTGCGCCGGCTCACCCCCACCGCGGCGAGTCACACCTACGCCATCCACGGCACGAGCAGCACCGGGACCGCGGGCACCGTCAACGCCGGACCGGGAGGGACCGGCGCCCAGTGGATCCCGTCGTTCATCCGGATCGTCGGCGCCACCTGACCGGGGCCCGGCGTGGACGCGGCGGCCACGGTGGCCATCGGTCTCGTCGCCCTGGCCGTCGTGGCCGCCGCCGCCGCCTGGCGCCACCGCCGGGGCGGGATCCGCATCGACCTGCGAATCTGGTGGGACGACCGCAACCCACCCTCAGATGAGTAAATGAGGTGATGAGACCATGAGGGAGCTCACCTGGTTCCCGCTCCTCGAGTCCTACCCCAAGACCTCGGCGTGGGGGGCGAGGGTCGACCCCATCACCGGGGCCACCAGCTCATGGCACCGGGGCGTCGACTACGGGGTCCCCTACGGCGAACCCGTGATCGCCCCCTACGACGGGTGGGTCACCACCGGCTGGGAGGAGGGCGGCGCCGGGCACTGGTCCTGGGTGGTCAACGGCACCGACATGTTCAAGTCGTTCCACCACTCGACCGTGGCCGTGGCGTCGGGGTGGGTGGCCGCCGGCGAGACGATCGCCTACATCGGCTCCACCGGCTCGAGCACGGGCGCCCACGCCCACCTCGAGCTGTGGGAGGCCGGCGTGAACATCGACCCCACCGGCTACCTCGACCGCGCCCCCCTCTACGGGGGCGCCAGCAAACCCCAACCCGAGGAGGACGAGATGACCGATGAGGACTGGAACCACATGGCCAGCCTGTTGAACACCATGATCGTGGGCAAGCTCGCCGCCCACACCACGCCGAGGGTCCTCATCGGCGACACCGAATCCCAGTTCGCCATCGTCATGACCGACGACGGTCCCCGCCGGTACACGTTCGGCTCGCCCGCCGAGGTCACCCTGGCCCAGCGGCTCGGGTGGCTCGCCCCCCAGAAGCCGGAGACGGCCCCGAACCCGTGCCCCTCCGTCGTCGAGGTCTCCACCCTCTCCGAGGCGGAGCGCGAGGTCCTGTACAGCTACCCCACCCTGTAGACCTACACTCATCTACTCATACCCACATATGAGGAGATGAGTAGATGAGTCCACCGATCGTGGCCGTAGGCAACGTGAAGGGCGGAGTGGCCAAGACCACCACCGCGGTGCAACTGGCGTTGCACGCCGGCGGGGCCGGCAACCGCACCCTCCTGGTCGACGCCGACCCCGGCCGCTCCGCCCTGTCGTGGGTGACGAGGGCCGGCGACGACTGGCCCCACGCCATGGTCCCCGCCATCGCCTACCACCAACCCGACCTGCCCCGCCGCATCGCCGGCCTCGCCGAGGGCTATGACCTCGTGGTCATCGACACCCCCCATGACCCGGCCGGCGGCGCCCGGGTCGGCGCCATGCTCGTCTCCGCCGTCGCCGTGGCCGACCTCCTCGTCGTCCCCTCCGCGCCCTCGGGGGCGGACCTCGACCGGCTCGACGACCTCCTCGTCACGATCGCCGCCGAGGAGGCCCGCCGGGCGCTCGTGTGGGTGATCGCCCTCACCCGCGTGGACGGGCGCCGCCGGGGCCTCGCCGAGTGGGTCGCCGCGGGCCTCGACAACCGCCAGCTGCCCGTACTGCCCGCGGCCGTCGCCGTGCCCGAGCGGGCCGCCGTCGAGGACGCCTTCGGGACCCCGACCGTGCTCGTCGAGTACGAACCCCTGGCCCGGGCCGTGCTGGCCATGCTGGCCGAGACGACCCCGGTGCGGGCATGAGCGCGGCCAAGCGCGTCGCCATCCGCCCCCGGCCCCCCATGCCCGCCGCGCCCAGCGAGGGGGGCCGGCCCAAGGTGAAGCGGCTCAACGTCGACCTCCTCGAGGGCGACCACCGCGAGCTGCGCCGCTGGGCCATGGAGGCCGGCACCGACGCCTCCACCATGGTGCGCGCCATGTTGTTCCTCGCCGCGGAGTCGGCGTCGTGGCGGGCCCAGGTCGAGGGCGCCGCCCTGGCCCTCGCCGAGCGGCGGGAGGCCCGCCGGTGACGTCCCTGGCCAACACCCCGACCCTGTTCCTGGCCTCGTCGAGCCTGTCGTACCTGCCGCCCTATGAGCCCGGCGAGGTCGCCCTCACCGTGCGGGATTCGGTCGACGGGAGCTCGGGGGAGGTCATGGTCGACATCCTCGACCACGCCGGCGGCGAGGCCCTGGTCAAGATCTTCGGCGAACCCGAGGGCATCGCCGCGCTGGCCGGCGCCCTGCTCGAGGCCCTCGAGCTGCGGCCCCTGACCGACCCCGGCGACCGCCACCGGGTCGACATCGTGCGCCGCATCGGCCAGCCCGAACCCCGCCACGCCGCCCCCTCAGATGAGTAGATGAGGAGATGAGGGTTGCCACCCGGCGCCCGTTCCGGCCCGCGTGGTGTGCGGTTGCGGGCGCCGGGTGGATCTTGGCGAACCGCGAGGCTACAACCTGAAGCGCGGTTCATGCTTGGCCATGCTTGACATAAGAAGGGTTATGGGCGGTTGGCGTGATCCTCCGCCGCCTGAACCCCGTCGTCGAGGGCCGCCAGCACCCGTCGCGCCAGGTGCTGGACCGCGTCCCAGATGTCGCCCAGCTCGTCGGAGATGGCCATGGCCTCGGCGGTGCGGTCCTCGGCCAGATCGAGCCGGTTGACCAGTTGCCGGGCGATCCGGTTCGTCGGGCCCAGACCATCGAGCACATCCCGCATCAGGTCCGCGCCGTCACTCATCCCGGGGACCGTAGCGCCCTTCAAAAAGACTTCAGAATCACGGCCCAGCACGATGTAACAACATGCAGCTACCGTGCAAGGATGCCCCAACACGCGGACCGGCCCGGCGCCCAGAGGATCTACACCCTCTCTGAGCACCGGGCCCGTTCACAAGACAGTGTCCCCACGCAATCCGACAAGACCAAGTAGGTGACCCGTGCAATCTAGCGCTAGTCAGCGAGTAGGCCCAACGCCCGCCGTACTGGTCGAGGCCGCCGCCGGTCTCAACCTCACTCGCCTCGAGCTAGCGGTGCTCCGCCAGCTCTACCGCCTGCAGATGCGCTACGGGCGCCTGCCGTGCATCCGCTACGCCGTGCTGGCCGCCGAGGTCGACGCCCACCACGGATCGGTGCGCCGGGCCGTGCGCGACCTCGAGGCCCTCGGCCTGGTCCAGCGTCTCTATGACGCCAAGCGCCCCGGGTCACGGCCAGGCGGACGGGCGGGCCAGATCGGCCAGCGCCCGAACCGGTTCGTGGTCCGCTACGGGGAGGTGATGCGCTGCGCCCGGGCCCGGATGTCGTTGCGCCGGGCCCGGCGAAAAGCAGGCGCGCATCCGTGCGCGCCAGATCCCTTGGGGTCTAGGAACCCGTCAGTCCCGGTGGTTTCAAGTGAGGAGATCGCCGAACCACCACCCCCCGGACTGCTCGCCGCCCCGCCCGTCGCCGGGCCCGGCGTCATCCGGGCGCTGCTGCGCCGGCGACGAACCACCGGCGACTAGGCATGTAGATGCCGGTTTTCGGGTAATTCGAACGATCGTTCGAACGTCGTTGACATAACGGGTGATGGCAGTGGAATCTTCAGTTGTGACTCAGTCCGCCCTGTTCGACACCCGGGCCCAGGCCCTCGAGGCCGCCCGCGCCGCGGTGCGCCGGGCCCGCGAGCGCGAGTTGACCGCGGTGCCTGAACCGTCCCTGCCGGGCCCGGGTCCGCGACCGCTCAAGGCGCGGGAACGTACGATCGGGGCCGTGACCCGTGGTCGCGTTGCCGTCGCCGTGCCCTCACATGGGACCAGGGCGCGGTACAACCAGCGCGGCGAGCCCTGCCGGTGCGAGGCCTGTAAAGCGGCTAACGCCCGGTACATGCGCGGCTACCGGCACCGCCCCACCGGACCGAGCCTTCCCCTCGCCGGCCGGGGCGTCGCCGACGTCGACGTCAAGGGCCGCGTCCTGTGACCAAATGGGCGAGGCCCTACGACGAGCCCGAGCACCGGGCCCTGCTGGCCGCGCTCAAGATCGCGCCGGTGCAGTGCTGGCGCGGTTGCCACCGCCGGGCCACCACCGTCGACCACGTCCCCCCGCTCGCCCGCCACGCCCACCGGGCCGGCACCCGGTGCTGCGAACTGCGCCCCGCCTGCCCCGCCTGCAACTACTCGGCCGGTTCCCGCCTCGCCCGCCGCACCCGCCGGCCGCCGGTCACGTCTAGGGCGTGGTGATGGGCCGCCACCACGACGCCATGGTCGAGTCCCTCGGCCAGCGCCCCGAGTTCATGGTGACGCTCGAGGTCGCCATCCCGCTGTGGGTGCAACGCTGGCGCGGCCGCCCCGTCGACCAGCGCCTCGCCCGGGCCCGCAGCCTCGGCCAGGTCGTCGCCACCCACGGCGACCAGATCCTGTACCGCTCCAAGGGCCACGCCCCCCGGTCCAGCTCGGGCGTGAAGATCGCCGGCACACCCGGCACGGCGAGGGCGTTCAACGCGCTGGCCGAGGGCATCGCCCTCCTGAGCCTCCAGCCCGGGGGCGCGACGATCTTCGGGCGCCACTTCCACGACGGCTGTAGAGCCGGACCGCCCGAGCAGTGGCATGCCCCGCTGGTGGACTGCGTCGACCTTGGCTAAGGCACTGAACACGAGCCCCCAGGCCCTGGCCCGCATGCGCGACAACCTCGGCCTGGTCGATGAGCCCGTGGCGTTCGCCCGCCGGTATCTGCGCCTGCGCGGCTTCCAACGTCACCGCTGCTTCGACGACCTGCTCGAGGTCGCCGTCGAGTCCCTCGTGAAGGCCGGCCTGTCGTGGGCCGACACCGGCACCGGCGTCGCGTTCTCCACGTGGGCCTACCGGTACATGGACCGCGAGGTCCTGCGGGAGATGGCCCGCGATGACCGGCGCCTGAACGAGCGGGCCATCCCCCACGGCGAGGCCAGGGAACTGGACCGGGGTGAACACCCGTGGCGCTACCGCTCGGGCCTCGAGGACTACCAGCGGGTCGAGGACCGCATGATCCTCGAGGACCTCTACCGCCTCGCCCGCCTCTCACCCGTGCACATCGCCGCCCTCGAGATGTACGGCACGCACACCAGCGACGGGCCACCACCCCGAGGCCAACCCAACCTGGGGCAGCTGTACGGATCCACGGCCCGCACCGCCGTACGCCGGATCCGCCAGGCCATCACCGGCGGGGCACATGATGACGCGTGGGCCAGGGCCCGGGCCCGGGCCCGCATGATGGGGGCGTGATGGACGACGACGAGGTCTGGCCTGACTATCTGCCGTCGGACTGGGTGGATGAACCGGCCCCGCCGATCGACCCCGTGTCCGTGGTGGTGGGGGGCATTGTCGTGGTGATGATCCTGTTCGCGGCGGTCCTGTTCGTGCGGGTGTGATGCGTGTTCGCCGCCGACTTTTGGAGGGGGCGCCTGCGACCGCCGCCTCCGTCGAAAATCTCTCTCCGTGCCCGACCCCCAACCCGCCGTGTGTTGTTACGTCTGCGATTGTATTTCGGCCTGATCCCGCCCGATCCGGCCGAATCGGTTCGGATCCGTCCCGATGAGCGGCCAATTGCGCCTACCGGGCACCGCGCTACGCCGACGGGTCGGTCGTGTGCGCCGGGGCCTCGACGACACGGTGCGGGCCATGCGCCAGACCGGGCGCCTCGAGGCCATCGACGCCGGCCTGCTCGCCCTCGCCCGTGTGGCCGCCGATGAGCTCGACGACGCCTGCCGCGACACCGACGAGTCCCGCTACACGCGGGCCACACTCATCGGCAGGTATGCGACCGTCCTCGACGCGCTGGTGAACCGTGACCCGGGCGATGACCTCGCCGACCTCGCCGACCTGTTCGCCGAGGACCTCGACACCCCGCCGCCCTGAACGCCCCACCCGCGGCCCCGGCATCGCCCGCATCGCCGCCCTCCTCGGCCGCCCCCTCATCCCCTGGCAGGCCGCCCTGGCCGATGTGGCCGGCGAGCTCCTCCCCGACGGCCGCCTCGCCTACTCGAGGGTCGCGGTGATCGCGCCGCGGCGCGCCGGCAAGTCCGTGCTCCTGCTCGCCGAGGGCCTCGACGCCGGCCGCCGCGGCCGGGGCCGGCGGGCCTGCTACGCCTCGCACCGCCGGGAGACCGCGGCCGCGATGTGGCGCGACGACTGGCTGCCGTGGGTCGACGAGTCCCCGCTGGCCCGGTTCGTGGCCACCCGCCGGGCCAACGGCTCCGAATCCATCACGTGGCGCCACACCCGGTCCGCGTTGCGGCTGCTCCCACCCGACGGCGACGCCATGCGCTCACTCGCCGCCAACCTGGTCATGGTCGACGAGGCCCGCGAATTCACCCTCGGCCAGGGCCTCGCCGTCGAGGCCGGCGCCCTCCCCACCCTGGCCACGGGCGCCGGCGGCCAGTTCTGGGTGACGTCCTCGAGCGGGGACACCGATTCGGAATGGCTGATCCGCTGGCGTGACGTCGGCCGCGCCGCGGTGAACGCTGGGCGTGACACCGGGATCTGTTACGTCGAGTACGGGGCCCCCGAGGGCTCGGACCTCGACGACGAGGCCACCTGGTGGGCGGCGCACCCGGGCCTGGGCCATCACGTGAACCTCGACGCCCTGCGCGCCGACCACGAGCTCATGACGCCGGATACGTTCGCGGCGGAGTACCTGGGAGTGTGGCCGGCGGCCCGCGTCGACCAGGAGCTCGTCGACGCCTGGGCCGCCTCGACCGACCCGGGCGTGATGCTGGGCGGGTGGCCGGCGTTCGCCGTCGAGACGTCCCTCGACCGGGACCGCACCGTGATCGCCGCCGCCGGCCGCGACCAGCGTGGCCGCCTGGTGGTCGAGGTCGTCGAGGACCGACCGCACGGCCCGTGGCTCGACGACCGCCTCCCCGAGCTCGTCGACCGCCACCACCCCCTCGCCGTCGCCTGGGACGCCGGCGGCCCGGTAGCGGCCAGTAGGCGACTTTTGGACGAGCTCACCGCCGCCCCCATGGCGCTGAACACCCGCGACGTCGCCGCGGCGTCGGGCCACTGGCATGACCGGGTGATCGCCGGCGACGTCGCCCACCGCGACGACGACCGGCTCACCACCGCCGTCGCCTCGGCCCGCCAACGGGGCGCCGGGGGCGGCTGGCTGTATGACCGCCGCCAGCCCGAGGCCCTGCCCATGATCGCCGCCGCCCTGGCCCTGTGGGCGCTCACCGACCGCACCCGCACCCCCCCGACGGTCACCTGAACGCCCACACGGCCCTGTAACAACCGGAGGGGTCACGGCGGGGGATCCCCCACCGTGGGCGCCCGGCGGCCTCTACAGCGGCACAGAGGCCCCTAGACGGGACTTCCTGGTTACATCACGCTGGCCCAGCAATGGCCCGCTGGTTCGCGAGGACGCTTCCACCACCACCGGCACCACCACCGGCACCACCACCGGCACCACCACCGGCACCGCCGCCGGGCACCACCCCGGGGCCAGCACTGTCGCCGGCCCCGGGCCCGACGCTCGCCCCCGTCGAGGCCGCCATCGCCGCCCTGGTCGCCCAGCGCTCGAGCGACACCCTCGACCCCTACGCCCTGCCCGTCGTGGTCGCCTGCCGCGGTCTGATCGCCGACACCCTCGGCCAGCTCCCGCTCATCACCCTGCGGGGCCGCCGGCCGCTGCCCCGCCAGCCGACCCTCACGGTGCGACCGAACCCGCACGAACCGCGCTGGCTCACGATGCACCGCCTCGCCAACCAGCTCACCCGCGAGGGGCGTGTCTTTCTGAAGGTGACGAACACGGACGCGTCGGGCCGGGCCGCCGCGGTGCGCGTCGTCGACGCCGCGGACGCCGTCGGGGCGTTCGACTCGGAGGGGAACCTCGACACGGTCACCGTCGACGGTATCGAGCTCGTCCCGGGCCTCGACGTCATCTGGATCCCCTACACCGTCGAACGCCGCGCCAGCATCGGCGACGCCCCGCTACAGGCGTGCGATCGGGCGCTCGAGCTGTACGCCGAACTGTTCGCCATGGCCGGCTCGTTCTGGGAGGCCGGCTACCCGTCGCTGGTGATCGAGGTCGCCCACCGCCTCGGCCCCGGGCAGGCCCAGGACATCAAACGCCAGCTCATCGATTCCATGGGCGGGCGCCACGAACCCGCCGTCGTCGACCAGGACGGCAAGGTGTCCGCCATCGGCTCGAGCGCGGTGGAGGCCCAGCTCGTTGAGTCGATCGCCGTGGCGAACGCCGAGATCGCCCGGGCGTTCCGCATGCCCCCCTCGCTCGTCAACGTCGCCTCCGGGGATTCGCTCACGTACGCGACGGTCGAGGGTGAGATGCGCCGGTGGCTGGCCACCGGCCTCGGGGCCTACACGAACCGGGTTGAGGGCGCGTTCGACGACCTCACCCCCGCCGGGCAACGCACCCGGTTCGACACCACCGAACTTTTGCGCTCGGACCTGGTCACCCGGGTCGAGGCCTACTCCACGGCGCTGGGCGGGCAGGCCTGGTTGTCGGTCGACGAGGTCCGCGACCTCGAGGGCCTCGACCCTATGGACACCCCCACCACCGCCGCTTCCGCGACCACGACATTCACCGACGCCGTCCCCGGCGCCTGAGGAGACCCATGATCATTTCCTCAAATACTCACCTGAGGACCGCTATCCGTGCGCTGGCCGAGGCCCCGGCGGTGTCGTCCACGCGTATCCGCCGCTCCACCGAGCGGGCCCTGGTCGACGAGGCCGGCTCCATCTCCGGGCGCCTCGTCCCCTGGGACACCCCCGCCGAGGTCGCCGATGAGGACGGCCGCCGCTACCGCGAGTCGTTCGCCGCCGGCGGCCTGCAACCCCCCGCCGAGGTGATCCCCGTCTACGCCGGGCACCGCTACCACCGCGGCCAGCTCGAACGCGGCCCCCTCGTCGGCCGCCTCGACGACGTCGAGAACCGCGCCGACGGCCTCTACGGCCGTGTCGTGCTCGCCGACGTCCCCGCCGCCGCCGAGCTGCGCGCCCTGGCCCGCACCGTGGGCGCCACCTTCTCCGTCGAGTTCGCCGACACCGCCACCCCCGCCGCCGAGGTCATCCGCACCGGCGCGGTCATGAGCGGCCTCGCCGTGCTCACCGCCCCCCACCGCGGCGCCTACCCCGGCGCCACCGTCACCGAGGTGCGCGCCGCCCCGACCGACACCGACGACGAGGACGAGGACGACGAAGACGAGGGCGACGGCGTCGAGGGCACCGACCCCGACGCCGAGGGCGCCGAGGGCGGGATCGACGGCGGGCAACCGCCGGCCGCCCGCGCCGCGATCCGCCGTGAGGTGGAGCGCATCATCGGCCGCGCCGCCCGCCCCGTGCACTCGCATCCTCTCGCCCGGTACGGGAGCTTCTATGACCTGATGGTCGCCGCCCGCGCGTCGGCGTCGAACGAGCTCGCCGTGCAGTTCGCCACCGCCTACCACGCCCGAGCCCTCGCCGACCAGGTCACCTCGGACAACCCCGGGGTGAACGCGCCGGGCTGGCTGTCAGAGGTGTTCGGTATCATCGACGCCGGCCGGCCCGTCATCAACGCCATCGGCACCCGGCCCCTCCCCGCCAGCGGCATGGAGGTCGACTGGCCGTACTTCGACGGCGACCTGTACACGATGGTCGGCCAGCAGACGACCCAGAAGAGCGAGATCACCTCGGTCAAGGTGTCCCTGAAGAAGGGCTCCGCCGCGCTCGTCACCTACGCCGGCGGCTCGGACATCTCGTGGCAGCTGATCCGCCGCTCGCAGCCGTCCTACCGGGAGACCTATCTGCGGATCCTGCAGGCCGCCTACGGCGCGGTGACCGACCAGGCCGCGTCGGACGCGGTCGGTGCCATCGTCGGCGGGTCCGTCGACTGGGACCCCGCCGGCGCCGACGCCGACGGGTCGGTGCTGCGCGGCGCCATCTTCTCGGCCAGCGTCGCCGTGCAACAGGCCACCGGCCAGCCCGCCTCGTTCGTGCTCGCCGCCCCCGACGTGTTCGTCAAGTTCGGGGCCATGCCCGGCCTCGTCCCCGGACCGTACGGGACGCAAAACGTCGCCGGCACCGCCACCGCCTCGAGCCTCGACGTGAACGTGTCTGGTCTGCGCATCGTGCTGGCCCCCGACCTCGCCGCCGGGACCATGATCGTGTCCAACCGGTTGGCGTGCTCGTGGTTCGAGGACGGCCCCTTCGTCGTGGCGGCCCCCGAGGTCGCCAAGCTGGGCGAGGACGTCGCCATCTGGTCCATGAGCACGTTCGCGGCGTTCATCCCTGCCGGCGTGGTGAAGCTCTCCAACATCACCCCCCTGTCCGAGCGGTCCTCGAGCTCGTCCAGCAAGGCCAAGTGACCGACGAGGACATCGCCGCCGTGGTGGCCGGCCGCATCGCGGCCACCCTCGGCCTGCCCGCCATCACCCCCCGTTGTGAGGACGCGGCCGCCGCCGCCGTGCAACTGGTCCGCTGGTTCCTCTACGGCGACCAGCTGTACATCAACCCGCCCGGCGACCCCGACGTACCGTCGGGGCCCGACTCGCTCCTCGGCCTCACGGCGCTGGGGGTGCGCCTCTACCACGACCCCGCGTCGCCCGGCGGGGTCGTGGGCGGGGACGCGTTCACCGGGACCGCGATCCCCGAGGACCTCCTCGCCCACATCCGCCACTACTTCACGATCCACCGCACGGCCTGGGGAATCGCGTGACCACCACCGCCGAGGTCCTCGAGGTGATCCGCTCGAGCATGGCCGCCGCCACCGGGGTCATCACCGCCAGCCACGGCGCGCCGGCCGAGGTGACCGCGGCGCCCGCCGTCGTGCTGCGCCCCGCCGATCCATGGATCCTCCCCAACCGGCGAGCCGGGCCGGTGGCCGAGGTCCGGTGGTACGCGCAGCTCCTCGGCGGCCGGTACGAGCTCGAGGCCTCCATGACCCAGATGATCCTCGGCTACCTGGCCGCCACCGCCGGCCTGCGCCGGGCCGGCGTCGGCCAGATCGGCCCCCTCGGCCTGGTCGACCCCACCACCATCGCCGGCGTCGAGCTCCTCTCCGGCGTGTTCACCGTTGTCCTCGACTGGGAGGCCCCCGATGGGTAACTACTTCGACGATGTCACCTTGACCCTCACCGCCCCCACCGGGACCGGCACCGCCGCGGACGTGTCCTGTGACGTCACCGCCGCCACCCTCACCCCCGACACCCCCGAGGAGGTCCGCAAGCGGCTGTGCGGGCAACGCACCGTGACCGGGAAAACGACGTGGACGCTCGAGCTCACCTGGGATCAGAACTGGGCGGTCGGCGCCGCGGGGCCCCCCGTCGTCGACCCCGGCCTGTCGAAGTTCCTGTTGGACCACGACGGCGAGCTCGCTGATTTCACGCTCACCTGGCCCCTCGAGGCCACCGAGGCCACCGGCACCCTGCGCTGCAAGCCCGGCGCGTTCGGTGGGACCGCCGGTGAAA
>JBJMIW010000110.1:0-7583 GCA_045806665.1 Actinoallomurus sp.
CGAAAGCAGCAGGCCTTCGGCCTTGCGGTCTTCCGGGGCATAGACGATGCCCGACGCGAGGGCATGCCGGGTCGAGCGGATGGACACTGGCCGGCCCGACACCAGTACCCGCCCGGAGTCCACGGGAAGCGCCCCCGAGATCGCCTTGAGGGTCTCGGTACGACCGGCGCCGGCGATGCCGGCGATGCCGAGAATCTCCCCAGACCTGACCGTGAACGACACGTCCCGGACACGGGGCCGGGAGATCAGCGAGTCGACCTGCAACGCCACGTCACCGGCGGGACGGGGACGCCATGGGTACAGCTCGTGGAGCTCACGGGCCACCATCGCGCGGACCAGTGAATCCTCGCTCCATTCGCCGATCGGCCGCCGCTCGACAACCCGGCCGTCACGCATCACCAGCGCGCTGTCGCACAGCGCGAGGACCTCCTCCAGATGGTGCGAGATGAAGATGATCCCGATGCCCTCCTCACGCAGGTCACGCACCACGCCGAAGAGGGTGGAGATGTCGTCGCGCTGCAGCGCGGCGGTCGGCTCGTCCATCACCAGGATCTTCGCGTTGCGCGCGAGCGCCTTGGCGATCTCGATGAGCTGGCGCACGTTCAGACCCAGTGAAGAGACCCGCCGATCGGGGTTGAGCGAACCCAGGCCGACCCGTTCCAGCGCCTTGCGCGCCCGGGCGCGGGCCGTACGCCGATCGAGGAGCGGACCGTGGTGCGGCATCCGCCCGAGGAACAGGTTCTCGACCACCGTCATCTCGGGAACCAGGCTGAGTTCCTGGTAGATGACGGCCACGCCGGCGTCGAGCGCCGCGCCCGGTCCGGGCTGCAAGACCGTGCCGTCCACAAGGATCTGTCCGACATCGGCCGTGTAGGCCCCCGAGAGGATCTTCATCAGTGTCGACTTGCCGGCGCCGTTCTCGCCCAGAAGGCCCAGCACGTGTGAGTGGGGCAGGGTCAGGCTGACCTCACTCAGTGCGCGAACGCCGGGAAAGCTCTTGCTGACGTCACGTATTTCCAGCAGTGGGGTGCTCACGGTCGCCCACCTCTCCAGATTGTGTGCCGGGCGGCTCGGCCCGCTGGACAGGTCATGCGAGCGATCACTTGACTTCGGCCGACCAGATGCCGTACTGCTTCACGGCATCGGAGTCGATGTTGTCCTTGTTGATCAGGATGCTCGGCCAGTAGTCGTGCGCCGGCGGCTTCTTCCCGTCGACCATCAGCCCCTTGACGTAGTCCATCGACCGCATCGCCATCTTGATCGGGTTCTGGCTGATCGTGGCGTCCTGCTTGCCCTGCCGAATGGCCTGCAGGGCCTGGGCGGTGCCATCGATGCCGATGACGAAAATGTGCTTGTCGCTGCCCGGGGGCTGAAAGCGCTTCGCGGAGTCGATGGCACGCGCGGCTCCGACCGTGTTGTCGTCGTTAGCGCCGAACACTGCGTCGACCTTTGGCTGAGCCTGCAGGATGTTCGCCATCACGTTGAGCGACTTCTCCTGGTCGAAGCCGCCTTCCTGGCTGGCGACGATCTTCATGTTCGGGTACTTGGCCATCCCGGCCTTAAAGCCCTCCTCGCGTGCGGCGGCGGCGGTGGTGCCGACCAGGCCGACGAGGTCCACGACATTGCCCTGGGGCTTGCCGTAGCGAGTCTTGAGCTGCCCGGCGAGCCAGTCGGCAGCATCCTGCCCGGCCTTCTTGTTGTCCGTCTCAACGAAGCACGTGATGGTGCCGCCGCTGGCGCCGCGATCGAGGGTAAAGACCGGGACGTTCTTCTGGTTCGCCGCCTGCACCACAGGAGTGATGCCATTGGAGTCGATCGGGGTCAGCACGAGGACTTTGACGCCCTGGTTGAGCAGGTTCATCGCGTCGTTGAACTGCTGGTTGGCGTCGCCGTTGGCGTTGGTCTCCTTCAACTGGAAGCCGTTGGCCGTCGCACCTTCCTTGACGCCCTTCTCCAGACCGACGAAGAAGGCGTTGGTCAGGGTCGGACCGGCGTAGCCGACGACCACGTCCGAGGCCTTCATGGTCTTGGCCGGTGTGCCGCCTGCCGAAGTACCGGTGTTCTGTGAGCACGAGGCCAAGGTGAGGCTCGCGGCGAAAAAGACCGTGGCTGAAACGGTCCGGAGTTTACGTATTGGCACTGTCGTCTCCTGGCTGGGGTGTGGGTGAGAGGTCCCGCGGGGCTATTCCTGCGGGTTGGGGGGTACGCCGGGTCCGCTCAACGAACGGCACTCGGTGACGATGGCGGTGATCAGATCTGAGGGAGTGACGTCGAACGCAGGGTTCCAGCCCGGGCTACCCGGTGCCGCCGCGCGTCGACCCTTGACCCCCAGGACTCGCGCTCGTCGCGAATCTCGATGGGGATGTCCGACCCGGTCGAGGTGCTCAGGTCGATCGTCGATTCGGGAGCAGCGACGACGAACGGGATCCCGGCGTGGCAGGCGGCGAGTGCGTGGCCGAGCGTGCCGACCTTGTTCGCGACGTCCCCATTGGCGGCGATCCGGTCCGCGCCGACCACGACGGCGTCGACTTCGTGGCCGAGGATAAGACCGGCGGCGGCAGAGTCCACGATCACGCGGTGCGGGATGCCGAGCCGGCCGAGCTCCCACGCGGTCAGCCGGCTGCCCTGCAGCAACGGACGCGTTTCGCAGACATAGACCACATCCAGGCCCGTCGTGGCGTACAACTGCCCGATGACACCGAGGGCGCTCCCGTACTCGACGGCGGCGAGTCCCCCGGCGTTGCAATGGGTGAGGATGCGGCGCTTGCCGGCCAGCAGCTGCGCGCCGCGCTCGCTGAGCGCGCGATTGATCTCCGCGTCCCTGTCCCGGATGGCCAGCGCGGCCGCGAGGATACCTTCGGCATCGGCTCCCGCGAACCGCGCCTTCTGCATCTGCCGGACTCCCCATTCCAGGTTGACGGCGGTGGGGCGAGCCGCCACCAGCGCACCCGCAGCGGCTTCGAGCTCGGCGTCCAGATCGAGGTGATCGCGCTCGGCCCTACCGGCCGCGAGCGCCATGCCCATGGCACCGGCCACACCCAGCGCCATCGCACCACGTACGGCCAACGACCGTATGCACGCGACGAGGGTCCCGACATCGCGGATGTCGACCGCGACCTCGGCATCGGGCAGCCTCGTCTGGTCGACGATACGGATGGAACCGTCGATCCAATCTATCGTTCGCACGAGGTGACAGCGTTGTCGGACAACTGACGTCTGTCAAGTAGTCTGCTAGTGTTTCCGCCGAAACCAAGACCCAACCGATCGATCGGAGAGTGCGCCATAGCGTCATTGGGTTCCAAGGCCTCCCTGCCTCAGCAGCTAGCAGACAAGTTGCGCGCGCGCATCAAGGCCGAGGAGTGGGCGCCCGGGGAGCGGCTGCCCACCGAGGCCGAGCTTGTGGCTGCGTACGGCGTCTCGCGTGTCACGGTACGCGAGGCCATCAAGGACCTAGTCGGCCAGGGCCTGGTGGTCGTCCGCCGGGGCCTTGGTACGTTCATGGTTCAACACCACGAGATCCATGCCGGCATGCAGGAACTCACGTCCATCACGGCCACGATCGCCGAGATGGGCTTCAAGCCCTCCATGAAGTACCGCCGACGCGTGATCCGCGACACGAGCGCGGAAGAACTGGAGGAGTTCAAGCTCGAGCCCGGCGCCCAAGTGGTGGACATCCAACGCAAGATTCTTGCCGACAACGAGGTCGTCGCGTACTCCTACGACATCCTGCCGCGATGGGTCTTCCCCCGGGAGTTCCGTGCCAGCGATCTGCGCGGCTCGGTGTTCGGCTACATAGCCGAACACAACGGGCCCCGACCGACGCGAGCGGTGGCCGAGGTGCACGCCGTCCGATCCGACATCGTCGGCTGGGACGACGACGCCGGAGAGGACAACCTGTACATCCTCCTGGACCAGCTCCAGTTCGATGACAAGGGCCGGCCGTTCATGCACTCGCGAAGCTTCTTCCTCGAGGGCAAGTTCAACTTCACCGTTATCCGAACACACTGATCCCGGGCTGGATGCCGGCTCGCGTAGGAGAGTTGGGCGCTATGAAAGCCGTTGTCCTCGAATCACTGGCACCCATCGAGGCTGGGCCGCTGCACCTGCGCGACCTGGAGGTGCCCGTCCCGTCGGCCGGGCAGGTGGTGATGCGCGTGGCCGCGTGCGGAGTGTGCCGGTCCAACCTGCATATGATCGAAGGCGAGTGGGCTGCGGGGGGCACGCCGTCCTTCATGCCGATCATCCCTGGGCACGAGGTCGTCGGAACCATCTCCGCGGTGGGCCCTGACGTGGACCACTTCAAGGTCGGCGATCGAGTGGGGGTGCATCCGGTCTGGTCGACCTGCGGCCACTGCCGATACTGCGTCGCCGGGACAGACCACCTGTGCCAGTCAAAGGTCATCACCGGCGAGACGATCCACGGCGGATACGCCGAGTACATGCTGGCGACCGCCACGCACACCTTTCCACTGCCCGACGAGCTGGACTTCGAGGACGCGGCGCCCCTTTTCTGCCCCGGACTCACGGCCTACGGGAGCGTGGCCAAGGCCAGCCTCGCGCCGGGTAAGCGGGTGGCGGTGTTCGGGATCGGCGGTGTCGGTCACATGGTGCTGCAGATGGCCGTTCTGTCCGGCGCCGACGTCTTCGCCGTCGCTCGCGGGCGCAATCACCTCGAACTGGCTGAAGAACTCGGTGCCCACGGCATCGACGCCACCCACGGCGATCCTGGCGAGGCCCTGGCCAAGCTCGGCGGGGTCGACGCGGCGATCGTGTTCGCCCCGTCGGACACGATGGCCGCCCAGGCCATCAACGCCACCCGACCAGGCGGCATCATCGTCACTGGTGTCAACGTCAATGTCGGGATGCTGCCGTTCGCGCCGGAGAAGGTCGTCGTGGGGTCGCTGCTTGGCACCCGGCAGCAGATGCGCGAGGTGCTTGAGCTTGCCGCGGCCCGCAAGATTAAGTCGCGGTGCGAGCCGTTCCCGCTGACCGAGGCCGCCGAGGCCTTGATCCGGCTGAAAAACGGCAAGATCCGGGCACGCGCCGTCCTGACGATGTGACGCGCGCGCGGCCCAGTACTCGGCCTCGGCTTCCACCGGTGGCCGGCGGTCGAGGCGGTGCATGAGCCTGCTGGTGTTGTACCAGTGCACCCATTCACTGGTGATCTTCTCCACGTCCGCTACGGTCTCCAGCGGGCCGTCACGAAACGGGGAGTCATCGCGGATGCACTCGGTCTTGTACAAGCCGATCGGTGACTTGCGCCAGCCCCAGTCCTGCGACGCCGTCGCGCCAAGATCCGGTCTTTGCGCTAGCTTCGTCATGGCGCGGCTGACGTGGGTCTTTGCGGTGGTGGGGCTGATCACGAGGTGGCGGGCGATGTCGTTGTTGCTCACCCGCGTGCGACCAGGGTGATCACCTCCAACTCTCGTTCGGTCAGACCGGCGGCGTTGGCTGGCTTGAGGGGCGGGGGGGCGGGGTGCTGGACGTAGGCGCTGATCAGCCGACGCTTGACGCTCGGTGAGAGGAGGGCGTCTCCGGAGGCGACCACGTGAACGGCGCGCCGGAGCTCGTCAGGGTCGGCGTCCTTGAGCAGGAAGCCGCTGGCGCCGGCGCGGAGGGCGTCGAAGATGTTCTGGTCGGTGTCGAAGGTCGTCAGAACGATGACGCGAATGCCGGCCGTCGGGGGACGCTGGAGTATCTCGCGGGTGGCCTGGATTCCGTCGAGTCCGGGCATGCGGACTCGCCTCCCTCGAGCACGCCGAACAGTTCGCCAAGCGCTTCCGCCGCGAGGCGCGAGTCACCGCCCGCATCCGGCACCACGGCGTTCCTCAGGTCTACGACGCGGTCCTCGACCAAGCGTCCGACCGCCTCTACCTCGTCATGGAGCTGGTCGAGGGCATCTCTCTCCGCTCCTTCGTCAACCCGGCCGAGCCCCTACCCGTCGCGTGGGCCGCCGCCATGGCCGCGCAGATCAGCACCGTCCTGTCCCACGCGCACGCCGTACCCGTCGTCCACCGGGACCTCAAGCCGGACAACGTCCTCGTCGCCGACGACGGCACCGTGAAGGTGCTCGACTTCGGCATCGCCGCCATCCTGCGCACCGATGTCACCAAACTCACCACGACCGGCCATGTGATCGGCACCAGCCAGTACATGGCGCCCGAGCAGATCCGGGGCGCGCAGATCACGCCCGGTAGCGACCTGTACGCCCTGGGCTGCATCCTGCACGAGCTGTTGTGCGGGCAGCCGGTGTTCACCGGCAGGACCGACTTCGAATTGTGGCAACAGCACACGTCCGCGCCGCCCCGCCCCTTGGGCGAGCTGCGCCTAGGGGTTCCCACGGAGCTGGAACGCCTGGTGCTGGACCTGCTGAGGAAGAACCCCGAGCGCAGCGACCGGCCGACGCGTACGCGGTGTACGAACGGCTCCTGCCGCTCCTGCCGGTGCCCGGCTCGCCGCTTCCGGCGACGGACCAAGGACCGCTCGGCCTGCCCGACCCGACGGTGATGTACCGCCGCCCGAATGCGCCACGCCCGCGCCCCAATGCGTCCCCGGCGATCCCCGCGCCGACCGCCGTTGAGCCTGGGCCCTATCCTGCCGCCGCTCCCGACACCCGTCTGCGCAACGCCATCAAGGACGCGGTCGAGGAGAGCGACAAGGTGCTGGCCGAGGAGCGCTACGTCCAGGCCGCGGACGTCCTCCAGGAAGTCATCGTCCCGGCCGCCGACGCGCTCGGCGCGGAAAGCCCTCGCGTGCTGACGCTGCGGCTTCGCCGGGCCGCGATCCTCATCATCGGCGGCGCCTTCCGCACGGCCCTTCCCGAGTTCGACGCCCTCGCCAGGGCCTATATCCGCACCGAGGGATCGGCCAGCCCGCAGGCGCTGGAGTGCCGTCGGCAGGCCGCCTACTGCCGCGCCGAAATCGGCCAGGCGACGGCAGCGCTGAAACAGTTCCGCGAGGTACTCGACCAGGTACGCGCGAACGAGGGGGATGTGTCGGAGACCGCCCTGGAACTGCGCCGCAACATCGGCGCGCTGCTGCTGTCGGAGGGCGACGCGGACGCCGCCGCCGAAGAGCTCGAGCCGCTGTACCAAGACCTGTGCCTGCTCTTCGGCCCAGAGCATGAGGAGAGCCAAGAGGTCAGCGACATGCTCGCTCGCCTTCGACTCGCTGACGGCTAACCATGAAGGCCGCGACGGCTGGGGATCAGCGGGGCCCACATGATCGCCTCCATCAGGCGCGGGATCAAGATGAATGCCAGAGGCCCGCGAGAAGCTCTCTCGCAGGTCTCTCGTGAACAGTGCTGGACAGCAAGAACGGGCCGGACTCAGTGAGACATGAGTCCGGCCCGTTCTTCGTACATCTGTGCAGGTCAGCGGCTAGATCGCGCTGGCTGCGATGGGGCGCCCCCTGCTGGATTCGAACCAGCGCACCCGGCTCCGGAGGCCGGTGCTCTATCCCCTGAGCTAAGGGGGCTCGGGACGGATAGAGACTACCAGCTCACCGACCTCGTTCGCGCACGTTTCGGCGGTGCGGCGATCGGTCGAACGCGGATGACCTGGGCGAACGTCGTCCACCTCGGC
>JBJMIW010000111.1:0-16277 GCA_045806665.1 Actinoallomurus sp.
CCCGGCGCGAGTCACGCTCTCCCACCTTACGGGCAGCGCCCCCTAACTCGCCCCACGACCGGGCAATCTGGCCATGATGGTTCGTTGCAGCGACTCCATCTCCGGGATCCGCAGAACCCGCGCGACCAGGGCATACAGCACCAGCGCCCCGCCTCCGCCGATCGCGAGAACGCCCAGCGATGAGACCGCGTGGTAGTAGAAGAACTTGACGCTGAGCAGGTGCACCCCGAGCGCGAACGCCAGCGCCGGGATCGTGGCGATCGCGATCTTCAGGTGCGACGTGACGATGTGCCGGGCGCCGAGTCCGTTCAGGCGGCGGCGGAGGATCAGGGCGGCGACGACGCAGCCGAACGTCCAGGACACTCCGATGGCGATCGAGATGCCCTCGACGATCATGTTGGTGGGCAGCGTGTAGTAGCCGACCAGGCCGAGGCTGATGCTGATCGCGACATTGAAGATCGCTATCATGGCGGGCGTGCGCGTGTCGGCGAGCGCGTAGAAGACGCGGAGCAGCAGCTGGTAGATCGCGAACGGGACCAGCGCGAACGTGAACGCCTGCAGCACGTTGGCGATCATGAGGGCGTCGGAGACGTGCGTGGAGCCGTGCGCGAAGAAGACCGTGGTCATCTCCGGCGCCAGGGCGAACAGCAGCGCGGCGGACGGGACAATGACCACCGACGACAGGTTCAGCGCGGAGGACATGTCCTCCCGTACCAGGTCGTACCGCCGGTCGGAGGCGTGCCGGCTCATCTGCGGCAGCAGCGCCGTGACGACCGAGACGCCGACGATCGCGTACGGCAGCTGGAACAGCAGGTAGGCGTTGGTCCACGGCGTGAGCCCGACACCGTACTGGATGCCCTCGCGCGCGCCGCGGTCACCGGCCCCGTTGGCGATGTTCGTGTTGACGACGAAGCCCACCTGCTGGATCGCGACGTAGAGCAGCGTCCACAGGGCCATGCCGCCGACCGGCGCCAGCTCCTCCCGGCGGAAGTCGAAGCGCGGCCGGTACCGGAAACCGACCTTGCGCAGGGACGGCCACATGGCGATCGTCTGGATGACGATGCCGAGCGTGGTGCCGCCCGCCAGCAGGACGACATCGGTGTGCGTGATGTTCGCGGGGCTGACGCCCGGGCCCGCCACGAAGAGGAACGCGATGCCGACCGCGATGACGACGACGTTGTTGAGCACGGGCGTCCACATGGGCGCCCCGAAGCTGCCGCGGGCGTTGAGCGACGCGCCGGCCAGCGCGCCGACGCCGTAGAAGAAGATCTGCGGCAGGAAGAACAGCGCGAAGAGGACGGCCAGGTCGTGCTTCTGTTTGCTGTACGAGCCGGCGTACAGGTCCACGAGTAGCGGCGCGCAGAGCATCGCGACCGCCGTCAACGCCAGCAGTGCGCCGAGGACCAGCGTCAGCAGCCGCGCTTCGTACTCCTCGCCGTACTTGCGGTCCTTCTCCAGTGCGCGGACGAGCATCGGCACGTGCACGGCGGTGAGCACGCCGCCGAGCAGCAGGTCGTAGATGACGTTGGGGAAGGTGTTCGCGGTGTTGTAGACGTCGCCGAGCGCATGGGTGCCCAGCGCGATGACGAGCACCGCCGTGCGGACGAAGCCGGTGAGCCGCGAGGCGATCGTGCCCAGGGCCATGACGGCGCTGGACTTGAGCAGTCCGCTGACCCGGCCGCGGCCGGGCTCCTCGCTCGGCTCCTCCGGAGAGATCGCCGGAAGATCGGTCGCCGTCACCGCGACCTCGGGACTCGGTTCCGCCTCACTCACCGGTCGTGCCCTCCGCTTCGTCACCTCGCCGCCGGATCATGCGATATCCGACGCCGACGAAGAGTACGGCAAGTGAGACGCCCGTGATGAGCAGCGCGGTCCGCCCGTACGCCGTCGCGCGCACCTGCAGCACCCTCGTGGCGGCGAACGGCTGTCCGTCCGGACCGAGTAGTTGGAGGTAGACGTAGGCGGGGCCGTTCGCCGCGGCCTTCATGTACAGGTTGACCTGCTCCTTGTGCCCGGCCTCGAGAGTGATCTCGCTCTGCTTCTGCCCCGGGCCCTCGACGTGCAGCCTCGTGTCGTTCTGCGAGTAGGCGTGCAGCTTGATCTTGACGGTGCCGTGCTCGAGCTCGTTGGAGATCGTGATCGGCACCTGCCCGGACTTCCCCGCCAGGTCGAAGTGGTCGTTGAGCACCGTGATCTTGCCCTGGGCGGTGTGGAGCTCGTTCTCCAGGGTCTGGCGCAGCCGCGATCCGCTCCGGGTCTGGTCGCTCCAGGCCGACGACTCGATCCTCGCGACGCCGAGGGGGAATCCGCTGACCGGAGACTCGAAGATCATGGTGAACTGCCGCACCGGTGCGCTGAGGTCCTTGACCTGCTGCAGGTAGCGCTTCGGCAGGCCGGCCTGACCCTTCTGCGGCAGGAAGGTACGCGGCTCCGGCTTCTTCTGCGCCTCGACGGTGCTGAGAGGGACCTGGCTCATCCACGGGGCATGCGCGGAGAGGCTCAGCACGTCCTTGGCGAAGGTGAGACCCGGGCTCCAGCGACGGGGCGGCACGATGACCACGGTGCGCGGGTGGTTGGGCAGCTCATTCGTGATCATCGCCGTCTCGGCGAGGAACCGCTGCTCGGCGAGCGCGACACCCTCGTCGCCCTCCGCTGCGAGGACCTTGTTGATCGTGTCGTCGTACGCGATGAGTTTGACGTTCTTGCCGCCGATCGGCTTCTGGGCGAGCGGATTGGCGGTGTAGCTCTGCGCCTGGAGGTTGGGCAGGACGGTGCTGTTCAGCAGGATGGTGCTTGCACCGGCCCTGACAAGGTTCGCCAGAGTCTGCTGGTCGGCGAGGCCGTCCGGCGGCACTGCCACCGACGTGCTATGCGGGGGCAGGTTGGCCCGGCCGAGCGCGGACGGCACCTCGTCCGTGGCGGTCTTGATGTCCTGTCCCATACCGGCACGCGACAGAGCCATGACGTCCGGGTCGGCGTACGGAGTGGCGATGACGCGCTTGCCGGCGAGCGTGCTCCGCAGGCTCTTCAGCCAGTCGTCGGCGGCCACACTGTGCGGCTTGTGGATGTCGCCCTTGGCCGTGTAGCCGTCCTTGCCGGCCATCGCCGCCGCGTCGTCCGTCAGCGCGGGGTCGAGGAGCCAGCTGACCATCTTCGAATGGGCCGCCGCGGTGACCAGGTCGGCGAGCCGCCCGCCGCTGCCCAGGACGCGTTCGAGCCGGTCGTCGACGAACGTCGAGTCGTTGGCGCGGTGCGGCTGGTCGATCACCGGCCACACCCAGGAGACCTTCGTCTTCGCGGCCGTCGTGCCCTTTGGGAAGTAAGTGATCAACGTACGCTGCCGGCCGACGACCTCGTTGACGGCGTTCAGCACCTCGACGGAGATCGGGTAGACGCCGAACCTGGGGAGGTGCATGCGGCTGACCGGCATCGAGAGGGCCCACGGCTGCTGGCCGCCCGGCTGCACGGCCGCGTTCAGCAGTCGCGTGGCGCCGACCGGGATCGGATCGGGGCCCTTCCCGTCGGCGTACGTCTGAAGAGCCCCACGGCTCTGCACAACCTGCGTGGAGTAGTGGAGGCGCACGGTCAGTCGCTCGAAGGCGCTGTCGGACTGGTTCTGGACCTGGCCGGTCAGCTTCAGGACCTGCGAAGGCCGCTGCAGGTACTTCGGGCTCACCGAGCCGATGACGGCGCTGACGGGCAGCTTGTTCGTGGGCTGCTTGTCGCGGGAGGCCCGTTCGGCGGCCGTGGCGTGCGAGGCGCGCGCGTGGTGGGGAGTCGGCGTCGCGGCGAGCGCCGGACCGCCGGTCAGCACCAGCGGAACGACGAGGGCCAGCAGCCGTTTCATGCGGTGCCCGCGAGGAGCTCGGGCACCTTGGCGACGAGCGCTCGCTCGTCGGCGTAGGCGAGACGACCGGCGACCTCGTCGAGCGGCACCCAGGCGACCTCGGCGACCTCGGCGTCGCCGTCGGACAGAGCGCCCCCGACGGCGATCATGAGGTGATGATGGACGGTCTTGTGCACCCGTCTCCGGTCGGCGGAGAACCAGTAGTCGACGGTGCCGAGTGGCGCGATGATCCTGCCGCGGATGCCGGTCTCCTCCTCGACCTCGCGCACGGCCGCCTCCTCGATCGTCTCGTCGGCCTCGAGATGCCCTTTCGGCAGTGACCACAGGAGCCTGCCGTCACGGTCGTACCTGGCGATCAACGCGGCCCGTGGGGTGCCCGCCGTGTCGACGACCAGGCCGCCCGCCGACGTCTCCTCCCGGTGACGGCCCGGCGGGCCGGCGGGCCGACGAGGACTCGGTCTGCGCGGGCGGGACACGGCGCAATCGTAGTAGCCGCGCGTACGTTCTCGGTCAATGATCGGTACGAGGCAGGTCCCTGTGGGCGTTCGTGCAGGGGATCGGCGTCGGCTTTGCGTCGCACAGGGCGAACAGGTCCAGGGCCTGGATCCCCAGGGCCGTCCAGGCCTCGCCCGTGGTCGTGTAGACCACCTCGTCGACGTCGGCGGCCCGCTGGTCGACCAGCATCGTCACCTCGGAGGGCAACAGCAGCGGTGCGACGAGGTCCGCGGCGTAGTCGGTGACCTTATTGACCAGGTCGACCGGTGCCGGGCGCACCTCCGGCACCTGCAGGGCATCGGCGACGACAGACGGAGCGGGCCGGCTCCCCGCGATGACGATCACGGCGACGAGAGGATGGTGCTCCGTGTAAAGGCGACCGGGTTCGTACGGGAGGTAGATCCGGGTGCACAGGCAGCGGAAGGGCGGCAGGCCGAGCACCTCGGGGAGATCGTCCGCGCTGCTGATATGGCTGGGCAGGCGTACGATCTCGTGTGCCGTCTGACGCTCCAGCAGGAGTTGGTGGATGGAGAGTGCGTCCTTCATCGTGGTCTCCGTGCCCGTTCAGGCAATTTACCCCGATTTCTCAGCCTTAGCGGATCACCGGCTCGGTGATTCGCGTTTTGACCGCCACGTGTGAGGACCTAGTCTCGATTGCCGTGCCGAACGACCATGACGTGACCTCTGACCAGCACACGGCAGTCAGCGAGCTGCTGCGGCGCGTGACGCCCCTCGCCGACGAGCTCGGCGGCCGCTTCGCCGACGCGGGCCACGAGCTCGCCCTCGTCGGCGGTCCGGTGCGCGACGCCCTGCTCGGCCGTACGGTCAACGACCTCGACTTCGCCACCGACGCCCACCCCGACCGGGTCCTGGAGATCGTCGAGGGCTGGGCGGACGCCGTCTGGACGATCGGCATCGAGTACGGCACGATCGGGCTCCGCAAGGGCGAGCACCAGCTGGAGATCACCACCTACCGCAGCGAGTCCTATGACCGCGACTCGCGCAAGCCGGACGTGACGTACGGCACCTCGCTCGAAGGGGACCTCGCCCGCCGCGACTTCGCCGTGAACGCCATGGCGGCCCGCCTGCCCGGCCATGAGTTCGTCGACCCCTTCGGTGGGCTGGATGACCTCCGGCAGAAGGTCATCCAGACCCCCGGACGGCCCGAGGACTCCTTCGGTGACGACCCGCTGCGGATGCTCCGTGCCGCGCGGTTCGCCGCGCAACTCGGCTTCAGGGTCGTCCCCAAGACCGTGACCGCGATGAAGGCGATGGCCGACCGCATCGACATCGTCTCGGCCGAGCGCGTCCGTGACGAGCTGTCCAAGCTGCTGCTCGGCGCGTACCCGCGCGCCGGCCTGACGCTACTGGTCGAGACGGGGCTGGCCGAGCGGGTGCTGCCCGAGCTGCCGAAACTCCGTTTGGAGATCGACGAGCACCACCGGCACAAGGACGTCTACGAGCACTCCCTGATCGTGCTCGAGCAGGCGATCGCCCAGGAGGAGGCCGGCCCGGACCTCGTGCTGCGGCTGGCGTCCCTGCTGCACGACATCGGCAAGCCGAAGACGCGTTCCTTCGTCGAGGGCGGCCGCGTGACCTTCCACCACCACGAGGTCGTGGGCGCGGCGATGACCAAGAGCCGCCTGACCGCGCTGCGCTACCCCAAGGACGTCATCGCCGACGTCTCCCGCCTGGTCGAGCTGCACCTGCGCTTCCACGGGTACGGCATGGGCGGGTGGACCGACTCGGCGGTACGCCGCTACGTACGCGACGCCGGGCACCTGCTGCCCCGGCTGCACAAACTCACCCGCGCCGACTGCACCACCCGCAACCGGCGCAAGGCCGCCGCGCTGGCCCGGACGTACGACCAGCTCGAGGAGCGGATCGCCCGGCTGCAGCAGGAGGAGGAGCTTGCCAAGATCCGGCCCGAGCTGGACGGCAACGAGATCCAGCAGATCCTCGGCATCAGGCCCGGTCCGGCCGTCGGCAACGCCTACAGGTTCCTGCTCGACCTCCGGCTCGACCGCGGTCCGATCGGCAAGGAGGCCGCCGCTGAGGCGCTGCGCGAGTGGGCCCGCGACCAGTCCCTGGACTGAGCCGCTCGCCGCCCACGTGAGCGGGCGCGCGTCGTCTGGACTGAGGAGCGCAGGGAGCGAAGCGACCGGAGCGACGAGGGAAGACGGCGCATTGAGCGCCCGCGAACCGCGCTCGCGGAGCGAGCGCCATGGAACACTGCGTCGCATGGGCACTGAGGAGCTGCTGGCGTTCGACCGGGAGCACATCTGGCACCCGTACGCCCCGATCCCCGCGACGACGCCCGTGCATCCCGTCGTCGCGGCCAAGGGCGTTCGCCTGACCCTCGCCGACGGTCGGGAACTGATCGACGGGATGTCGTCGTGGTGGGCGGCGATCCACGGTTACGCCCACCCCGTCCTGGACGCGGCCCTCACCCGGCAGCTCGACGGCATGGCCCACGTGATGTTCGGCGGCCTCACCCATCCTCCGGCCGTACGCCTCGCGGAGCTGCTGATCGCCTGCACGCCGGAGCCGATCACGAAGGTCTTCTTCGCCGACTCCGGATCGGTCTCGGTCGAGGTCGCGATCAAGATGGCGCTGCAGTACTGGCGGTCACGGGGCCGGACGGACAAGACCCGCCTGTGCACCGTACGCGGCGGGTACCACGGCGACACGTTCGGCGCGATGGCGGTATGCGACCCCGTCGGCGGCATGCACCACCTGTTCACGGATCTGCTGCCCGCCCACGTCTTCGCGCCCATGCCCCCGGCCGCGTACGAGACCGCGTACGCCGCGGAGCTCGAACGTCTCGTCGCCGCGCACGCCCACGAGCTGGCGGCCATCATCGTCGAGCCGGTCGTCCAGGGGGCGGGCGGCATGCGGTTCTACGACCCGGCGTACGTCCGGCTGCTGCGCCGGCTGGCCGACGAACACGACGTGCTGCTGATCCTCGACGAGATCGCCACCGGGTTCGGCCGCACGGGCACCCTGTTCGCCTGCGAACACGCCGGGATCAGCCCGGACATCATGTGCGTGGGGAAGGCGCTGACCGGTGGCTACCTGACGATGGCCGCCACCCTGTGCACGGACCGGGTCGCCCGCGGCATCAGCGACGGCGAGGCGGGCGTGCTGATGCACGGCCCGACGTACATGGCGAACCCGCTGGCCTGCGCCGTCGCCACCGCGTCGATCGAGCTGCTGCGGGAGCGCGACTGGCGGGCCGAGGTCGCGGGGATCGAGAAGCTGCTGGCCGCCGGCCTCGAACCGGCCCGTGCGCTGCCCGGCGTGGCCGACGTCCGCGTGCTCGGCGCGATCGGCGTGATCGAGCTGACCGACCCCGTCGACATCGCGACCGTCCAGGACACCGTGATCGAGCACGGCGTGTGGCTGCGGCCGTTCCGCAATCTGATCTACACGATGCCGCCGTACGTCTGCGCCCCCGAGGACGTCGATCGGATCACTCGGGCCATGCTCGCGGGAGCCGGCATGGTCACGCGCCGCTGAGAAAGGCCCGCGGCGGACACATCTACGGCGAGGTCGTCTCGGGGGCCGGCGGACGGCAGCTGACGCACTAACTTTGGACGGCGGCGACGCTGGAGGTGTCCCTGGCGGACAGCCAGTACATCAGAGCGGCCAGTGCGTACCCGAAGCCGATGAGGGCCAGCAGGGCGTACGACTTGCCGTCGGCGGGGAGCAGGGCGGCCGCGACGGCGAAGCCGGCCACGAACAGGCCGTTGAAGATCATGTCGTAGAAGGAGAACACCCGGCCGCGGTAAGCGTCGTCGACGGACGTCTGCACGATCGTGTCCACGCAGAGCTTCACGCCCTGGGAGACCAGCCCGAGCACGAAGGCGCCCAGGATGAACGGCACCGGTGAGAACGGCGCGGCGAGGACCACCTCGGCCACGCCGGCGAACGCCAGTTGGGTCGCGATCCAGGCCTCCTTGCGGATCCACCCGGTGACGAGCGGGGTGATGACGGCCGCCAGGAAGTATCCGATGCCGGACACGACGAGGACGACGGCGAAGCCGCCCAGACCGGCCTCCGCGCTGCTCGCGAAGTAGTTCCGGAACAGCAGCACCGTCATGATCGTGGCGATGCCGTAGAGGAAGCGGTGCGCGCCGATCGCGCCGAGCGCCGCCGCGGCCGACCGCCGCTCCCACACGTGCCGGGCACCCTCGATCAGGCCGTGCAGGACCTGTCCGAGCGCCTCGCGGGTGTCGGCCCGCGCTTCGCTCCGATCCGGGCCGAGCCGGTCGCGGTCCATGCGCGTGGCGACGAGCGCGGTCGCGACGTACAGGATCGCGGAGGCGAAGAGGACGCCGGCGGTGCCGGAGTGACCCGCGCCGAACAGGACCCGCAGGACGTACCCCATCCCGGCGCCGGCGAAGGTCATCATCGTCCCGGAGGTGACCGACACGGCGTTCGCGGTGATCAGCTCCGGAGCCCCGACGACGCGGGGCAGCGCCGCCGACAGCGCGGAGAGGAAGAACCGGTTGACGGCGAACACGATCAACGCGGTGAGGAAGAAGAGGATGCCGTCCTCGCCACGCATCAGCAGCAGCGCGGTGACGGCCACGGCGACGGCGCGGATGAGCGGGGCGTACAGGAGAATCTGACGGCGCCGCCACCGGTCGATGAAGACCCCGGCGAACGGGCCGAGCACGGAGTACGGCAGCAGGAGCACGGCGGCCGTCGCGGCGGCCTCCGCGGCGGTGGCCTGCTGCTCGGGGGAGAACAGGACGTAGCCCGCGAGTCCGACCTGGAACACGCCGTCGGAGAGGGCCGAGACGATGCGCGTCGCGAACAGACGGCGGAAGTCCTGACCCCGGATGACCAGACGCAGGTCGGCGGCGTAGGACACCGCCCAAGCGTAGAACAGCCGAACGGCCGGCCGCCCCGAGGGGACGACCGGCCGTTCGTGACCGCTTCCGCGAGCCGTCAGTGAGCCTTTGCGGGGACGACCCCGCAGACTCCCCGACAAGAGTCAGTCGACGCGGACGCGCGGGTCGAGGAAGGAGTACCCGATGTCCACGATCAGGTTCGCGACGACGACGAACAGCGCCGTCAGCAGCGTCACGCCCAGGATCACCGGGGTGTCGCCCTGGACGATGGAGTTGTAGACGAGCTGGCCGATGCCCTGCAGACCGAAGACCTTCTCGGTGACGATCGTCGAGCCGATCAGGGCGCCCAGGTCGACGCCGAACTGGGTGACGACCGGCGTCAGCGCCGCCCGCAGGCCGTGGCGGTAGATGACCCGCCGCTCGGACAGGCCCTTGGCCCGCGCGGTGCGGATGTAGTCCTCACCGAGGACGTCCATCATCGACCCGCGGGTGAGCCGCGTGTACGTCGCGACGATCAGGAACGCCAGGGCGATCCACGGGAGGATCATCCGCTGCAGGAAGAGCCCCGGGTCGTCGAACGGCGAGACGTACTGTCCCGTCTGGAAGAAGTTCAGCCCGATCTCGTGGATGAACAGGAACGGCATCAGCAGCGCCATCAGGAACGGAGGGATCGACAGCCCGAGCAGGACGAACACCGTCGAGGTGCGGTCCAGCAGGCTGCGGGCCTTCGTGGCGCTGAGCACACCGGTCGTGATGCCGCCGACGAACCACAGGACCGCCGCGCCGCCGACCAGCCAGAGGGTGGCCGGCAGCCGGTCCGCGATGATCGACGACACCTTCGCCTGGGTGACGAAGGAGTAGCCCAGGTCACCGGTGAAGGTGTTCTTCAGGAAGTTCCAGTACTGCACCAGGAACGGCCTGTCCAGCCCGAGGTTGTGCCGGATCATGGCGACCGTCGCGGCGGACGCCCGCGGACCGGCGATGATCTTCTCCACCGGGGTCGGGGAGATGTGCAGCAGGCAGAAGACGGTGGTCGTCACCAGCCACAGGACGAGGATCCCGAACAGTATCCGCCGGATGATGAATCGAAACATCGTCAGGTCCTACTTTCGGGTGATGAGACGCTCGCTGCGCGGATCGAACGCATCGCGGATGCCGTCGCCGAGCAGGTTGAACGCCAGGGTCGTCAGCAGGAGCAGCCCGCCCGGCACGAACAGGAGCCACAGCGAGCTCCGGTAGTCCGCGTCGTTCAGCATGCTCCCCCAGCTGGGCATCGGCGGCTGGATGCCGACCCCGAGGAAGGACAGCGTCGCCTCGAACACGATCGACGTCGGCACGAGCAGCGAGGCGAGCACCGTGACCGGCGCGACGAGGTTCGGGACGATGTCGACGAACATGATCCGGAGCTTGCCGGCACCGAGCGACCGGGCCGCCTCGATGAACTCCTTCTCCTTCAGCGAGATGACCTGGCCTCGGACGATGCGGGCCATGGCGGCGAAGGAGAAGAAGGCGATCACGGAGATCGTCACCACCAGGCTGAGCCAGGTGGCGTGCGGCCGGAACGTCGTGGCGATCACGATGGCGACCAGGAGGTACGGGAAGGACAGCACGACGTCCATGAACCGCGCCAGCACGGCGTCGACCGCGCCGCCGATGTAACCGGCGAGCACGCCGACCACCACGCCGATGATGGTGGCGAGGATGGTGGCCGCGATCCCGACGAGCAGCGAGATCCGCGCGCCGTACGCGGCCCGGACGAGCACGTCGCGGCCCAGCGGATCGGCGCCGAGCCAGAACTGACTGCTCGGCCCCTTCGGCAGCCCCCACGAGTCACGGGCGATGTCGGGGTACTGCGCCCCGTACGGGTGGCCCGTCCAGGAGGCGAACAGCGGCGCGCAGATCGCGAACACGACGATGAGGAACAGCACGACCGCGGAGGCGACCGCCATCTTGTCGCTCATCAGCCGCGCCATGGCGAGCCGGAACGGGCTGCGCCCCTGGATCTGCAGGCCGCTCGGTTCGGCGTCGGCCGGAAGGGCGTCGGCGGCGAGCTCGGTGAGGCTCATTCGGTCACCCCCAGAGTGGGCTCGGTGGACTCCTGGGCGATGCCGGCCCGTGCCCTGGCGAGGTGCTCACCGATCTGCACGGGGAAGTGGCACGCGGTCAGATGGTCGGCGACGTCGCCCTCACGCGCGATCAGGGCCGGCTCCTCGGTGGAGCAGATCGCCTGCGCCTTCGGGCAGCGCGGGTGGAAGCGGCAGGCGGACGGCGGCTTGATCGGCGACGGGACGTCACCGGTCAGGATGATCCGCTCGCGCTTCTCCGCCTCGTCCGGGTCGGCGACGGAGGCCGCCGACAGCAGGGCGTTGGTGTACGGGTGGCGGGGCCTGGCGTACAGCTCCTCGCCCTCGGCCGTCTCCGCGACCTTGCCGAGGTACATGACCGCGACCCGGTCGGAGACGTACCGGACGACCGACAGGTCGTGCGCGATGAAGATGTAGGTCAGCCCGAGCTCGTCCTGCAGGTCCTTCAGCAGGTTGATGACCTGCGCCTGGATCGACACGTCGAGTGCGGAGACCGGCTCGTCGCAGACGATCAGCTTCGGCCGCAGGGCCAGGGCGCGGGCCACGCCGATGCGCTGGCGCTGACCGCCGGAGAACTCCGCGGGGAACCGGTTGTAGTGCTCGGGGTTGAGACCCACGAGCTCCATCAGCTGCTGGACACGCTTCTTGCGATCGGCGCCGTCGGCGAGGCCGTGGATGTCGAACGGGTCGCCGATGATCGAGCCGACCCGGCGGCGCGGGTTCAGCGAGCCGTACGGGTCCTGGAAGATCATCTGTACGTCACGCCGGAACGCCTTGTCCGGGGTGCGGCCGACCTCCTGGCCCTCGAAGAGGACCCGGCCCTTGGTCAGGGGGTAAAGGCCGGTGATGCAGCGGGCCAGCGTGGACTTGCCGCAGCCGCTCTCGCCGACGATCCCGAGGGTCTCGCCGCGGCGTACCTCCAGGTCCACACCGTCGACGGCGTGGACCCGCGCCACCTCGTGCTTGAAGATGATCCCCTGCTTGATGGGGAAGTGCTTGTAGGCGTTCTCGACCTTGACGAGGACGTCTCCACTCATGAGGCCACCTCCGTACGGCCCTCTGCCACGGCGTTCGCGCGCAGTTCCTCGGCCTCAGGGCCGAGGCCGAGCGCCTCCTCGGGAAGCCAGCAGGCGGAACCGTGGCCCGCGGCCACCTCCCGCAACGGTGGCTGGTTCACCAGGCACGTGTCCATGACGTACGGGCAACGAGGATGGAACGCGCACCCCGACGGCGGGTTGATGAGGCTCGGCGGTTGTCCCGGGATGGGAATGAGCCGGCCACCGCGGCCGCCCGCGCCGCTCGGGATGGACCGGAGCAGACCTGCGGTGTACGGGTGGTGGGACCGGTAGTACAGCGACCGCCGGTCGGTGTGCTCGACCGGCTTGCCGGCGTACATCACCAGGACGTCGTCGGCCAGGTCGGCGATGACTCCCAGGTCATGAGTGATCATGATGAGTGCGGTGTCGAACTCGCGCTGCAGGCGCAGCATGAGGTCCAGGATCTGGGCCTGTACGGTCGCGTCGAGTGCGGTCGTCGGCTCGTCGGCGATGATCAGCTTGGGGTTCAGTGCGAGCGCCATTGCGATCATGGCGCGCTGGCGCATACCGCCGGAGAACTGGTGGGGGAAGTCGTCCACCCGCCGGTCCGGCTGCGGAATGCCGACCGTGCCGAGGAGCTCCACCGCGCGCTTGCGTGCGTCGGCCTTGGAGATGTTCGGCTCATGGGTCCGGATCATCTCGATGATCTGCCAGCCGACCTTGTACAGCGGGTGCAGGCTGGACAGGGGATCCTGGAAGATCATGGAGATCTGCGGGCCGCGGATCCGGCGAAGTTGGTCGGGGGTCATCGAGAGCAGGTCCTGGCCTTCGAAGAGGGCCTGGCCGCTGACCTTCGCACCCGGTGTGAGACCCATGAGTGTCTGGGTGCTGACGCTCTTGCCGGAACCGGATTCGCCCACGATGCCGAGCGTCTTGCCACGGTCGATGCTGAAGGTCATTCCGCGAACCGCTTGAACGACGCCGTCCGAGGTGTTGAAGGAGACCTTTAGGTCTGTGACCTCGAGAAGGCTCATGTCCTCCCCTTCGAGAACTGTGTGCAGGGGTTACGCGCCAGGGCGAGTTCCATCGAAGATTACCCAGGGTGAGTGTGTGATAGGGACATCGTCCCGGCATGATGACGGCCGGGTTCGCCACCTTCGCGGCGCGCCCGGCCGTCTCATCGGGGATTGCGTACTACTTCTTGGCCAGCCAGACCATGCTGTAGTCGTAGGTCTGGAAGGAGGGCAGGAACAGCGTGTTGCGGATCCGCGCCGACTGGTAGGTCGAGTACTTCTGCGTGATCAGCGGGACGATGGCGGCGTCCTGCATGACCAGCTTGTTGACCTCGGACCACGCCTGCTGCGCCTCGGCCTCGGTCTGCGCCTGGTTCGCCTTGTCGATCAGGGTGTTGACCTGGTCGTTGTTGTAACCGCCGTAGTCCGGGGAGTTCGGGCCGTACTGGCGGCCGTCGAACAGCGGCTGCAGGCCGGAACGGCCGTTGTTGCCGTACCAGTCGGGACCCCAGCCCGGAGCGGCGATGTCCCACTTACCGGCCTTGGCGTCCGGCGGGCTGACCAGCGTCGTGCCGTAGAAGTTGCCGTTGGTGTCCGGCGACATCTGGACGGTGATCCCGCAGGCCTGCAGGTTCGCCTGGATCGACTGCGCGTTGCGCGGGTGGTTGCTGTTCGTCCGGTACGGGAACTTCAGCGTGAGCCCATTCGGGTAGCCGGCCGCGGAGAGCATCTGCTTGCACTTGGCCGGGTCGCCCGAGTCGTTGTTGGTCGGGTACGGGTTGAAGTTCGCGTCGTAGCCGACATTGCCCGGGGCCACCGCGGAACGCACCGGCTGCGCCACGTTGACGCCACCGTAGTTCTTGGCGATCGCGACCTTGTCGATCGCGTACTCGATCGCCTGCCGCACCTCCTTCTTGCCCAGCGCGCCCTTGTTGTTGGGGCTCAGGGTGTTGAAGACGACGTACGGGTTGACGCCCGGGTTGTCCTGCAGGCGGAACCGCTTGTCCTTGGCCTGCGCCAGACGCGGGATCGCGGACGTCGGCACCGGCTGGTCCCACGCGAGGTCCGCCGTGCCCTGCTCCAGCTGCTGCTGGACCTGGTCCGGGGAGTCCTGGCCGAGGTCGACCTCAATGCGGTCGACGTACGCCTTGCGCAGCTTGTCGGAGGCGGCGTCCCAGTTCGGGTTCCGGTCCAGAATGAACTTCTTGTCGCTGTACTGCGTCATCTGGTACGGGCCGTCGGAGACCGTGTGCTGCCGGAACTCCGGGCTGTCCGGGATGTAGTTGTCGTACTCCTTCGGCGCGGCCGACGCGAAGGACATGCCGATGATGTTCAGGAAGTCACCGGCCGGCTGCTTCAGCGTGACGACCAGAGTCTTGTCGTCCTTGGCCGTGTAGCCGGAGACGTCGTGGCTCTCCTGGTAGTTCCCCATCGCGCTGGCGGACTTGGGGTCGACCTTGCCGTAGCCCTTGCAGAAGTCGGCCATGCCCACGATGAGGTCGGTGTAGTACGGCGCACCGGCGGGCTTCGCCGGGTTGCACGTCCGCTTCAGACCACGCACGAAGTCGGCCGCCGTCACCGGACGGGCCGGGTTCGTGTTCCACTTCAGACCGTCACGCAGCTTGATCGTGTAGGTCTTGCCGTCCGCGCTGATCCCGCCGTTCTCCTTGGCGGGGAGCTCCGCCGCGGCGTCCGGCACGTTCGGGATCGTGTCGTTGAAAGTGTTCGAGGCCTTGTTGGTGAAGAGCGTGAGCGCCCAGTTCCGGGAGAAGCCCTGGTTCACCGTGCTGTAGGCGCTCGCGGGGTCGATGTGGTCAGGCACCGAGGAGCCGGCGACCTTCAGCACGCCGCCCTTCTGGGGTGTCCCCCCATCGGAGTTGCCGTTCGACCCTCCGCCGCCGCATGCGGCGAGGGCGACGGCGAGCGTGCCGATGGCGGCCGCCGCCTTCAACCCCGTCTTCTCGACTGACATGAACGCCCTCCATCCGGCCGTACGGCCGTGTTGCGCTAGCTGTGATGCATTTGTTGGCAGGCATGTCGGGTTCTCGACACGTCCTCGTGGGAGAACACCTGTGTGTCCTGGTCGCTGTCCAGCTCAGAACGGTAAAGATTGGGACGAGTTACTCAACTGTGCAGGATGTGAGACAACCTCGTGATGAGGCACTCACTTGGTGTGATACGGGCACTGCGTCACGTATCTCCTGGACCGCCTGTGGGGGTCACCTTCCCGCCAATCTTGATCTCTTCCTCTTCCTCGCCGGCGGCGACCCGGCCGGCCCTGGGCGGGGGCCGTTGTCTCCACCTGCAGCCCGACCGCACGCCAGGGGCACCCCCAGCACGTGACCGAGCCGACGTAACAGTATGTGCATACCGTAACCGCGACGAAATCCGAGGCCGTCTCTGAGCAGGCGAAAAGGTGAGGGGCCCGTACGCCGCAACGCACGGACCCCTCACCCGAGACCGGAAGTTCCTTACCGCTCCACGTCTCCGCGGATGAAGGACTCCACGGCCTCGCGGGCCTGATCGTCGCTGTACTGCACGGGCGGCGACTTCATGAAGTAGGAGCTCGCCGACAGGATCGGGCCGCCGATGCCGCGGTCCTTGGCGATCTTCGCGGCACGGACCGCGTCGATGATGACGCCCGCGGAGTTCGGGGAGTCCCAGACCTCGAGCTTGTACTCCAGGTTCAGCGGGGTGTCACCGAAGGAGCGACCCTCCAGGCGGACGTACGCCCACTTGCGGTCGTCGAGCCACGGCACGTGGTCGGACGGGCCGATGTGCACGTCGGCCTTGGCCATCTCGTGCGGGATCTGCGAGGTCACCGACTGGGTCTTGGAGATCTTCTTGGACTGGAGGCGCTTGCGCTCCAGCATGTTCATGAAGTCCATGTTGCCGCCGAAGTTGAGCTGGTACGTCCGCAGCAGCTCGACCCCGCGGTCCTC
>JBJMIW010000112.1:0-8430 GCA_045806665.1 Actinoallomurus sp.
ACAAACATACCATAAACGACTATCAACCCAACTCCTAGGAGACGCCCTTCAGCGAGCCGGGGGCGGGGTTGTCCAGGTTCTTGCCGTTGGCGAGCTGCGCGCCCGCCCAGACCGTCAGGTACCCCAGGTCGGTGGGGTTCCAGAGGACGACCTTGGCCATGGCCCCGCTCTTGACGTACTTCTCCATTGCCGTCGGGGTGGCGATGCCGGTGGAGAAGACCTTGCCGGTCTTGCCGGTGTCGGCGATGGCCTGGGCGACGCCCGGCGCGGACGTGGTGCACTCGCCGACCAGACCCTTCAGGTCCGGGTTGGCCGTCATCAGGTCTTTGGCGATACTCGCGGCCTTGTCCTGGTCCTCACCGGCGTATTTGACGCCCACCAGTGTCATGTTCGGGTACTTCTGCTTGGTGTAGCTCTGCTGTTCCTTGATCCAGGTATTGAGGTTCTGCGCGGTGGGTCCGCAGGAGACGATGGCCCACTTGCCCTTGCCGCCGGTCTGCGCCGCGAGGGAGTCGACCAGGGCGTCGCCGATGGCCTTGTCGGTCGCCTGCTGGACGAAGACCTGGCTGGAGCTGCCCGGAGCGTCGGTGTCGGACGTGTACACCTTGATCCCCGCCGCCTTGGCCCGCTGCAGGACCGGAGCGATGGCCGCCGGGTCGTCCGGAGCCACCGCGATCGCATCGACATGCTGAGAGATCAGGGCGTCGACGGTCTGGATCTGCGCCGCCGAGTCGGCGGTCGAGGGGCCCTGGTAGATGAAGTTCACACCCAGGTCTTTGGCGGCCTGCTTGCCGCCTTCCTGCATCGCCGTGAAGTAGGGGATACCGATCAGCTTCGGCACGAAGGCGATGCGCAGCGACTTGCCGCCCTTAGCCGCACCGCCGGAGCCACCGCTCGCGGACGGGCTACAGCCGGCCACAGCCGCGGCCACGAGGGCGACCGTACCCGCACTGACGATCCATGTGGGCATCTTCACCATGAATACACCTTTCCTTCCGCCACAGGCGGACGCGGTTATTTGTCGCACGTCACACGGATGGTGACGAGTCTGTGGGGGTGCAACGCCGTCACCGAGGCCAGCGGTTCCCTACCGCCTCCTCGGCTGGCGGGGTCCGCACGCGGCAACGCATCGCCGTCCACCGGCGCAACGGAAGGTCGCGGAAGCCGACCACGCGCATGGCGCGGACCGTCCGTCGATCTCCCCGATCGCGTCACGGGTGGCCCGGAAATTCCCTGGGCCGGCGCTCACTACGATGCAGTGAGCCGCTGCGGCCGGGCCGGCTGGTGCTCCCCCGCCGGTGTCGGTGGGTCGGGGTCATCGTCGCGGCGGCGGCTGGTCGGCGGTCAGGGTGGTCCAGCGTTGCTGGAGCCGGTTCCGCAGGTTTTTTCGCATGGGTTCGGTGACGTGGCTGTAGACGCCGGCGATGCCGGGCATGCGGTGCCCCATCCGCTCGTATTTCAGGGCGTCTTCGATGCCGAGTTCGTCCAGGACGGTCTTGTGGTGGTGGCGCAGGCCGTGGAAGACCGCCCCGGGCAGGATGGGCGGCCATTCACGGTCCGGATCGCCGTCGCAGGCGGGGCGCCATAGGCGGCGGGCGAAGTTGGATCGCCGGTGCCAGTGCCCGTCCGGAGTGATGAACACCTGCGGATGGTCGTGGCCGTCGATGACCTCTTTAAGAAGGGCGGCGAGGAAGGGTGGCAGGTCGATGCGCCGGGCGGCGGCGGCGGTCTTGGGCGGGCCGAGCCACAGCCTCCCGCCAACCTCATGCAGGGAACCGGCCTCCGGATCGACTCGCAGATAGCCCTGATCCAGGTGGCAGTTGGTCTTGGCCAGGCCGGTGATCTCACCCCACCGCATCCCGGTGAACGCCGCGGTGATCACCATGATCTGCGCCGGGCGCCCGCCGAGCAGGCCGATGCGGTCGGCGATGGCCTGGACCTGTTCGCTGGTGGGGATGGGGCGTTCGGCGGTCTGCCGGAGCGTGGTGTCCGGTTGGTGGCGGGTGCGGGGTTCGGCCATGCGCAGGCCCTGGATCGGGTTGATGGCGATCATCTGTTCCTCGACCGCCGCGGTCAGCAGCAACGACATCAAGGTGACGATGCCGCGGACGCTGGCCAGGCTGTAGCGGGCCCGCAGGCCGATCGCCCACTGTTTGACCGCGCTGCGGCGGATCTGGTCCAAGGCCAGGCGCCCGAAGGCGGGCAGGATGTGGTGGTCGAGGTAATGGTCGTACTTGGCTTGGGCACTGGCGGCGACCAAGTGGGTTTTCCGCCATTGGCTCGCCCACTCGGCCAGGCTGGTCCGCGAATCGTGTGGGTCGATGAACGTTCCGCGGCGGTGGTCGGTGTCCAGGTCCTCGGCCGCGGCGAGGGCCTCGGTCTTGGTCCGATATTTGTCCGGTGTGGTGCGGACGACACCGTCGCCGTCGCGGTAGCGGACCCGGAACCACGGTCCGCGTCTTTCTGCCCAGGCCATGATGATCTCCTTACGTGCATGTGGGAATCGGGGTCGCGCCGCTGGTGGGGCGGCGCGGGTCGGGGTCATCACCGCTCAACTCCGGGTGGGTGCTCAAGTCGCACCCCGCTCCCCCGGGGGCGAACCTGCTATCGGTGGCGGGGGCGCGGGGCCTGCTTACCGGTGGCGACGATCGCCTCCAGATCGGCGCGGGAGAACCGCAGATGCTTGCCCAAGAACGTGCACGGAATCGCCCGGGCGGCGGCCTTGCGGCGCAGCCACGACGGCTTCACCCCAAGCAACCGCGCAGCCTCTTCCGGCGTGTACACCAGCCGCTCGTCCCGAAGGTCAGACGATGGGATCGCAGGCGCAGGTACCCCGGGACAGGTATTGGCGGACGCCGTGGACCGGCGCGCTCCTCCAGCGGCCTGCCGGTGTCCTGAGCGTGCGGAGTGCGGCCCTTGAGCGCCGGCTGGCCGGCGATCGGAGACAGGCCGAAGCGCCGGGTCGCGCTGCTCTTGCGGGGACCGATCGTGGGTGTTCGACATGACTGATGGCTTCTGCGCATCCATCCGTCCCGAACGGCACCCAACCAAGCCAACCCGGCCCCGTAGGCACTTCTTAGGCCCGCGGTTAGGCACGCCACCCGACCCGTAGGCACGCCCTTAGGCAAGGCAAGCAACAAGCTGACAAGCACACCCCAGGGCTCAAGCACTGACGCCGGACCAGCGGACTCTTAATCCGCGGGTTCGGGGTTCAAGTCCCTGGCGGCGCACCCATCCTGACCTGGGCGTTCTTGGTTGCACCGGGAGCGCCCAGCGTCCGTTTAGAGGCAGTTTGGCGACCGTGGTTGCTCCATGGCTGCTCGCGTGCCGTGATCTTGGTAAATCCGCCCCCGGCCACCACCGGAACGGCGCGCGCCACCACGACCGGCAGCCCCGCCCGCGAACCGGCAGGAGATCGCAGACACGCCGTCCGAGGCCGGCAGGCGACCAACCGACGCATCACCGCCCCCGGGCGCACATCCGGAAGGCTCTCCGGCCAGCGCAGACGGTCGCTACGGCGACACCGGAGGTTTCGATGATCACAGCCTCAGCCCGACGGCCTGATAGTGCCGCTACGGCCGTGTGACGGAGCTCCAGCACGAGGGTAGGCAGATCCGCGAACGCGCGAACTAGGCGTATGCCGATGGACTGCGTACGATCTGCCCAAGCCAACAACCTCGAGCAGCGGCCGGAATCATGGCCTGTTGCCCTCGGTGCACAGCTTGGACAACAGCGATGACCTGCGACTTTCGAAATGTCCGAATCGACCCAGGCCCGCTACCTGCGGCTTCGAACCCGCGGATTAAAAGTCCACAGTAATCCGAGAATCCTCTACTCGGCGCCAATGGGAATTGTATTGCGCCGTATTTTGTAGTGCCAGTACGTGCCATTTGATCCGCGTTCGCCGTCGCTCCTCCGGCGGATCAGTCCAATGCCGTACCGGGTACTACCGGGCCGTACCGCGACGTACGAGCAACCACCGAGCACCCAACCCCGCCCGAACGTGTGCCGACACCTGCAGTGGTCACGTGACCGAAACCCTCGCCGGACTCGTCGTGGGCGAGCGTTGCGGGAGCTGGTGAGTGTGCCCGCATCGCACCCCCCCGAGCCTCGGAAGACATTGGTGCGCGTTGAGCAGCGAACTCGTCGGCTTCCACGCCCGCAGAGCTGGGTAGCGACAAGACCGCCGACTGCGCCGCGCGGGGCTCACGAGGGAGGGGTGTGGGTTCGGCCGGGTGCCGGTCCGTCCCGGGGATGGTTCGAGGGCGGCGGGGCGCTGTCGTCGGCCGGCTGCGACGGACGCGCACCGCACCGGGATGTGCGCGCTCTTCGGGGTGCGTGCGGACGCGCAGCACGCTGGCGATCGCGGTGACGATGAGGATGAACAGTATGAGGGCGAGCGAGAGCGAGGTGGGGATCTTGGGCACGGTCTCGGTGACGTCCTCGTGCAGGAACAGCAGGATGAGTTTGACCCCGATAAGCGCCAGGATCAGCGATAGCCCGATGGCGAGGTAGACCAGGCGTTCCAGCAGCCCTTCGATGAGGAAGAACAGCGCGCGCAGGCCGAACAGAGCGAAGGCGTTCGCGGCGAACACGATGAACGGTTCGCTGCTCACCCCGAACACTGCGGGGATGGAGTCCAGGGCGAACAGCAGGTCGGCGCTGCCGATGGCGACGAACACCAGCAGCACCGGGGTCATCACCCTCCGCCCGTCCTCGACGGCGAGCATCCGGCCCCCGTGGTAGCCGGCGGCGACCGGCATGATCGATCGCGCCCGGCGCACCAGCCAAGTGTCCTCCACGTCGGGTTCCTCGTCGCGGTGGCGGATCAATTGCACCGCCGTCCACAGCAGCACCAGACCGAACAGCAGGAAAGTGAAAGAGAACAGGCTGATCGCGGCCGCCCCGAGCGCGATGAACACCGCGCGCAGGCACACCGCGAACGCGATGCCATACAGCAGGATCTTGTGCCGGTACTCGGCCGGTACCGCGAAGCGGGTGAAGGTGATCGAGAAGATGAACAGATTGTCGACCGACAGGCTTTTTTCTCCACCACCCAGCCCGCGAAGTACTCAGTGCCCGCCTGCGCGCCCGCCACGGCCCACAGGGTCAGCCCGAACCCGACCGCGACCGCGATGTAGAACACCGACCACCCGGTGGCCTCGATCAGCCCGACGGCGTGCGGGCGGCGCACCGCCACCAGGAGGTCGAACGTGAACAGCGCGACGATCAGGCGATCAACGCGACCCAGGCCTGCGCAGCGAAGCCGTTCACCCTCCACCACCTCCTTCACCTGCCGTCCAGGCCGCTTCCCTGCGGTCGATGTATTCCGTCTCCGGGGCGGATACATGCCTACGGCACTGCGCTGGTTCGCTGGCTGCGACCTTGGCCGCTGGCGCGGTTGTCGGTTGTCGGTGTGGTGTGAAAGGACAAAGGCGACGGCCGGTGGAAGCGCTTCGCCGCCCAGGGCTTCCGTGAGGCCTCCCCGCCCGAGCATTACCGCAGAGAGTCTCGAGGTGGCTGAATACCGCACGAATGGATCGAATGCGATTTGCTGGCTATGTTTCCACGTTGGCTAGGTCGCCGACGCCGCCCCCACGCCATTCGACCAGGAAAAGGGTCGCGTCGTCGGTGGTGATCCCGCCCCGTTCCCGCATCAGCGCGTGGGACAGAGCCCGCACCATCTCCTGCACGCCTTGACTGACGCGCCCAGCGCTCTCGACGAAGTCGATCAGGCGTTCCTCGCCGAACTGCTCCCCGCCGGTCTTATGCTCCTCGACGAGACCGTCGGTGAAGAACAGGACCCGGTCGCCGCGGCAGAGCAGCTGTTCGCTGATCCGCGGCTGGTCGCCCCCGAATCCGACCGGCAAGGTTCCAGGACTCTCCAGCCTCTGGATCACCTGATGATCGCGGATCAGCAGCGGTGTGGGATGCCCGGCGTTGACCCATTGCAGGTGCCCTGTTGCGATGTTCAGGCGCATCATTTGCGCCGTCACGAATTGGTCGGGCCCGAACTGCTGGTCGATGGACATGTCCATGAAGGCGTACAGCTCAGCGAGCCCAATGTCAGCGCGTCTGGCGTGCCGGTAGGCGCCGATGGCGACGGTGGCCAGTACGGCGGCGTTCAGGCCGTGGCCCATCGCGTCGACGACGGCCATGTGGACGGTGTCGTCGTTGAGGGCGTAGTCGAAACTATCGCCGGCGACGTCGTAGGCCGGCTCGAGGATTCCGGCCACCGCGACCTGCGGAGTGACCATGGTCAGCGGGGGCAGCAGTGACCACTGGATCTCCGCGGCCACGCTCATCTGCTCGCGGCGCCGGGCCCGGAAGAACTGATCGGTGTAGCTGTTCTTGGTGACCAGCATGTCGGCGACCAGGCCGGCCAGTCGCCGCAGCAACCGCCGATCATCGTCATCGACGGCGTCAAGGGTGACCGCCATGACCCCTACTTCGTCGCTGCCGTCCAAGAGCGGCAGGAACATCCGTACGCCGTTGGACAGCGGCTGTTCGACGGGGATCGCGTGAAGGAAAGCCCGGCCGGCCGGGGAGTGATCGATCCTCTCAGCGGCACCCACCGTGAGCCCCCTGCCTGGGAGAGGGGCGAGCATCAGCTGGTCATAGTCCTGCAAGAGGATCGAGATGTCCCGACCACCGATTTTGGCGACCTCTTCCGCGACCAGCGGGGCGATCAACTGGGGCGGCATCTCGTGAGCCCGGTCCAGCAGCACACCCAGCAGCCGCTCGCCGAACCCTTCCGAGCGGTCCACCGCGATCTTGCGAGATTCCGGCTCGTTTTTCATTTCCCCACACCAGCCTTTGTTCCTTCACGTCTCTTCGGAGTCCCGGCTTAGCGAACGCCTCAAAGGGTGGGACATCGATACTTCCCGACACCTCCAACCTACGCTCATCAGCGAACCCCGCTCTCTAGACGCTCCTAGACGCAGTTCCACCTACCGATGAATTGAAACGGTGCGCGAGGAACGGCGCCACGGGCACCCGGACACCATGCCGCAGCGCATGGCTGCGGCTCGGATCGCCCGGGTCGTGCTCGAGGCCTACGATGCGCGCGGAATGGATCGGGGAGGCGACCGCGGTGACGCCACGGTTGGTGAGGATGTGCACGTCGTGCACGCCGTGCGCGTTGAGGGCGGTCACCGCGCCGCGGCCGGTCGCTCCGAAGCCGATGACGGCCGCCCGTAGCCTGCGGCCGTAGTCGCCGGTCGCTCCAATGAGTTGCAGGGCGTGCAGCACCGAGCAGTAGCCGGCCAGTTCGTTGTTCTTGTGGAAGACGTGCAGGCTGAACCCGCCGTCGGCGGTCCAGTGGTTCATCGCCTCGAAGGCGATCAGCGTCAGCTGCCGGTCGATGGCCAGTTGCGTGATCTCTGCGTTCTGCACGCAGTGCGGCCAGCCCCACAGGATCTGTCCTTTGCGCAGTTCCGCGACGTCCTGTGGCAACGGCTTGGGCAGCAGAATGACGTCGCAGTCGGCGACGAGCTGGGCGCGGGTTCGCAGCCCGGCCACGTACGGGGCCAGCCGTACGTCCGGCACACCGAAGCGTTCACCGTAGCCGTGTTCGAGGTAGATGCGTTTCCGCAGGTCGGCGTCGACCCATTCCAGATGCAGCGGGTGGATCGGGAGCCGGTGCTCGTTCTCCTTGCGTGACCGGGACACGACTCCGAGAGTGAACTGGTCCACGCGCGTGGTTATCGTCGTCCTCGTCGTGTGATCCGCCGCCACGCCGCCGGTCCCAGTGCGGCCGTACCGGCTATCGCGCCGGCGACCGCCTTGGGGTTTCGGTGCCCCAGGCCGCTGCTTTCCTGGTCAGACGGCGGGTTCGCGTGGCAGCACCGCCGGCCACATGGCGCATCGATACAGGGACTGACCGCTGCGTCCGGGCCGCGATGTCGGTGGTGATGCCGGTGACGTGCCGCGCCCCTTCACGCAGGGCTTCGCCCGCCTCGGCGGCGCGTTCCCGAGCGCGGGAGCCGGTGCCGGTCTTGCCCTGCTGTGCGTCTGCCGTGGCGTCGGCCCGGGACGTACCGGCTGTGCCGGTCTCCGCCGACGTGCCGTCGGTCTGGGAGGGATCGGATCGTTCAGTGGTCATCGCAGTGTGCCCTTCTTCAATGCCCTGGTGGGAAGCGGCGACGTTCTGCCGTGAGGTGCCGGTCGGCGAGCCGTTTCGTTCACCCGACGGGTTCGGGTTGTTCGGTGAGGAGGGTGGCCGGGGTGACGGGAATCACCGGGGTCGCCGTCGGCGGGGGATCGAGACGAGGAGTCTTGGCGGGCGCGTGCGCCGTGCCGGTGTCGTGCGGTTCGGGCGCGAGGCGGTCGAAGAAGCGGAGCAGTTCGACGGGGACGGGCATGACGAGTGTGCTGTTCTTTTCGGCGGCGACTTCTACCACCGTCTGCAAGAGACGCAGGTGGAGAGCG
>JBJMIW010000113.1:0-8529 GCA_045806665.1 Actinoallomurus sp.
GCCGCCTACGGAATCGCGGTGGTCTCCGGATTGCTGGAGATACAGCGAATGGCCGGCCACGTGCTGGAGTGCGGGATCGATGCCGGCGTCCTTGAGGATCTCCCACACGGTCGAGGCGGCGACCTTCACCCCGAGTACGAGCAGTTCGCCGTGCACGCGCCGATACCCCCACTCGGGGTTCTCCCGGACCAGGCGCAGCACCAGAACACGGACGGAACGCACGGTCGGCGGCCGGCCCGGCCGCTTGGGTTTGGACCGGGCAGCGTGCCGCTTCCTGATCAGGTCGCGGTGCCAGCGCAGCACCGTGTCCGGGCGTACCAGCAACCGCATCCGGCGAAGCGTCTCAGGTCTGTAGACGTTGGCCAGCAGCGGGGAGATCACCCCGCCTTGGGGTGCGCCCGTAACGCCACGCCGCACCGACCCGGCCTCCATCACCCCGGCGCGCAGCATGCCGCGCACCAGGTTCAAGATGGCCCGGTCGCAGACGCGTTCTGAAGCGGGCCCTCGACGTCATCGCAGGGACGGGGGGACGTCCGCGGAGTCACCGAGTCCAACGAGGTACTTGGCGTACTCCTTGACGCTGTCCTTGGTGATCAGCTTCCCGTGGAGCGTCTCCTCGGGAGCGACCTTCTTCCCGGCGAGGACGTCGCTCGCGAGGCTGCTGACCTTCTGGCCGAGCGCGTACGGCGACTCGGCGTTCGTGGCCTCCATCTGCCCGGAGGCGATGGCGGCGAGCGCGTCGGCGATGCCGTCGTTACCGACGAGCTTGACCTTGCCGGCGAGGTTGCGGGCCTTGAGCGCGGACAGCACGCCCATCGCCATCTCGTCGTTGGCGGCGTAGACCCCGTTGATGCCGGAGTGTGCCTGGAGGACGTTGGTCATCACGTCGAGCGCCTTGGCGCGGTCGAAGCCGGCCGGCTGCTTGGCGACGACGGTGATGTCCTTGTACTTGGCGATCTCCTGCTCGAAGCCCTTGCTACGGTCCTGCGCGACGTTGGTGCCGAGGATGCCCTGGATCTCCACGACCTTCCCCTTGCCGCCGACGGCCTTGGCGAGCGCGTCGGCGGCGTTGCGTCCCGCCTCGACGGCGTCGTAGCCGACGAAGCAGGTGAGCCTCCCCCCAGCCGGCTTGCGGTCGAAGGCCATCACGGGGATGTTCGAGGCGTTCGCCTGGGTGACCGCGGACGTTGCGGACTGGCTGCTGACAGGGTCGAGGATCAGGACGCCGACCTGCTTGGAGATGGCGGTGGTGCTGAGGTTGAGGGCGGTCGCGTCGGAGTTGTCGGCGTTCTGCACGGCCAGCTTGATGCCCTGCTTGAACGCCTGGGCCTGGGCTCCGTTCTTCACGCTGACGAAGAACGGGTTGTTCAGGGTGCTCATGATCATGGTCGCGTCCTTCTTGCCGGACGCAGCCTTCCCGCCCGTGGCCGACGTGCCGCCGCCGGCGCGGCTGCAGGCCGTGAGGGAAAGGGCGGCCACCGCGGTGAGGGCGATGGCGGAACGGGCGATGCGCATGGTGGAGGCTCCTTCGTATTCGGTGGGGGTCACTGCCGGGCGAGTTCGGGCGTGGTCGGGGGGGATTTCGCGTCGCCGGGTCCGCTGCGCCGGGTCACGATTCCGCGGAGGACGTCGAGGTTGCGGTCAAGGAACACGGCCAGCAGGATGACCAGGCCCTTGACGACGTTCTGCAGGAACGGCGAGACGTCGAGCAGGTTCATCCCGTTGTCGATGACCCCCAGCACGAGGGCCCCGACGAGGGTGCCGACCAGAGTGCCGCGGCCGCCGGCGAGGCTGGTGCCACCGATGATCACCGCGGCGATGGCTTCGAGTTCGAGACCGGTGCCCGCAGTCGGCTCCGCGGTGGACAGCCGGGCGGTGAGGATGAACCCCGCCAGCGCCGCGAGGACTCCGCTGACCACGAATGCGAGCACCTTGACCCGCTGGGTGCGGATGCCGGACAGCCGGGCCGCCTCGGCATTGTCGCCGGTGGCGTACACGAAGCGGCCGTAGCGGGTCCGCGCGAGCACGAAACCGAACACCGCGAACACCACGAGCATGATCAGCACCGGGACGGGGACACCGGCCAGCCGGTCCTGGCCGATGCCCTGGAACGTGTAGTCGGTCACCGCCACCGGATTGCCGGACGTCAGCTGCAGGCTCAGGCCGCCGAGCACCGACATCGTGGCCAGCGTCGCGATGAACGACGGCATGCGCGCCTTGGTGACCAGGAGCCCGTTGACCAGCCCGATGGCGACGCCGACCGCGACGCCGGCGGCGATGGCCGGGAGGAGGCCGTGGGAGCGGAGGGTGAGCGCGGTCACGACGGCGGAGAACCCGAGCGACGCGCCGACGGACAGGTCGATCTCGGCCAGGATGATGACGTACGTCTGACCGACCGCCAGCAGCGCCGCCACGGAGGCGGCCAGGCCGACGTTGAGCAGGTTCGTGCTGGTGAGGAAGACCGGCGAGGCCACTGTGAGGACTATGCCGACGAGCAGCAGCATCCACACCGCCCGCAGCCGGCTCGTGAGGGTTCTGAGGTTCATGCGGCACCTACCAGGGCGTGCTCGAGGATGGACTGCTCGTTGACGCGGTCGCCGGTCAGCTCCGTGACGATCCGGCCCTCGCGCATCACGACCACGCGGTCGGACATCGCCACGAGTTCGGGCAGGTCGGAGCTGACCAGCACGACGGCGACCCCGTCGGCGGTGAGCTTGTTGATGATGCGGTAGATCTCGGTCTTGGCTCCGACGTCGACCCCGCGCGTGGGCTCGTCCATGAGGAGGACCCTGGGACCGGCCATCACCCACTTGGCGAACAGAGCCTTCTGCTGGTTCCCGCCGGACAGCGAGCCGACGGCGATGGAGGGCGACGCGGCCCGTACCCGCAGATCGGCCATGACGGCGCCGGTCTCTTGGCGTTCATCGGCCCTGCGCACGACTCCGCTCACGGCGGTGAAGCGGCGCAGCGAGGCGAGCGACACGTTCGCCTCCACCGATAGCGCGGTGCACAGCCCCTCGGCCTGTCGGTCCGGTGACAGGTAGGCGATGCGGCTCTCGATCGCCTCGCGCGGGCTGTGCACCCGTACCGGGGAGCCGTCGACGCTCACGGATCCGCCGGTCATCGGCTGGAGGCCGAACAGCGCTCGGAGCAGGGCACTGCGCCCGCATCCCACCACTCCCCCGATGCCGAGCACCTCCCCGGCGCGGACCTGGAGGTCGATGTCGTGGAATTCCGCGCCGGCCGCGCCGTTGGTCTCCAGCACGATCTGGTCGGTGGCGTTGTGATCCTTGGGGTAGAAGTCGTCCACGCCCTGGCCGACCATCGCCGTGACGACCTGCCGTGTGTCGAGGTCTTCCGTCGCCTCGTCGAGCGTCACCCGCCCGTCGCGCAGTACGACGATCCGATCGGCGAGGTCGAACACCTCGTCCAGCCGGTGGCTGATGTAGATCACCGATACGCCGGCCTCCCGAAGCCGTCGTACCTGTGTGAACAGCCGCTCCGACTCATGCTCGTCGAGCGCGGCGGTGGGCTCGTCCAGGATCAGCAGCGACGGCTCATGCGTCATGGCCTTGGCGATCTCGACCATCTGACGCTCGGCGACATTGAGGGCGGCGACCGGCCTGCGTACGTCGAGGTGCACGCCGAGGTCCCCGAGTGCCGCCTCGGCCGCCTCGATCATTCGCCGTTTGGCGACGAGTACGCGTCCGAAGCGACGTTCCCGATCGAGAACGTACATGTTCTCCGCCACACTGAGGTGGGGGAAGAGATTCTGCTGGAACTCCTGGTAGATGACCTCGATGCCGCGCGCCATCGCAGCCTGCGGGTCCTTGAGGACGACGGGCGCGCCGTCGATCAGGATCCGCCCGGCGTCCGGCTGGTGGGCGCCGGAGATGATTCGCGTGATCGTGGACTTGCCGGCGCCGTTCTCCCCGGCCATGGCGACGACCTCGCCCGGGGCGACCTGGAACCCGACGCCGCGTAGCACGTGGTTGTCGCCGAAGGACTTGTGCACGTCGGCCAGTTCAATGCGCATGTCAGTCTCCCGGTCAGTACACGACGCCCGCGGTGAGCAGCACGTTCGCGTACGGGGTGAACTCGCCGGACCGTACGGCGGCACGGGCTGAGGAGGTGGCCCGCTTGAACTCGGTGTGCGGCACGAACTCCAGCGCCACGCCGAGGCGTTCAAAGCGCCCTTCGATCCGCGCCAGCATCTCGGGGCTGGCCTGCTTGATCTCCTCGGAGAGCAGCACCCCTTCGACCGCGACCTCCTCCAGTACGGCGTCGAGCACGTCGAGGAAACGGGGCAGGTTCTCCCGCAGCGCCAGGTCGACGCGTTCGACGCCTGCCGGGATGGGCAGACCTGCGTCGGTGACGACGAGCCGGTCGGTATGGCCCATCTCGGAGATCACCCGGGCGAGTTGGCCGTTGAGGGTTCCGCGGTTGCGCCTCACTGGGCGGCTCCTTCCAGAGTGGTGATGAGTGCGTCGACGGCCTGCCGGTCCGGAAGGGACGGGCTGGCGCCGGGATGCGTGGTGGCCAGGGCGCCGGCGGCCGTGCCGCGTTGGAGGGCGAAGTCGACGTGCATGCCGGCCGCGATGCCCGCGCCGAGGTAACCGGTGAAGGCGTCGCCCGCCGCGGTGGTATCCACCGGGGTGACAGGGAACGCCGGGAAGTGACGGGTCCGCTCCGCCGTGACGGACATGACGCCGGCCGAGCCGAGCGTGATGACGGCGTGCCGGACACCGCGTTCCAGGAACCAGGCTCCCGCCCGTTCGGCGGAGTCGAGGTCGCCGACCTCCACTCCGGTCAGCGCCTGGGCTTCGCTCTCGTTCGGCGTCACGACGTCGACGTACTTCCAGACGTCCTCCGGCAGGGGTTGCGCCGGCGCCGGGTCGAGTACGACCGTCAGCCCGGCCGCCGCGCCCACCTTCGCGGCATGACAGGTGACCTCGGAACGGACCTCCAGCTGGAGGAGGAGCACACTGACCGAACCCTGGGTGGCCCGGATGCTCTCGTCCACCATCTCGGTGCTGAGGTCGGCGTTGGCCAGGGGCGTGATGACGATGTCGTTCTCGCCGGAGGCATCGACCCGGATGTGCGCCACGCCGGTGCGGCCTTCGACGGTACGGACCTCGCTCAGCACGACGCCGTGGGTCCGCAGACCCGACAGGACGATCTCGCGGAACGGGTCCTGCCCCACGCACGCGGCCATCCAGGTCGGCGCGCCGGCGCGAGCCGCGGCGACGGCCTGGTTGGCTCCCTTTCCACCGAGAACCAGGGTGAAGTCGTCGCCGAGCACCGTCTCCCCGGGCTTCGGGAGCCGTTGACTGAACGCCGTGACGTCCGCGGTGATGCTCCCGACGACGAGAACACCGTTCCGTTCCATGGCGGTTCTCCTGTTCGTGGCATGAATGGGCTGAGGTCACGGCGCTCGCCGTGCCCTGGGCTCGTTATGAGGGATTCGGTGGGTCGGGTCAGATCCCGACGGGGGTCATCTCGTCCGATCCGGGGCCGACCGGAGTCGTGGAGCGACGGTCATGGCGATCGTGTCCTCCCTGGTCGGCGTACGGGTGGCTGGGTCTTCGCCCGTGGCGGGGCCGCCGAAGCCCGTTCGACGAGCTTGGTGTCCAGAACGATGCGGCGAGGACTGTCTTCGGCGTACTCCTCGTCGAACCGGCGCAGAAGCAGCCGCATGGCGAGCGCCCCTTGTTCCACCATCGGCCGGTCGATCACCGTCAGCGGCGGGCGGAGCAGCGGACCGGTGTCCAGGTCGTCGAACCCGATCAGGCTTATCTGGCCGGGGATGTCCACCCGCATGTCGTGGAGTGCCTTGAGAGCACCCAGCGTCATGAGGTTGTTCGCGGTGAAGATGGCCGTGGGGGGTTCGGGCAGCGACAGCAGCGACATGGTGAGCTGGTAGCCGCTCGCCTCCCGGAAATCACCGATCAGGTCGTGATCCGGCCGGATATCGACGCCGGCGGCGGCCAGCGTCTCCACGAAGCCATCGCGACGGCGGCGCCCGGGGGTCGTGTCCTGGTTCCCGCTGATGGCGGCGATGCGGCGATGCCCGAGCTCCAGCAGATGCGCGGCGGCCTGCCGGCCGCCGTTGAAGTTGTTGACGAGCACGGCGTCGAACTGCTCACCATCGGCCAGATCACGGTCGACGAACACCATCGGCACGTCGGCCTCACGGACGTGCATCGGAGTCTGGTCCTGCTCGGTGGCCGGCGCGAGGACCACACCGTCCACCTGTCGGACCATGTCCGCGAGCACCTCGTCCTCCTGCTCGCTGCTCTCGTCGCTGTTGGCGAGCAGAATCCGGTACCGCTGGCTGCGGGCGACGGACTCCATCCCCTTGACGACCGCGGCGAAGTAGGGATTCGTGATGTCGGGAACCACCGCGCCGATGGTCCGCGTCCGCCCGGATTTCAGGGACTGCGCGGCGGCGCTCGGCCAGTAGCCCAGTTCGTCCACGGCCACCTGAATCGCCTCCGGCGACCGGACCCGCTGTCCGCGCAGGAACCGCGAGACGGTCGCCGGAGAGACCCCGGCACGCGCCGCAACGTCATGGATGGTGGCCACATCGCTCCCCTACTGAAACCGTTGTCAGAGCATGGTTGCAGTTCGCGCCACACTCACGTCAATAGCCCGTCGACGTCGTGTTTCCGATTTGTTACCTTCCTGCCCCGACAAGCCGACATGCTGGGACGACGTTCATGGAGGGGCTTCGGTCAGCGGAAGTGAGCCCAAGACGTCACAGCGTTGTAGTGAAACCGTTGTCAGTAGCCCACTCGCGACCAGAGATGGGGGCGGAGTGCCGCAAGCGCGCGGGCAGCACCGGGCAGCGGCCGAACCGTGTACCGATCCGAAATCGGACCCGATGCCGACCTGCCGCCTGCGTCCTCACGGGCGGCTCCCCCGGCCCGCCCGCCGCACGGAGACGTTCTTCGAATGCGTCAGCGATCAAGTGAGACCGTGTCAACTCACCTGAGACAGGACTGCTGACTGGCACACGCGCCCGGGCGCCGGACCCCTGGCTGGACGATGACGGCGCGGTACGACACGCGACCGTGTTCCCCCGTCGACTGACCGCCCGACTCACCCCGCAGGGGCAGCCTCCACGGCGCCGCCGCCCGGCGGGCGCCGGTCCGGGTCCCCGCCAAGGCTGCCAGCGCGGCGTCGTCCGCATCGTGCAGGGCGTGCAGATGACGCTCGTCGGCCCGCAAGCCGGCGTAGCCCAGGCGTTCGCGGACGATCGACAGGTCCGCTCCCCCGGCCGGCGTCAAGGACGCGTGCACGAGCGTCGCGATCAACTGCTCGTCGCTCACCGCGCTCGACGGCAGGCCTGCGGCCTGCCCCACGGACTCGGACTCAACGGCGGTCTCGGTCATCTGGCGTCTCTCTCTTGATCACCAGATCCGTTAGTTTTACAGTCCCGCACGGCATGATGCCCTCCCGTACGGCGGTGGCGACGGGGTTTCCGGGGGCGGGTGTGGACCGGCAGGCGCTGGTGGAGTACCGGTATCGGGCGGTGCGTGAAGTGCTGGGCGGCTCACCGATCGGGGAGGTCGCGGCCGGTACGGGACCTCGCGGCAGTCGGTGCATACCTGGCGGGCGCGGTTTCAGCAGGAGGGCATGCCCGGCCTGGCCGACCGGTCGCGCCGGCCGAAGTCCAGCCCGAACCGGTTACCGGCCGAGGTCGAGGCGCTGGTGTGTGAGCTGCGGCGGCAGCACCCGCGGTGGGGTGCCCGCCGCATCGTGCGCGAACTCGGGCTGCGGGGTGTGGTCCCGGCCCCGTCGCGGGCGACGGGGCCGGCAACCCCGGAATGCCCGGACGGCTCATCGAAGGACCCCGGGTCCCTGCCGTCGAATCTTGGGGACCTGACGGCAGGGCCCGAGTTTGATGTTGCGCCTCTTTAGGCGGCCGAGCAGCTGATCGGGGCTTGGCCGTGTGAGGCAATCAGCTGGTTGTAGCTGGGCACGTCGGTGCCGACGGTGGTGCGCAGCTTCTGTAGTTGGGTTTGCAGCTGCGCGTTCAGCTCATCGAAGACTCGGGAGGTCTGGTCAGTAGGCCGCCCGTCGACGCTTTCGATGACGCTGTGCAACGAGGCGATCTTGTTGTTGAGTTTGATGCCGAAGTTGAGCGGGTCCTCGCTGGCTTGCAGTTTGGTCTGGTACAGCTCGTTCTGTACGGCGTTCAACTTGTTGTTCAGAGAGGTACCGGCCTGGGTGACGTCCGGGTCGTTGGCCTTGGCCACGCGGTCGTCCACCTGTGCGGTGCAGGCGCGGATGTTGATCACGTCCTGGTTGGCGTCGTTGGTGCCGTTGCGCACGGCGAGATCCAGTTGGAACTCCGCGGCGATGTCGGCGTCGGTGACGTGGGTGAGCCGGGAATCCTTGAGGATGTCGAACGACTGCTGCAGCGGTTTCCCGTCCACCACTAGGCGCGCGGTGTAGCTGCCGAGCGGCGCTTTCGGACCCTGGTTGTTGGCCGACCAGTAGACCAGCCCAGGGAAGCCGACCGCA
>JBJMIW010000114.1:0-4773 GCA_045806665.1 Actinoallomurus sp.
ACCGACCTCGACGCACTACGGGCCCGCGCCCGCCTGATCGGCTTCGACCTAGGAGCCCCGTACGTCCTCGTCGTCGTCCGGCACGACGCGGACCGACCCCGCGCCGCCTTCTGGGCCACCTCCTACGCCTCGGCCGCAGGCGGGCTCGCCGCAATGCGCGGCGACGAGATCGTGCTGCTGCTGCCCGGCCGCGACCCCGGCGCCATCGCCCGCCGCGTCGCCAGAGACTGCGGCACGGCGCTCGGCACGACCGCGACGGCCGGAGCCGCCGGCCCGGTCGACGCGGCGACGAAGGTCGCCGCGGCATACCGGGAGGCGGGACGCTGCGCCGACGCGCTGCTCGCGCTCGGCCGCGCCGGACAGGGCGCCGGCGCCGCCGAACTCGGCTTCGTCGGCCTCCTCATCGGCGACGGCAGGGACGTCACCGGCTTCCTCACATCCGCACTCGGCCCGGTACTGGACTACGACGAACGCCGCGGCACCAAACTGGTACAGACGCTGGAGGCGTACTTCGAGGCCGGCGGCGGCCTGGCGCGGGCCGCCGAACGCCTGCACGTCCACGTCAACACGGTCACCCAGCGCCTCGACCGGGTCGGCAAACTGCTCGGCGAGTGCTGGCAGGACCCGGAGCGCGCGCTGGAGCTCCAGCTCGCGCTGCGACTGCACCGCCTCACCGTCACCCACAGCCGCTGACGCGTGCGTGGAGTCAGGCGGTGCGCTCGGTCCAGGCGAACGACCGGAGCGCCTCGTCAAGCGGCGCGTCGGTCATGCGGTTGGCCAGGGTCGACATCGTGTACACACCCGCCGCAGAGCGACGCTAAACGACAGAACCGTATGACGGTTTGCCGGCCCATTCGTACGTGCTGTACACGATGCCGGAGCCGGTGGTGGTCGAGCCGGTCAGCTTCAACCCGGCCGGAGTCGTACCCTCGGCGAAAAGCCGCTTTCCCTGGCCGAGGACGACCGGGAAGACCAGCAGACGGTACTCGTCGATGAGTTCGGCACGCTGCAGCGTACGAATGAGGTCACTGCTGCCCTGAACGAGGATTTCCCCATCGGTGCGCTCTTTGAGATCGGCGACCGTCTCGGCGGCCTCCCCCACCAGGACCTGAGTGTTCCGCCACTCGGCGGTCATCGGGCTCCTGGTCGTGACGTACTTGGCCATGCCGTTGATCTTGGCGCCGCCCTCCTCGTCGGGCACGTTCGGCCAGTGCGCCGAGAGGATGTCGTACGACCTGCGGCCGAGCAGCATGCCATCCGCGCGCTCGAACTGCTCGCCCATGATGCGGCCGAAACCCTCATCCATGTGCGGCGGCAACCAGCCACCATGGGGAAAGTCGTTCGAGTCGTCCTCGCCCGGGCCGCCCGGACCCTGCATCACGCCGTCCAACGACAGAAATGTCGAAACGACCAGTCTGCTCGCCATCTTCCAGTCCTTTCCATTTCCGGAAATTCAACGTACCGAACGGACCGCTGGCGGACGGCGGCTTTCAGAGACGGTCTAATCCCGTCCGCCCCGGGCGGGCGAGTGTAACCACGATCTCGCCGAGTCGGACGGCGGCGAACGCGTAGGGAAGTTCCTACCTCTTATAGGTAGGGGATATCCTACCCGTCGTGACTGCTCTCACCGACGACGTCTTCGCCGCCCTGGCGAACCCCGCCCGCCGCGAGCTGCTCCGGCTGCTCCTGGACGGGCCCAGGACGGTCAACGACCTCGCCTCGCACTTCGACATGCGCCGGCCCAGCGTCTCTGAGCACCTCAAGGTGCTCCGAGACGCCGGGCTGGTCAGCGAGCGCAAGAGCGGACGCGAACGCCACTACCGGCTCGAGGCCGGGCCGCTCATGGAACTGCAGGACTGGCTCCACCCGTACGAACGGTTCTGGCGTGACCGGCTCAAGGCCCTGCGCCACGTCCTGGATGAGGAGAACTCGTGAACCAGACCACCCACGACCCCGACGACCTGCGCACCATCCGCGTCGACGAATATCTCCCCCACCCGCCCGCCAAGGTGTGGCGAGCACTGACCGACTCGGACCTGATGGCCCGATGGCTGATGCCGAACGACTTCAAGCTGGTCATCGGCCACGCCTTCACCTTCCGCGCCCAACCCATCCCCCAGGCCGGCTTCGGCGGAACCGGCCACGGCACCGTCCTGGACTTCGTCGAGGAGAAGATGCTCCGGATCAGCTGGTGCGCCGCGCCCGAGGACCCCAGTGGACTGGAGTCCACCGTCACCTTCACCCTCGCGCCCGAAGGCAAGGGCACCCGCCTGTTCCTCGTCCACGACGGATTCGACCCCGACAACCCCTACCAGGCCGTCTCGCGCCGCTTCATGGGCAGCGGCTGGCCCGGAGTCGCGACCCGCATCGGCACAGTGATCGGCGAGGCCCTCGCTTGAGGGTGGTTTTCTAGTTGTTCACTGATTTCTGGATTTTGTATCGACCGACGGCCTTTACATAGTAAGTTTCGAGGCCGGGTAGGGACGATCTCCTGCCCGGCCTCTTCTTCGCCGTGAAGGTTCCACCGCCGTCCGGTTGAGACCAGGATGAGCCGTCCCCAGCAGAGGACCATCCATCGATGTGAGCCACACGTCCGGCACCGGACGGCGATCACCGCGTCGTGGCACCGCCCCGACAGGCCGCCCTCTAACGGGCGACGGGCCGGTGTCCACCGCGTTCGTCGCCGCGGCCACACAGAACTCCGCCGCCGCGGAGGCGCTCCGGGGGCTTCATCGCCTCCCGGCACGAGCAGGCAGCCTGCATCGTGACGCGCGCCGTCGCCCGGGGCCAACTCCCGGCCGGGACCGACCCCGTCGAGGTCGTACGGGCGGCGGTGGCGCCGCTGTACTACCGCCTGTTCATCAGCCGTGAGCCGGTCGACGCCGCGGTCGCCGCCCGCGCCGGCGCCTTCGGCTAACCCGGGTAGTCGCCGATGCCGGACTTCAGCAGGTCGAAGGCTTGGTCGACCGCGGTCCGCACCGCCGGGAGGATCGCCGCGTGGCTCTCTCATCGAACGCACTGACCGTCTCGGTGGCGTTCGCGGTGGCGGCGCTGGCGATCGGCGCGCGGACCTTCACCCGTCAGCACTCCTGACGCCGGCGCCCTGGAGGTGGGGCACCGGTTCCAGGACGGGCTGGTGGGGGGCGACCGACCGCTGGGCCACGAACGCACCGACCAGCACGATCGCCCCTCCGGCGAGCTGCGCGGGGCCCAGCCGCTCGCCGAGCATGATCCAGGCGAACAGGGCCGCCGACACCGTCTCGACGTACGCGACGGCCCCCGCCACGGGGGCGGACAGGCGGTGGACGGCGGCGATGCCGGTCAGGTACGCGGTGACCGTGCTGATCAGGATGATCCAGGCGGCGAGGAACCAGCCGGGCGCGAGCCGGTCCCCGAATCGTATGCCGGTCGTCAGCAGGTGCCACGGGATGTCCCACGGCGGCGCGGCGACGGCCAGCACCACCGCGCCGACGGTCGAGCCGGCGGCGGTCATGACGAGGGGATCGATCTCGTCCCCGACCCGGTCGATGATCAGGAAGTAGGCGGCCTGGCACGCGGCCGCCGCGAGCCCGGCGAGCAGCCCGAGAAGGTCGATGCTGAGGCCGGACCAGACCTTGACGACGCAGGCGAGTCCGGCCAGCGCGATTCCCACGCCGATCGACGCGGTCCGGGACACGTGCCTGCGCTGGACGAATCTCATCCAGGCGACCACCAGGACGGGGCCGGTGAACTCCAGCAGGATGGCCACGCCGACGGGCAGGCGCGACGCGGCGACGAAGTACAGCGACTGACAGCCCGCCACGCCCATCAGCCCGTACAGCAGGAGAAGCGGCCACTGGCGCCGTACCGCGCGCCCGACCACGCGCCCGCGCAGCAGCAGGGCCACCGGCAGGAGAACGAGCGTCGTGCCGGCGATTCGCGTCCACGACGCCTGCAATGGCGAATAACCGGCGTTGATCAGCGCCTTACCGAAAGGCCCCGACGTACTGAACGCGATCGATGACACGATCCCGAACCCCAGTCCCCACACCTTGACCCGCGCGCCGGTCACCCGCCCACCCCTCTCAATTAAGGAGCAAACCTACATTAGGCTCATTACGCCCGGCAAAGGCGTACGAGTCAACGCACTACGATGCGCATCGTGACTTGGCAGGCCCCGGCCGCACCCCCGAGTGATCCGTTCGCGGCCATCGAGACAGACGTGCGCGGCATCACCTCCTCCCCGTGGTGGATGGGCCCGCCGCACGCGCGCACCGAGGCGATCATGTCGCGAATGCTGGCGGGAGCCGGCGAATGGTGGCTGTTCGGGTCCTGGGGCCGCTGGTACCGCTGCGGCTTGGACGGCAACTGGCACCTGTGCCCACCTCCCTTCGATCCCGCCGCGCGCCAGGCGGTGATGCCGGCCCCGCCCGGCGCGGGCCGCCCGCCGGTGCCGCCCTCGATCCTGACCGCCGGCCCGGACCTCACCCCTGGGCCGCTCGCCGCCGACGGCCTGTTCGGCGCGCCGCCCGCCCCGGCAGTGCTCGCCCGGCTCCAGCAGACCGTGGCCGCCGCGGCGAGTGCCAGCCCCGCCCAGTTCCCGGTGCGGGATCCGCATTTCGTGCCCGGGACGCCCAGCCCGGTCGCGGTGTCCTTCTTCGCCGCGCTGTGGTGCGCGGGCGCTCCGGTCGCCGACGCCGACCACCCACTCCTCTCCCACTTCGCCCGCCATCTGACCCCCGCCGGGCCGGGCCCGCGCTGGTTCCTGCCCCCCGCGCTCCCGCTGATCGTCGG
>JBJMIW010000115.1:0-15644 GCA_045806665.1 Actinoallomurus sp.
ACGGCGGACCAGGTGAACCGTTCCTGTACGCGCGCGTAGCCTGCCGCGCCGACCCGCTCGCGCTCCTCCGGGGAGTCGTGCAGCCGGCCGAGCACGCCCGCCAGCTCCTCGACGTCGCCGGGCTCGATGAGGATCGCCGCGTCGCCGACCACCTCCGGCAGCGCGCCCGTACGGCTGGCGACGAGCGGGGTGCCCGAGGCCATGTGCTCGACGGCGGGCAGGGAGAACCCCTCGTACAGCGAGGGCACGACCGCGATCTCGGCACTGGCCAGCAGCTCGCCGAGCTCCTCGTCGGAGATGCCGGAGACGAACCGGACGCGGTCGCCGAGGGACAGCTCGCCGACCAGCTTGTCGGTCGGCCCGCCCGGCGTCGGCTTGCCGACGATGACCAGGTGGACGTCGCGTTCGGTGGCGAGCTTGGCGACCGCGCGCAGCAGCGTCGCGACGCCCTTGAGCGGGGAGTCGGCGCTGGCCACGGCCACGATGCGGCCGGGGACGCGGTCGCCGCGCGGGTGGAAGTAGCGGGTGTCGACGCCGAGCGGCAGGATGTGCACCTGCTCGGGCGGCGCCTGGAAGTCGCGGATGATGTCGCGCTTGGACGACTCGGAGACGGTGAGGATCAGGCCGATGCGCTGGGCGACCCGCGCCTGCATGGCGACGAAGCCGTACCAGCGGCGCTTCCCGAACCGCTCCTTCAGGCTCTTGGCCGCCTCGATCTCGATCCGGCGGTCCACACTGATCGGGTGGTGAATGCTCGTCACGAGGGGCAGGCCGAGGCGGGGGACGGCGAGGTTGCCGTAGCCCAGCACCTGGTTGTCGTGCACGACGTCGAACATGTGCCGGCGTTTGCGCAGCTCACGCAGCACGCGGAGGCTGAAGGTCAGCGGCTCGGGGAAGCCGCCGGTCTTCATGTGCGCGAACTCCAGGACGTCGATCCAGTCGCGGTACTCCGACAGCGCCGGCGTACGGAACGGGTCCTCATCGGCGTACAGGTCCAGGCTCGGGACCTTGTGCAGCACGATGTCGTCGCGGTCGAGCTCCGGATACGGCTGGCCCGAGAAGACGACGACGCGATGCCCGAGCTCGGCCAGTTCCCGGGACAGGTGCCGCAGGTAGACGCCCTGGCCGCCGCAGTGCGGCTTGCTCCGATAGGAGAGCAGGGCCACGCGCAATGGTTCGTCGACCTGACCCACGCGTTGCCCCTCCCGCAAGTGTCACTCCTGGGTGAAGTTAGACCATAGCCTGACAAGCGCGGTGGACGATCCCCTTATTAGCCGCAGAGTCTAAAAAGGTCCCCAAAGCCACGTCCCTGGGTCAGGGGCCGTAGCGGACCGGCATCTCCTTGATCCCGTTGATGAAGTTGGACCGTTGCCGGCGTGCCTCGCCGGCCAGGGCGATCTCGGGCAGCCGTTCCGCCAGCGTCTCGAACAGGACCCGCAGCTCGAGGCGCGCCAGGTGCGAGCCCAGGCAGAAGTGCGGGCCGCCGCCCCCGAAGCCGATGTGGGGGTTGGGATCCCGTCCGATGTCGAAGGCGTACGGGTCGGAGAAGACGTCCTCGTCCCGGTTGGCCGAGGCGTAGAAGACCACGACCTTGTCGCCCTCGCGGATCTCCCGGCCGCCCAGCTCGGTGTCGCGCGTCGCCGTGCGCTTGAAGAGGTTCACCGGGCTGACCCAGCGGACGATCTCGTCGGCGGCCGTCCGCGCCAGGTCGCCGCCGTTCCGCCGGTCGTCCACGAGCCGTCGCCACTGGTCCGGGTGCTCGAAGAAGGCGAGCATGCCGCCGGAGGCCGCGTTCCGGGTCGTCTCGTTGCCGGCCACGATCAGCAGCATCATGAACAGGTCGAACTCGTCGACCGACAGCTCCTCGCCCTCGTGCGGCCGGAGCAGCGTCGTGACGATGTCGTCCCGTGGCTCCTTCCGGCGACGCTCCGCGAGCTCGTTGGCGTAGGCGTAGAGCTCGGTCGCCGCGGTCCCCTCTTCCTCCTCCGTCGAGCGGAGGTCGGGGTCGTCCTCGCCGATCAGGCGGTTCGACCACTCGAAGATCTTCTCCCGGTCCTCGACGGGCGCGCCGATGAGCTCGCAGATCACGTACAGCGGCAGGGGAGCGGAGATGTCCCGCACGAAGTCGGCCTCGCCCCGGCCGGCGACCTCGTCGATCAGGCCCTGGCAGATCTCGCGGACGTGGTCCTCCAGCCGGCCGATGGTCCGAGGCGTGAAGCCCTTGTTCACGATGCTCCGCTTGCGGGTGTGCTCCGGCGGGTCCTGGTTCAGCATCATCATCCGCTGCATGACGAGATGCTCGTCGGTCGGCTCGTAGAACAGCGCGAGCCTGCGGTAGGAGGAGAAGATCTCCGGGTGACGCGAGACGTGCACGACGTCGTCGTACCGGGTGACCGCCCAGAAGTCCGGATCGCCGGGGTGCCGATGGACGGGGTCGTGGTGGCGTAGCCAGCGGAGCTGGTGGTGCGGGATGCCGGCGTTCGCGTACCGGTCAGGGTCGACCAGGTCGATGTCCATTCACGGACCTCCCTCACAGATCGGCTGTCTGGAATCCTCCGCCGGGAAGTCCGGTCAGCGCCTCGGCGAGCGCCTCGGGGGTCGAGCCGGTCACCCGCAGCGCCACCGTGGGCGGTGCCAGCACCGTGACGGTGCCGCCGTACGCCACGAACACCTGCCCGGTGACGTCCTCGGCCGCGGGCGAGGCGAGGTAGGCGACCAGCGGCGAGACGTGTTCCGGGGCGAGCGGGTCGGGGCCGTCCTGGGGCGGCGGGCCGAACACGCCGGCGGTCATCGCCGTACGGGCGCGCGGGCAGATCGCGTTGGCGCGCACGCCGTACCGCCCGCACGAGTTCGCGATGGCGAGCGTGAGCACGGCGATGCCGCCCTTGGCGGCCGCGTAGTTCGGCTGGCCGGGCGAGCCGAGCAGGAACGCCTCCGACGCGGTGTTGATCACCCTGGCGTAGACGGGGCCGCCCTCCTCCTTCGACCGGGCCCGCCAGTACGCCGTCGCGTGGCGGGCCATGACGAAGTGGCCCTTGAGGTGGACGTCCACGACGGCGTCCCACTCCGCCTCGGACATGTTGAAGATCATGCGGTCCCGGGTGGTGCCCGCGTTGTTGACCAGGACGTCGAAGGTCCCGTAGGTCTCCAGTGCCGTTTTGACCAGCACCTTGCCCGCCGTCCAGTCCGCGACGTCACCCTCGGCGATCACCACCTCGGCGCCCTGGTCCCGCACCAGTTCGGCGGTCCGCCGGACGGCCTCGCCCGGCAGGTCGTTCAGGACCAGCCGCGCGCCCCGGCGGGCGAGTTCGAGCGCGTGCGCCCGGCCGAGGCCGGTGCCGGCCCCGGTGACCGCGACGACCCTGCCCGCGAGCGAGACGTCCATTTCCGTGGCGGCCATGCGGCTCCTTCCGCCGGATGCCGGCATGCCGCGTCCCACTATAAGTGAAACGCGTTCTAAAGTGAAACCTGTTCTAATTGCGCCGCTCGGATGGGGTGAACCGCACCGGCAGCTCCTTGATGCCGTTGATGAAGTTGGACCGCAGCCGCCGCGCCTCGCCGGCCTGCTCGATGTCCGGCATCCGCTCCAGCAGCACCTCGAACAGCACGGTCAGCTCCAGCCGCGCGAGGTGGGTGCCGAGGCAGTAATGCGGGCCGCCGCCCCCGAATCCGATGTGCGGGTTCGGGTCGCGGCCGACGTCGAAGGTGTACGGGTCGTCGAACACGTCTTCGTCGCGGTTGGCCGAGGGATAGAAGATGACGACCTTGTCGCCCGCCTTGATCGGCTGTCCCCGCAGCTCGGTGTCGCGCGTCGCCGTCCGCCGGAACAGGTTGACCGGGCTCACCCAGCGCACGACCTCGTCGGCGGTGGTCCTGAGCAGGCCCCGGTTGGCGCGCAGCCGCCGCCACTGGTCGGGGTGCTGGAAGAAGGCGAGCATGCCGCCCGACGCGCCGTTCCGCGTGGTCTCGTTGCCCGCCATGATCAGCAGGAGGATGAACATCGCGAACTCGTCCGCGCTGAGCACCCGGCCGTCCGCGTCGGGCTGCAGGAGCTTGGTGGCGATATCGTCGCCCGGGTGCTCCCGGCGGTAGGCCGCCAGGTCGTGGGCGTAGGCCAGGATCTGGGCCGACACGTCGCGCGCGTGCTCGGCCGAGGTCGCGTAGTCGGGGTCGTCGAACCCGATCAGGGCGTTCGACCAGTCGAAGATCCTGCCGCGGTCCTCCACCGGCGCGCCGATCAGCTCGCAGATGACGTACAGCGGGAACGGCGCGGAGATGTCCCGGACGAAGCAGGCCTCGCCGCGCTCGACCACGTCGTCGATGAGCTGGTGGCTCACGTCGCGGATGTGCTCCTCGAGCTGCTTGATCATCCGGGGCGTGAAGCCCCTGTTGACGTAGGCGCGCTGCTTCGTGTGCTGCGGCGGGTCCATGAACAGCATCATCAGCCGGTACAGCGCGATGTCCTCGTCGGTGAACTCCTCGAACATCGACGTGCGTGCGTACGAGGAGAACAGCTCCGGATGGCGGGAGACGTGCACCACGTCGTCGTACTTCGTCACCGCCCAGAAACCCGGGGAGCTCTCGTCGAGGTCCGCGTGCCAGGAGACCGGGGCCTCCCGCCGCAGCCGGCGGAAGCCCTCGTCCGGAAAGCCTCCGCGCTCGTAGATCTCCGGCGTGATGATGTCGATCGGCATCGTCGCTCCTCGGGAGGCAGCTGTCTGAAACACGTTCTAAACCAAGCGCTCGCTCTGGTCAAGACGTACGAGGTCGCCGGGGTTGTGGTGCGTGTCTCATCGACCCTCGGTGACGGAACTGTCGCTGACCGGGAAGGGCCTCTCAGAGCCGTTCGAGGATCGTCGCGGTGGAGAGGGCGCCGCCCGCGCACATCGTGATCAGCGCCGTGGAGGCGTCGCGGCGCTCCAACTCGTGCAGGGCCGTGGTGATGAGCCGGGCCCCGGTGGCGCCCACCGGGTGGCCGAGGGCGATCGCGCCGCCGTTGACGTTGACCCGGTCCAGGTCCGGCTCGTGGACCGAGGCCCAGGACAGGACGACCGATGCGAACGCCTCGTTGACCTCGATCAGGTCGATGTTCCCCATCGTCAACCCCGCGGCGGCCAGCACGGTCTCCGTCGCCTGGATCGGGCCGTCCAGGTGGTAGTACGGCTCGGCGCCCACGAGCGCCTGCGCCCGGATGCGGGCCCGCGGCCGCAGCCCCTGGGCGCGGGCGCGCTCCTCGGACATCACGAGGACGGCGGCGGCGCCGTCGGAGATCTGCGAGGACGTCCCGGCCGTGTGCAGCCCGTCCCCGGCGGCGGGCCGGAGCCCGGCCAGCCCGTCGAGCGTGGTCTCGCGCAGCCCTTGGTCGCGGCTGACCGTGCGGAACTCGCTGCTCGGGGTCCCGTCGTCGCCGAGGACCGGCGCGTCGATCGGGGCGATCTCGCGGTCGAAGCGGCCGTCCGCCTGCGCCTTCGCGGCCCGCTGCTGGGAGCGCAGGCCGAAGGCGTCGAGGTCCGATCGGGTCAGGCCGCGCCGTACGGCGATGCGCTCCGCGGCGGTGAACTGGTCCGGCAGGTCGATCGACCAGTCGTCAGGCCGGGGACGGGCGTACGGGTGCCGGCCGCCGGCCTCCTGGCAGGGCCCCGTGCTCGCCACGTTGGCGCCGAGGGGCGCGCGGCTCATGACCTCGACGCCGCAGCCGATCGCGGCCTCCACCACACCGGCCTGGATGAGGGCGGCGGCCAGGTGGACGGCCTGCTGGCTCGACCCGCACTGGGCGTCGAGCGTCGTGACGCCGACCTGGTAGGGCAGGCCCGCGTAGAGCCAGGCGTGGCGCCCGACGTGCCCGCCCTGTTCGCCCGCCTGGGTGACGCAGCCGGCGAACACCTGGCCGATGTCGGCCGCCTCCATCCCGGCGCGCTCGATCACGGCGCGCTGGGCGTGGGCCAGCACGGCCTGCGGCTTGAGCCCGGCGAGCCATCCGCGGCGCTTGCCGATCGGGGTGCGTACGGCTTCCACGATGACCGGCGAGCCCATGTGGCCTCCTGCGGTGGCGACGCTTCGCCCGAACTATAACCCGTTCTATTGGGAACTCTGCAAGCCTCCCGTCATCGACGGATGATGGAGAGAACTCGTTCTTGTTCGGTTCGATTCGGTGAGCGTGGCCGCAGGTCGCCGCGGTACCCCCGGCCGAGCGCGCCCGGGCGGGGGTGTGGTGTGTCGTGCCGTTAGGCGATCAGAGTGTCGAAGTCACCGGCCTTGGCGCCCTGGATCAGGGCCTCGATCTCCGCCTTCGTGTAGACCAGGGCAGGTCCGGCAGGATGCCGGGAGTTTCTGACGGCGACGCTGCCGTCGGGAAGCTGGGCCAGCTCGACGCAATTGCCTTGCGAGTTGCTCCGGTGGCTCTTCTGCCACCGGACGTCGGCGAGATCGGTGGCGGGGATGCCGTTGTACGCCCGGTACTGCATTCATGTCTCCTGGAGAATCCTGCTGAGGATCTCGGCGGTGTTGTCCGGAGGTGAACTGACCACACAGAGGCGTTCCATCGCCTCCATGTAGGCGTCCACGTCATCGCGTCTGTCCAGGTAGAGCGCACTGGTCAGTTGCTCGACGTAGACCACGTCCGGCAGGTCCGATTCGGGAAACCGCAGGATGGTGAACGCTCCGGCTTCGGCGGTATGACCACCGACACGGAACGGCAACACCTGGAGAATGACGTTCGGCAGCTTCGTCGCCTCGATGAGGCGCTCGATCTGGCCGCGCATCACTTCTCGTCCCCCGATCGGGCGTCGCAACGCCGCTTCGTCCACGACCGCCCACAGTCGGGGACCGTCCCCACGTGTGAGCAGCTTCTGACGAGTTATCCGCAGGCTGACCCTCTGCTCGATTTCTTCGGGGGGCGCGGCTGAGTTGCCCAGGGAGATGACGGAACGGGCGTAATCCTCGGTCTGGAGCAGACCAGGGATGAACTGGACCTCGTAGGTGCGGATCAGCGCAGCGGCCTCTTCCAGCCCCACGTAGGTCTCGAACCAGCCCGGCAGAACGTCGCCGTACCTGTGCCACCAGCCGGGAGTGTTGGCGTCCTGCGCGAGTTCGAGGAGGGTCTCCCTCTCTCGCTCGTCCATGACGCCGTAGAGGGTGAGCAGGTCGGCAACGTCACGCTCCTTGAAACCCACCCGGCCCAACTCCAGCCGGCTCATCTTGGAACCGGAGGCCCGGATGGCGTACCCGGCCTCCTCGCGGCTGATGCCCTGCCGCTCACGCAACCGGCGCAGCTGAGCGCCGAGGAGCCGGCGAAGAACGGTCGGTCCCCCTGCGGGTTGCGCTGTGTCCACCCCTACCTCCATGAGCATCGGTCAGCGCACAGTGTGCCACTCCCTTCCGTTGATGTCAGAGTTCGCACGATCGCTTGCACGTGCATCGGGTCTTGCATCTGCAAGATATGTCGAGCAGGATAGCGCGCGGGCACGCCGATCACTGCTTCCCAGAGGATCGCGATGACAGCACACGGAGCGCGCTTGATGACCGGTGAGAGCGTCGACGAAGCGCAACAGTGCCTGTTGTCGGCGATCGCGCGTGGTGGAGAGTGGTCCGGCTGCGCCGTCCCGTCCGCCAGGATGGGACTGAACGCCATCACCTGCGACCTCGGTGCGGTGCCCGAATCGGTGCGGGAGGCGCGCGAGTTCGCCCGGGAGGGGTTGGCGGTCTGGGGGCTGGCGGCCATGGACGACGACGTCAGCCTGGTCGTCTCCGAACTCGTCACCAACGCCCTGCGACACGCCGTCGGAGGTGCGGCCCGTCCCGGTGACACGCCGATCAGGCTCGGTCTGCTCCGCGCCGGCGGCCGGCTGACCTGTGCGGTCGCCGATCCCAGCGACGACGTGCCGATGCAGGGGGAGGCCGACTTCGTCTCCCAGAGCGGGCGCGGCCTGTACCTCGTCGCCGCGTTCAGCGACTCGTGGAGCTGGACCCCGCTGTACGGCCACGGCAAGGTCGTCTGGGCGAGCTTCACCATCCGGGCCGGCTACTGATCCGGGCGCCCGCGCCGGCGTGCGGGTCAGGTCACCATGGCGCCTGCGATCGCGATCACCATGCAGGCGCCGGCCAGGAGCGCCGCCTCCGCGGGTGACAGGGCCGGCGGCTCGCCGTACGCGCGCAGCCGTCGTCGCCTGCGGTACGCGACGACCGTCACGATCAGCGGACCGAGCAGCGCCACCGCCCCCACCGGAAAAGCGATCTTGAGGGTGAGCAGGCCGACGGCCCAGCAGGACAGCGTCGTTCGCAACCAGGTGAGCTCCGTCCGCTGGGCCTGGAGACCGGAGCTCACCCGGTCACGATCCCGCTCACGAGCGTGAGCCCGAAGATGATCGCGACGCCCACCGTCAGTACGACGGGAAGGGGATCGCGTGGCAGGCAGATGCCGAGGCGCATGGCCTCCTGGGCCCGCCGCCATCGGCGGTAGGCGACGGGTGCGATCGCCACGCTGAGTGCGAGCGCGGCGAGGCCGATCTCGCGGTGCCAGCCCGGAAGGGTGACGCCCTGGATGCCGCCGGCCAGGGGTATCCCCATCGCGGCCAGTCCGAAGGCCGTCCGCACCCAGGCGAGCAGGGTTCGCTCGTTCGCGAGCGAGAACCGGTAGTCGGGCTCATGCCCGGGTTCGTCGTCCGACATCATCCTCCTCAGGACGGTCGCAGGCCCACGTCGATGATGCCCCGACCCGCCGGTGAGGCCTCCTGGCGACCCGCCACCGGTTCGTACCATGCGGCGAACGGCGGTCCAGCGTCTCCTCCGGCGGCAGGTCGGCGGGGACCCGAGTGAGAGCGCGCGGTGGTCGGCATCCGCTCGGGCCGCCGGAAGTGCGAGGCATATGGCAAATCGCCCCTACTTGCCCCTCCTATGACCCTGAGCAGGGAAAAGGTCTGTCCGGATCTCCCCTTGTGGGCTTGTGTCGAGGGCTTCCGCGGAGCAACGTGGAGCTTCGAGAGCGGAAAACGGTGTTCCGGGATGAGCGGGGGATGGTCGGCATGGCTGCGCAGACGAAAGCGACGAAGGAGAGGCCCGCGTCGCGGAGGGCATCGACGACGACGACCCCCACCGGACGGGGCGGCCGACCGGCGATGACGCACGAAGAGGAGCACGGGGCGGAGATTCCCGTCCCCGTCGTCACACCACACGTGAAGGTCATGCATGTCCCCGTTCCCGGGCTCTCCCTTGCCGGCGACATGGGCCGCGTCGCCGCCGAGTACCTGCCGCCCCCGGACCGGCTGGTGTTCTACGGAGGGCTGGCGGCCGCCGCCGCCATCGGGATCCTGGATTGGCCGGTCGCCGCCGCCGTCGGCATCGGAACGATGGTGGCCCGCCGGGCCGCCGCCCGGCGCGAATCGGCGCGGCGCGTCCCGACGGCGAGACCGGAGGGCGCGGAAGAGCCGGAGACCCCGTCACGGACCACGAGGACGACCCGGACCCGTTCGGCGACCGGCAAGAGCCGGGCCCGTACGGCGACCAGGGCCGGGGCCGAATCGGGAACCGCGGCCGAATCCGGCGAATCCGGTGCCGCCGGCCGGACCAGCGTCTGACCGCCGGGCTCCCTGCTCATGCCGCTGCGAAACCTTCTCCGTGCCGGGCCGGGTGTGCTCGAGAACACGATCAGACTGCCCGGCACGGTCGCGCGGGCTTCCGGGGTGGCGGCACTGCCGGGCGTGGTGCGGTGGGCCTCCGGCGAGGCGGCGGGCCTGTCCGGTGCCGCGGCGCACCTGCCCCGTGCGGTGGCGGGTTTGGCGGGTGTCGCGGCGCGCGCGCCGCGTGCGGTCGCGAGCCTGCCGGGCGCGGTGACCGGTCTTCCGAGTCTGGTCACGGTGCTACCGGGCGTCGTCGCCGGCCTGCCCGGGCTCGTCGCGGTGCTGCCGGGCGTCATCACCGGTCTACCGGATATGGCCGTGCGGGCGTCCGGCGAGGCGGTGCGCCTGCCGGGCCGCGCGACGCGTCTGCCGGCGGCCGCCGTACGGGCGTCCGACGCGGTCGTACGGGAGCCGGGGGCCGCGCTTCGCGCTCTCGTCGAGACGATTGAGGAACGGCGGATAGACCGCGGGGAGGGGCGGACGAGCATCCGGGTCCGCGGCCTGCAGTGCTCGGGCCGTGAGGGCATGGCGAGTGACCTCGTCACCGAGATGGGCAAGGTCGCGGGCGTGAGGCGCGTCGAGGTTAACGCCGTCCTCGGGATCGTCATGCTGCTGCACGAGGGTGACGTCCCCGTCGACGCGCTCACCGACGTGGTCGACATGGTCGAGCACCGGCACGAGGCCGCCGACGACCCGTACGCCCGGCATCCGGACCCGGGCCACCGGCAGGCGGTCCTGCGGGAGACAGCGCTCGTCGCCGCCTACCTGACGGGCGCGACCGCCGCCATCGCCGGCAGGCTGGCGTTGCGCGCCGTGCCGGTCCCTCCGGCCGTGGGGACCCTGATTGCGATGGCCGACTCGACGCCGCAGATCAGGCAGCGGCTGACGGGGTTGATCGGGCCCGCCGCCACCGACGTCATCATCGGCGGCAGCCTCGCGAGCCTGCAGGCGCTGGCACAGCAGCCGATCGGCCTGCTCATCGGCTCCGTGCACCGGATCATCCGCGTCGGGGAGATGCGTGAGCAGCGCGCGGCATGGCATCGGCGGGTGGAACACCTGATCCACGAGGAGGACTCCTTCCGCGCCTCCGCCTACGAGGTTACGGAGCGGCCCGTGCCGCTGCCGTACGGACCGGTGGAGCGGGCGGCCTGGACGGTACCGGCGGCGATCACCGCCGCCGTGGGGACGTACGCCCTGACCCGCGACGCCTCGCGGGCACAGGGAGCGCTCGCCGCGGGCGTGCCGAGGGCGGCACGGATGGGCATCGAGGCCTTCGCCACCCAGCTCGGCTGGGTCGCCGCCGACCGGGATGTCGTGGTGATCGACCCGGAGAGCCTGCGCCGGTTCGACCGGGTCGACCATGTGATCGTCGATGCCTCGGTCCTGCGCACCGGCGACTTGGTGATCGAGGATGTCGTCCCCCTCCCGTCCGGCGTGACCGCTGAAGAGGCCCACGAACGTGCGTACGCCCTGGTCGACCTCGCCTGCCCGGAGGCCCGGCAGGCAGAAGGCCCCTGGACGATCGCCCCGTTGGGGCCGGCCGGCGCGTCCGCGTCCGCGTCTGTCTCCGCGTCCGCGTCATCGAACGCCTCCGGGTCCGCGTCCTCGGACGCCTCTGCTTTCGCGGACAACGGCTCGCCCCTGCGGGCGTCCGGCCTCACCGCGGAGGCCTACGACCACGCGGCCGAACTGCGTGAGCGAGGCGCGACCGTGCTCCTGCTGACCCGCGACGGCGAACCGGTCGCCCTTGTCTCGGTGGTGGCCGAGCTCGATCCCTTGGCCGAGGCGCTACTCGACGCCGCCCGGGGTGCCGGGTCGGTGGCCGTGGCCGGTGAGGCGGCGCTGGCGCAGCGGCTCTCGGTCGACGACGCGGTCCCCGGCGGCCGCCGGCTGCTCGAGTCGGTACGACAGGCTCAAGAGGCGGGTCAGGTCGTCGCGCTGGTCGCCGCGCTCGGTGGTGCACCGCTCGCGGCGGCGGATGTGGGCATCGGGGTGATCCGCTCTGGTCACCGTCCGCCATGGGGCGCGCAGCTGTTGTGCGGCCCGGGCCTGGGCCAGGCGTGCCTGCTGCTGGAGGCCATGCCGTCGGCGAGACAGAACAGCGCCCGCGCCGCGCGGATCGCCACCGTCGCCTCCGTGTCCGGGGCTTTGCTGGCCGCGGCCGGGCCGTCCGCCGGTGCGCCAAAGCGGGCACGGCTGGCGATCGACTTCGCCACCATGGCGGCGTTCGTGGTCGGCGCGGGGTCGGGCCGGGCTCTGGCCCGGCGACCCGTCCCCGTGCCCTTCGACCGTACGGCCTGGCATGCGTGGCCGGCCAAGGCCGTGCTGGCCCACCTGGACTCGTCGATGTTCGGCATCGGCGAGGAGGAGGCGGCCCGGCGCCGCATCGACCTGGGTGAGGAGATCGGCCCGGCCGGCCTGGCCCAGGTGACGATCGAGGAGCTGGACAATCCGCTGACGCCCGCGCTCGCGGCCGGCGCCGGGATCTCCGCGGTCGTGGGGTCGGTCATGGACGCGGCCCTCATCGGCGCGGTCCTCGGAGTGAACGCCATGATGTCCGGCCTGCAGCGGGTCCGCGCCGATCGCGCGCTGCGGCAGCTCGTCGACATGAGCGCGGTGCGCGTACGGCTCCGGCGGCCCGGCAAGAACGGCGCCGAGCCCCGGGCCACCGCCGACCAGCTGGTTCCCGGCGACGTGGTCGTCCTCACCGCCGGGGACGCGGTGCCGGCCGATCTGCGCCTGCTGTCGGCGAAGGACCTGGAGGTCGACGAGTCGAGCCTCACCGGCGAGTCGCAACTCGTCACGAAGAGCCCCCGGCCCAGCGTGGCCCGGTCGGTGGCCGACCGCCGTTCGATGCTCTACCAGGGCACGGTCATCGCGGCGGGCGACGCCGTCGGCGTCGTCGTCGCGACGGGGGCCCAGACCGAGGTCGGGCGCACGACGCGGCAGGCCGGTGATGAGGGGCGTACGGGAGGGGTCGAGGCGCGCCTGCGCGGGCTGACGGAGGTGACGCTGCCGGTCGCCCTCGGGGCGGGGGTCGTGCTCTTCGGGTCGGACCTGCTGCGCGGGCACTCGATGGCCCGGGCCCTCGGACCGGCCGTCAGCCTCGCTGTCGCCGCCGTGCCCGAGGGGCTGCCCTTCGTCGCCACGGCGGCTGAGCTGGCCACGGCGCGCAGGATGTCCCGGCGCGGCGCAATCGTCCGCAATCCGCGCACGATCGAGGCGCTTGGCCGTATCGACGTGCTCTGCTTCGACAAGACCGGCACGTTGACCGAGGGACGGCTGCGGCTGCGGCAGGTGTCCGACGGCATCACGTCCTGTCCCGTCCAGGAGAAGTTGTCGCCGTCCTTCCGGAAGATCATCGGCGCCGCCGTCCGCGCGACGCCGGACCCCGGCGGGGGGCGGCTGCCGCATCCGACCGACCGGGCGATCATGAGAGCCGCCCGGAAGCTCGGCATGGATGCGGCGGAGGGGCTGGGTTCCTGGGAGCGGGTCGACGAGTTGCTGTTCGAACCCGCGCGCGGCTACCACGCCGTGCTCGGCCGGACCGACGGCCGTCAGCTGCTGAGCGTGAAGGGCGCGCCGGAGATCGTCCTGGAGGCGTGCGACACCTGGCAGCGGGACGACGGTCCGGTCCCGTTCGACCAGAAGGCGCGGGAGAAGGTCGAGCAGGAGATCGACCGGCTGGCGCGTCTCGGCTACCGAGTGCTGGCGGTGGGGGAGCGAGCCGCGTCGGGGCGCCGGGATCTCACCGCGGAGCGCATCGACCGGCTGGCGTTCCTCGGCCTGCTCTGCATTGCCGATCCGGTGCGGCCGACCGCCGCCGAGGCGGTGGTCAGGCTGCGCAAGGCGGGCGTCGACGTGGTCATGATCACCGGCGATCACCCGACCACCGCCGAGGCCATCGCCGCCGAACTGCAGCTGTTGAACGGTCACATCATGACCGGCCCGGAGCTCGACGCCCTGCGCGACGAGGAACTGGCGGCGGCGCTGGCCGGGGTCGCGGTCTTCGCCCGGGTCAGCCCGGCGCAGAAGGCCCGGGTGGTTCAGGCCCTGCGCGCTGCCGGGCGAGTGGTCGCGGTCACCGGTGACGGCGCCAACGACGCCCCGGCGATCCGGCTGGCCGACGTCGGCATCGCGCTCGGCGAGCGGGCCACCCCCGCCGCCCGCGAGACGGCGGACGTCGTCGTCACCGACGACCGGATCGAGACGATCACCGACGCGATCGCCGACTGCCGGGCGATGTGGCGGTCCACGCGGGACGCCCTGGCCGTGCTGCTCGGCGGCAACCTCGGCGAGATCGCCTTCACCGTTGGCACGGGGCTGCTCAGCGGGCGTAGCCCGCTCAACGTGCGCCAGCTTCTCCTGGTGAACCTGCTGACCGACATGCTTCCGGCGATCGCCCTGGCCGCCCGCCCGCCGTCCGGGGTCACGCACGAGGAACTGCTCGCGGAGGGACCGGACCGGTCGCTGGGCGGCGCGCTCACCCGCGACGTCACGGTCCGTGCGGGCGCCACGGCAGGGGCGGCGCTGGCCGCCTGGATGCTGGCGCGGGCCAGCGCGACCCGTGGTCAGGCCGATACGACGGGCCTGGTCGCGCTGGTCACCACGCAGCTGGCGCAGACGATCATTGCGGGCGGCCGCGATCCGCTCGTGCTCGGCTCGGGCCTCGCGTCACTCGCCGCGCTCGCGGTCATCGTGCAGGTGCCGGGCCTCAGTCAGTTCTTCGGCAGCCGGCCGTTGCTCCCGCACTGCTGGGCGATCGCCCTGGGGTCGGGCCTGACCTTCGCCCTGGCGGCCGTCCTGCTGACGCGCCTCCGGCTACCCACGGCCTGACTTGGGAGAATGTTCACCTGCTCGTCATCCCTTCAGGTCGCCACTGATTCGGACAACTGGGCATAATTCACGCAGAAGGTGTCCCCTAAACCTCCGTAGGTGCCCCAAATGCCTGACATCGTGTCGACTGTGCTTGCCAAGGCGCTCGTGATGCTGCTCGAGGCCCTCTTCACCCGGCTGGCCCTCCACCTGGTCCGTACCGGGATGTACCGGCAGCTCTGGGCTGCCGCCTGAGCCTGGCGTCCCCGATGGTTCCGGCCACACGCGGACCTCGGCGTCCCTGAGAGTTCTGGGCCCCCTCCGCTTCTGGCACGCCCTGGGCTCTGAGGTACTCCGTCCGCGTTCTTCCGTCCCTCGTCAGAAGTCGGCGAGCAGACGGGTCGCAGCGATCTCCAGCCGCGCCTGGATCTCGTCGTTCGTGGTGTGGCCGCGGAGCATCTCGATCATCTCCATCACCCATACGCTGCTGAGCGACCGCAGGAGGACCCGGCTCTCCACGCCGTCCCCGGCGTCCTCGGTGCCAGTCCCGGTGACCCGCGACAGCAGCCCGGTCATGCGGTTGCCGAAGTCGGTCTTGACGTCCGACAGCAGCAGCGACCGGATCAGGGCGTCGGCGAGCTCCGGCTCACGCATCAGGCCACGCGTCGCGCGCATCAGCACCTCCACCGCACGCCCGGCCGCGGTCGCCGAGCGGGGCGGCCGGCGCTCCAGGCTGCCCTCGAGCGTGTCCATCTCCTCGCTCACGACGGCGACGACCAGGTCCATCTTCGAGGGGAAGTAGCGGTACAGCGTCCCGAGCGCGACGCCCGCGCGCTCGGCCACGGTGCGCATCTGCATCGCCTCCACCCCGCCACGGGAGGCCAGGGCGGCGGCCGCCTGGACGATACGCCGGCGGCGCTGATGCTGGCTGCGGGAGCGAACCCCCGGATGGCTGGCGGCGGTGGACTGTGCCGGCACGGCGACTCCTTGGGCTGGGCGCGCGGTGCCCCGTCCGCGCGTGTCGTAGATCAGCGTACCGCCCGGTGAGAACACGTTACGTATTACCGATGTGTTGCGGACCGGAGGCGGTTCCGCCGAGGTAAGCGGAGTCTGATATCGCCTGGGAGGCGGCCGCCGAGCACCGATGGTGGACACGTACTAGAATGTGTTCTAGTTTTCTTCCGGGTGAGCTCGGGAGGTGACGCGGTGTCCGGC
>JBJMIW010000116.1:0-15342 GCA_045806665.1 Actinoallomurus sp.
AGCGCCGACAGGGCCACGGGGCGCCACCACCGCTGCGGACGGGGCGAGTCGGCCGCCACGGCCTGGTCGTCGCGGGTGACGGCCGACGGAACCGAGGAGGCCGTCGATGCGGGAGTCGTGCCCTGATCGGATCGGCCGTCCTCCGCTCGGGATTCGGCCACGACGTGATGCGCCGTGACCGTGGTCCGCATGGCGTGGAGCCGACCGAGGGACTCTTCCGCCGAGGGGCGGTCGGCCGCCGCAGGTGCCAGCAGGTCTTCGATGAGTTCGCCCAGCGTCCCCGGCCGCGGCGCGAACAACGGCCGTTCATAGAGCGTGGCGTGGACCGTGGCGGCCGGGTTGTCGCGGCGGAACGGCGCCTTTCCCTCGATGGCGAAGTAGAGCGTCGCGGCCAGGCAGAACAGGTCCGATGCCTCGACCGGAGGTTGCCCGCGCAGGCGTTCCGGATCGATGTAGCCCGGTGTCCCGATCACCGCGCCGCTATGAGTGAGCGTCGTGTCATCCGTGTGTACGGCGATGCCGAAGTCGACCAGCGTCGCATCGCCGGCCGCGTTGATCAGGATGTTGCCGGGCTTGAGATCTCGATGCAGCACACCGTGGCCGTGCACGAACCGAAGGGCCCTCAGCAGTTGTTCGGCGAGCTCGGCGGTGCGCTCCTCGGTCAGCGGACCGTCCCGCCAGACGATCTCCTTCAGAGAGCGTCCCTCGATGAGCTCCATCACCAGCCAGGGAAGGCCGTCCACGGTGATCAGGTCACGCACGGACACGATGCCGGGATGCGGGGTCAGCCTGGCGAGGGTCCGCCCTTCCCGGCGGGCGCGCGCCGACAGCTCCTCGGGGACTCCGTCGGGGCCGTCCGCGGGGAGGATCATCTGTTTGAGCGCGACCTCGATGTCCAGGTGCCGGTGGTGGGCGCGCCAGACCGTCCCCATCCCGCCGGAGCCGAGCTGTTCTTTGAGGACGAATCGGCCGTCGACCACATCGCCGGCGCGATACTCGCCTCCCACCCGCGCTACCCCCCGCCGCTCCGCCGGTTTGCGCTACCGACCTTGCATCACCGCCTCACCGCGCGCAAGACCGTGGTCGGAGCGAGAGCAGACCCGTTGACTTTCACGGCGGCACCGGCGAAGAGCGGCCCGAGGCGCGCCCAGGCGGAGACGAGCGCTCAGGCGGATCGGAAACGTGATGACCTCCGGGCCGAAGCCGGCCCGGAGGTCATCACGGTCGGGAACGCGTCAGCGGTAGGTCCTCGGCTCGTTTCGGTAGCCGGCCTGGTCGCTCTCCCGGTACGCCTGATGCCGGTGGTGGCGTACGGCGGTACGGGAGACGCCGAGCAGCGACGAGATGATGGCGATGCCGATCAGTAGATAGAACACCGCGGTCTCGAACTGCGTGAGGAGCGTCCCGGCACCGAGGAACACCTGCAGGACGAGCAGGGCCAGTGCCAGTCCGGTGATCCAGCTGAAGAACTGCGAGGCGCTGGGAGTGGTCGTCATCAGGAGGTGAAGAAGGCCGGTCGCGAGCAGCGTGACGAGCGCCGCCGCGATCGGGAATGCCACCGTCGCGTAGTCGGCGGACTCCCTCAGCCCTCCCGGGCTGAGTAGGGGAGCCTTGAACAGCCGGTGCAGTATGAGCACCCCGACGAGCGCCACTCCGGCGGCGACCAGCGCCGTTGCCGCGCCGCCAGCCCAGAGCCGGCCTGCGTCGGCGCGAGTCTGCTCGTCCCACGAATAGTCGGTCGAACGCATCGTTCTCTCCTCGGGCGGGGCGGCGGCCGGCGGTAGCCGTGCCCCTCGTCGGGTCCGGAAACCTCGCCAGGCTGTCGAAACGTCACCTTCCGTGTCAACACGGATGCGCCTCTTTAGGCACAATTCGCCCAACGGTCACATCCGTAACGGCAAGATCACGATGGTCCGCCGGCCCTGCCGGTGTCGACCTCCATGAGGCCGTTGCCGGCTCCGGCGGACCGTGCGGCCAGGGCCACGACCAGGAGGGGGACGGCGGCGAAGGCGAAGAGTGGGCCGGGGCCCGCCCAGGTCGAGCCGAGTGCGTAGGCGGAGTAGGTCAGCACCGCGACGGCCTCCGAGCCGAACCCGGCGACCGAGTTGCACGGGACTCGTCGCCGATCTGGTAGATCGTCCAAGGGGGAGGGCTCCTGGCCGCCCGGCTGTCGGCGGCGGCCTGACCTCCGCCGGAGCCGCTCAGGCGGTGGCGGCGCCGCGCGGAGGGACATCGGTGACGCCGAGACGGCGGTGCTCGATGTGGCTGACCGCCTCGTCGAGCAGCGTGGCGACGTGGTTGTCGTACAGCTGGTAGACGATGCTGCGGCCCTGGCGGTCCCCGGTGACGAGGCCGAGGTGGCGCAGGTAGCGCAGCTGGTGGGAGACGGCCGAGCGCTCCATGGCGATCGCGTCGGCGAGCTCGCCGACGGAGCACGGGCCCTGCCGCAGGCGGCTGAGGATGAGCAGGCGGCTGGGGGTGGCCAGCGCCTGCATCGTCTCGGCGACGCTCTTGGCCAGGTCGGCGTCGATGGGCCCGGTACGGGTCCTATGTCCGTCAACGCCGTGTCCCATGCCGCCATCGTAACCGCGAGGAACGCGTGAACACCTCTTCACTTGATCACCTATGATGGAGGTGACCACGCCATGTGAGCCGAGGAGTGCGCCGCCGTGACATCCGCCGTTTCCGCGTCGACCGGACGTGACGAGGCCGCCGACCGGAGGGCGGCGAACCGCGCGATGGCGGTGTCGGCGGCGGGCCTGTCGGTGACCGCCGTGATCGAGATCGTCCTGGCGCTGGTCACCGGGTCGGTCGCGCTGCTCGGCGACGGCCTGCACAACCTGTCCGACGTCTCCACGTCGGCGGTGGTCTTCCTCGGCTTCTGGATCTCCCGCCGTCCCGCGACGGCCCGCTATCCGTACGGCTACGAGCGGGCGGAGGACCTCGCCGGGCTGGGCGTCGCTCTCGTCATCTGGGCCAGCGCGGTGTTCGCCGGGTACGAGAGCTACCAGAAGCTCGTGGGCGGCGCGCCGACGACCGACGCCGCGCTGGGCATGGCCGGCGCGGCGCTCGGGATCGTCGGCAACCAGCTCGTCGCCCGGTACAAGCTGCGGGTGGGCCGCCGGATCCGGTCCGCCACGATGATCGCCGACGCCAAGCACTCCTGGCTCGACGCGATCTCCTCGCTCGGCGCTCTGATCGGCCTCGCCCTCGTGGCCGCCGGGTACCGCTGGGGCGACCCCGTCGCCGGTCTGGCCGTCACGCTCTTCATCTGCCACGTCGGCGTGGAGGTCACCCGTGACCTCGTGCACCGCCTCATGGACGGCGTCGACCCCGAGCACCTGGAGGCCGCGCGAACGGCCGCCGCCGGCGTGCCGGGCGTCGGCGCGGCCGAGGTCCGGGCGCGCTGGATGGGCCGGACCCTCGCCGTCGAAGTGGAGACCCGCCTCGACGACGGCATCAGCCTCCTGGACGCCGACGAGATCAACGCCGCGGTCGAGCGCGCGGTGCGCGCCGCCGTGCCCGACGCCGGGGACGTGCACGCCCACGCCCACGCGACCCATCCCGGGTCGGCGCCGCCCGTTCCGCGCTGACCTGCGGTTGCGCCGCTCCGCGTCCGGGTAGTCCACCGATCGACGACCCGTCGACGAGGAGCCCGGAACGGTGCGCGTACTGCTCGTACGTCCGGACCACCTCGGGGACGTCCTGGTCACCCTCCCCGCCGTGGCGACCCTGCGCCGTGCGGCGCCCGGAGCCGTGGTCACGTACGCCCTGCCGCCAGAGGTCGCCGAGGTGTGCTCCCGCTGCCCGTACGTGGACGTCGTCGTTCCGGTCGCGTTCCCGCCGCTCGACCGGCCGTGGTGGTCGGCGGATGACCCCGATGTCATCGCGGCGGCGGCAGGACTGGGCGGGCCGTACGACCTGGCGGTACTGCCCCGGCCGGACGACCCGTCGGCGGGGGCTCTCAGCGTCGCGGCGGGGGTGCCCGTACGGGCCGGGTTCGCGATGCCGCGGACGGCGCCGTTCCTGACCCATCTCGTGCCGCCGCCGGACGTCGACCGGGCGGTCGTCGCCGCGACCCATGACCTGGTCGCCGCGGGGGTCATCGCCGTGGGCCGGCCGCCTCCGCCGCCGCTGCCGCCCATCGGCGGCGCGATCGTCCCCACGCCCACTGACCACGCGGAGGCGGCCGGCCTGCTCGGATCGGGCCCGCACCCGGTGGTGATGCATCCGGGTTCCGGCTGGCCGGTCAAGAACTGGCCGCCGCATCGGTGGGGACAGGTCGCCCGGCGGCTGCGCGCGCGCTTCGGCGTCCGGTCCGTCGTGGCCGGGACCGCCGCCGAGCGTTCGCTGGTGGACCGGGCGGTCGCGGCCGGCGGCGGAGCGGCTCACGGGGTGGCCGGGCGGCTGTCGGTCGGTGGGCTCGCCGCGCTGCAGGCCCGCGCGCGGGTGGTCGTCGGCGTGGACAGCGGGGCCATCCACCTGGCCGCCGCCGTGGGCACGCCGACCGTCGCCTTGTACGGGCCGGGCAACCCCTGGCAGTACGCGCACGCGGGCGAGCAGCACCGGGTCGTACGGCTGGGGCTCCCGTGCAGCCCGTGCGGTTCGTTCGAGCGGCCGCCGTGCGGACGGCCCGTGGACCCCGCCTGCGTGACCGGCGTGACGGTCGACGCGGTCACCGAGGCCGTGTCCGATCTGCTCAGCCGGTGAGCTCGCGTAGCGCGCCGAAGAAGACGGCGGCGCTGTCCTCCCAGGTGGGGAACTCCTCGGCCCGCCGCCGGGCCGCCGCGCCGAGGCGGGTGCGCAGGGCGTCATCGGCGCAGAGGCGCGCGAGCGTGGCCGTCAGCGCGGGTACGTCGCCCGGCTCGACCACCAGGCCTTCTCGCCCGTCCCGCGCCAGGTGCGGCAGGTTGCCCGCGCGCCACCCGACGACGGGCAGCCCGGCGGCCATCGCCTCCCCGTAGACCGTGCCGTACGGCTCGCGCAGGCTCGGCAGCACGAAGACGTCCGCGTCGCGGTACAGGCGGGCGACCTCCTCCTTCGGCAGCCGTCCGTGGCGCACGACCCGCCCGGCGAGGTCGGGCTCGCCGAGCCGTCGCCGGACCCGCGCGGCGTAGGCCGGGTCGGCGTCCTCGTCGCCGGCCAGGTGCAGTCGGGCAACGCCGTCGGGCAGGGCGGCGACCACGTCGAGCAGGTCGAGGACGCCTTTGCGGGGCAGCCAGTTCGCCACGCACAGCAGCGCGGCGCCGGCCCCGGCGCGCAGGTCCACGGCGGGGCCGGGGGAGGGCTCGGGGACGTCGCGGCCCGGCGGGACGACCAGGATCCGGTCGCCGAAGCCCTGCCGGGCGAGCTCGGCGCCGAGGGGTTCGCTGGCGACGAGCAGCCGGGCGGCCCGCCGGTACGTCCGCCGGTCCAGCGGAGCCTGCACGAGCGCGCGCGGCCGGCCGTGGTCGATGCCGCCGGGAGGCTGGTGCAGGATCGCGGCGACGGACATGCCCGGCGGCATGCGGACCGGCGCGAGGAAGGCCGCCGCGATGCTGTCGATCAGCACCACGTCCGGGCGCTGCGCGCGCACCGTCCGCAGCACCCGGCGCGCGAAGAACGCCGGGAGCGGGAATGTCAGGGGAGGGAAGGACGCGAACCTGAGCCGGGCGTCGTACGCCGGCGCGAGTTCGGCCATCCGCCGGTGGTAGAGGTAACCGCCGGTCATCGTCAGCGGATCGCCCAGAGTGACGAGGGAGATCGACAAGGTGCGAGTCATCCACGTGGCTCCGACCGTGTTCGGGGCCGACGGCGTGTACGGCGGCGGCGAGCGGTACCCGCTGATGCTCGCCCGGGCGCTGGCACGCGGCGTCGACTGCGAGCTCGTGACGTTCGGGCCTCGGCCCCGCCTGATCCACGAGCCGGACGGCCTGCGGATCCGGGTGTTGCGCCGGTGGGGCTGCTGGCGCGGGCACTCCGCGCACCCGCTCGCGCCGGGCCTACCATCGGTGCTCACCGGCGCCGACGTCGTCCACACGCACCAGCTCCGTAGCGCGCCCAGCCGGCTGACCGCCCTCGTGCGGCGACGGCACCTCGCCGTCACCGACCACGGGCTGGGCGGCGGCGGGTGGGGCGGGCTGCTGCCCCGCCTGTTCGAGCGGTTCCTCGTCGTGTCGCGGTTCTCCGCGGAGACCCTGGACGCGCCGCCCGGCCGTACGGACGTCCTGTACGGAGGGGCGGACCCGGGCCGGTACCGCCCCGACCCGGGCGCCGACCGGGTGGGCGTGCTGTTCGTCGGGCGGATCACCCCGCACAAGGGCCTGGACCGGCTGATCCGGGCGCTGCCCGACGACGCCGAGCTGACCGTGGTCGGGTCGACCGGGCACGATCCGCGCCCGCCCGAGTCGGGCTATCCGGAACTGCTCGCCCGGCTCGCCGACGGCAAGCGCGTGCGGTTCACCGGCCCGGTCGACGACGCGGAGGCGGCCCGGCTGTACCGGACGGCGGCCGTCCTGGTGCTGCCGTCGGTGCACTGGACCTGCTACGGACGGCCGGTGGCCATCTCCGAACTGCTGGGCCTCACCGTCCTGGAGGCGATGGCGAGCGGCACGCCGGTGATCTGCAGCCGGCTGGGCGGGCTGCCGGAGGTCGTCCGCGACGGGGAGACCGGTTTCCTTACGGAACCGGGCGACGTCGCGGAGCTGCGGGACCGCATCCGTGCGCTGCTCGCCGACCGCCCCCTCGCCCGCCGGCTCGGCGACAACGCCCGGCAGCTCGTCCTCGAACGCTTCACCTGGGAGCTGTGTGCCCAACGCTGCCTGACCGCCTACGCCACAATGCTCGCCGATTGACGCGCTCCCCAGCCATTTCCTGTCCCGCTACGCGAGCTGGTCCGCTTCACCTCCGGCCTGAAGGCCGGAGCACTGCGGACGACCCCGGTAGCCGCCGAACGCCTCCGGTGACTCCCAGACCCGTACCGACAGGGTGTCCGCGCCGGCCTTCCGGACCGTCTCGGCGAGCGCGTCGTACGCCCAGCGCGCCAGGACCTCGACGGTGACCGCGACGGCCTCGGGCGGGCGGATGATCTCCAGGTCCCGGTCCGCGATCCGGCCGAGCAGGTCGCCGAGCGCCGCTTCGAGGACGTCCAGGTCGCAGACCATGTCCTGCTCGTCCAGGCGCTCCCGGCCGACGACGACCTCGAACCGGTAGTCGTGGTGGTGCGGTTCCCCCTCCGGCGGCGGCTTGCCCGGCATCTGGTGCACCGCGCGCACCGTCTTGTGCAGCCCGACCTCGTAGCCCACCTAGACTCCCCTCTCCCCGTACGACAGTGCGGCGTGCATCAGGCCCTCCTCACCGCGGTCGAGCGCGGCGAACGCCTCGGCGACCCGCTCGACCGGGAACGTGTGGCTGGCCAGCGACTGGAGGGGCAGCTCGGTCAGCAGCGCGGCGGCCTCCCGGCGGCGGCGCTCGGCGGTCCAGCCGGCGCTCAAGGCCGCCGGGATGGTCGTGACCTGCGTGCTGCGGATCGTGAGACGGCGGCGGTGGAACTCGCGGCCGAGCGGCAGCGTCGCGTCCTTCGTGCCGAGCCAGGAGGCGATCAGCAGGGTGCCCTCGTGCGCCAGCAGGGCGAGCGCCGGTCCGGGCGCGTCAGGGCTCCCGGTGGCGTCGATGACCGTACGGGCGCCGGCCCCGCGGGTCTCCCGCCGGACCACCGCCGCGAGTTCCTCCGGCGGCACGGCGCGCAGGTCGAGCGACGCGGCGAGTTTCCGGCGCCGGCCGACGGGCTCGGCGCACACCGTCCGCGCGCCGGTCCGCTCCAGCAGCAGGGCGGTGAGCGTGCCCAGCACGCCGAGGCCCAGCACGACGACCGTGTCGCCGTAGCCGGGAGCGGCGTCGAGCGTGACCTGCAGAGCGGTCTCCACGAGGGGGAACAGCGTGGCGATACGCGGGTCGACTTCGGGCAGGCGGATCAGGGAGTCGGCCGGCGCGGTGAACACGTCCTGGTGCGGATGGAAGGCGAAGACCAGCTCGCCGTCGACCCGGCCGACGCAGCTGTAGCCGTAGGCGAACGGATAGCCGAACGTGCCCGGCAGCGTGTCGATGCCCTCGTCGAGGGGCGTCTCCGGCGGGACCTCCCCGCGGTACGCCAGCAGCTCGGTGCCCGAGCTGATCCCGGAGAAGATCGTCTCGACCGCGACCTGCCCGGCCGCCGGGGGTTCGACCTCGCGTTCGCGGAGCTCCACGCGCCGGGGGCCGACATGCAACACAAACCGGGCTCTCACGACGGCTGTCTACCCCGGCACTGACGGAGGAAAACGCGTTTGACCCGTTTGACGCATGTTACCTGTGGGAATCAGTGGTTCCATGACGTTGGTCCGGGAGGTCGCCCGCGTGGGCCTTCCGACGACCTCCGGCGACTTCCAGGTCATCGCGTACGGGCTGCCCTCGGGGTTCGTGTACCTTGCGCTGGTCAAGGGCGCCATCGGCAACGGCGAGTCCGTGCTCACCCGCGTGCACTCCGAGTGCCTCACCGGGGACGTGCTCGGCTCGCTGCGCTGCGACTGCGGCCTGCAACTCCAGGCCGCCCTGCGCGCCCTCGCCGCCGAGGGGCGCGGCGTGCTCGTCTATGCGACCGGGCAGGAGGGCCGGGGGATCGGCCTCGTCAACAAGCTCCGCGCCTACCGCGAGCAGGACGCCGGCGCCGACACGCTGGAGGCCAACCTCCGCCTCGGACTGCCGGGCGACCAGCGCCGCTACACCGAGGCGGCCGCCGTCCTGCGCGAGCTCGGCGTACGCTCGGTCCGGCTGCTGACCAACAATCCTCGCAAGGCCGAGGCGCTGCAGGCGGACGGCATCGGTGTCGTCCGCGTCGAGCAGATCACCACGGCCCCGCACCTGGACAACCGGCGGTACCTCCGCACCAAGCGCGACCGGATGGGGCATCTGGACCCGGCCGGGTCGCCGCTGCCGGCGGTGCCCCAGCGCGCCGTCGACGCCACCTCGCTCCTGGGCCACGTCCGCGTGCCCGACCACCGCCCGTACGTGCTGCTGAAGTACGCGCAGACCCTCGACGGGCGGATCGCCACCGGCACCGGCGACTCGCAGTGGATCAGCGGGGAGGCCGAACGCCGTGTCTCCCACGCGCTGCGGGCCGCGTGCGACGCCGTGCTCGTCGGCGTCCGTACCGTGCTCCGCGACGACCCGCAGCTGACCGTACGGCTCGTCAACGGCAGCGCGCCGCTGCGAGTCGTGCTCGACTCACGGCTGCGGATCCCGCTGGACGCGCGGATCCTCGATGCCGACGCACCGACCGTCGTGATCACCACGGATGAGAGCCCGGCCGAGAAGCGGCACGCGCTGGCGGCCCGGGACATCGGCGTCCGCGTCGTCCGGTCCACCCCGCAGGGCGTCGACCTGCGCGACGCGCTCCGGCTCCTGCGGTCCGACGGCGTACGCACGCTGATGGTCGAAGGCGGCGCGCGCGTGCTGACCTCCCTCCTGGCCGCCCGCCTGGCCGACCGGCTCGTCGCCTCGATCTCCGGCCGCGTCCTCGGCAGCGGCACCGAGGCCGTCGGTGATCTCGGCATCGACCGCGTCGCCGACGCGGTCACGCTCACCGGCCGGTCGGTGCACGTCGTCGGTGACGACGTCCTGCTCGCCTACGACGTCGCGGCCGGCGCCGACCGCGAGGCCGGGGCCGGCCAGGACGCCGGGACCGACCTCGCTGCCGAGGGGGCCGCCCCCGACGTCCTTCCCGAGACCGCCGGCTGATCCGGCCGTCACCGGGCGTTTCCGGCCGGTTCGTACGGGTACACGGAGCGCCGCGAAGGGGTTCAGGTAAAAATCAAGGAGGCGAGTGATCATGAGTAATGAAGGCAAGCACCGCCCCCCGGAGCCTGACCGCGGCGTGGGCGCGCACTCCGGCCACGAGACACAGCCGCAGGAGCGCGTGGTCCCCGGCACGATGAGCGCGGCGGAGGGGTACGAAACGGAGGCCGAGGGCACCCGGCAGGGCGATCCGCTGTCCGGCGTCGAGGTCCGGCCCGGCACGGCCTCCCGTGAGGCGGCCCTCACCGACGAGCACGCATCGGACACGAACCCGGATGGCACCCCGCGCCCACGCGACTGAGGATCCCGTCATCGGGTGAACCAGGAACCAGCCGGCGCGCGTCTCTTCAGCTGACGCGACGGCGAGAGGCGGTTCCCCTGGTGTCGTGGCTTCCTGCTAGCTGGGATCGGTCGCCCTCGCCGGAGGCGGCGGTGCCGTCCTCGTCGAGGTTGATCCCGCGTCAGAACTCCAGCGTGCGGGCGACGGCGTAGGCGACCACCTCCGACAGGTCACCGCTCCGCTGGTGGATGTCCCACTGCTGTTCGGCGCCGTTGCCCCGTTTGAGCACGCCGAGCAGGAGACCTTCGACCGTGATGAGGTCCCCGGTCTCCGCCAGGACCGGCGCCGTGTGGCCGAGCAGCGCCCGTACGACGGTCTCGGCCGGAGCCGGCTGGCCGGTGAGCGGGTGCACCAGGTCCTGCCGGAGGCCCGACCGGGCCGCCCGCCAGGTGGCGAGTTTGAGCTGTGACGTGCGCACCGGCGGCGCCGGCGCGCCGGCGCGCCAGGCGCGCGCCGCGGTCTCCACCAGCGCGCCGACCAGGGTGGCGACCAGCAGGGTGTCGTCGCTCAGCAGGCAGACGTCGGCCACGCGGACCTCGATCGTCGGATACCGCCGGGACAGCCGCGCGTCGAAGTAGACCATCCCCTCGTCGAGGATCGCCCCGGTCTCCAGCATGTCCGCGATCGCCGCCCGGTAGGACGCCGCCGTGCCGAACAGTTCGGTCGGCCCGGACGACGGCCAGCGCCCCATGACCTGCCGGCGGTAGCTGGCATAACCGCTGTCGGTCCCCTGCCAGAACGGGGAGTTCGCGCTGAGCGCCAGCAGGATCGGGAGCCAGGGCCGGATCCGGTCGAGTACGGCGATGCCCTCATCGGGGGACTCGACCGCGACGTGGACGTGACATCCGCAGACCAGGTGCTCGGCGGCGGTGAGGGCGTACTCCTCGGCCATTCTCAGGTAGCGCGCGTCGGGCGTCACCGTCGGCCGTACGGGCAGCGGCGAGGTCCCGAGGGCGGCGATCGCCACGCCCTGGCGTCCGGCGGCCGCCGCCGCGACCTCCCGCTGCCGGCGGATCTCGCGGGCGAGTTCGGTCATGGACGAACACGGGCGGGTGCCCGTCTCGAGCTGTTCGTCCTGCAACTCGTTCTGCAGCAGGCCGTCACCCCCGTGCGGCCCGAGCCGGAGTACGGCGTCGGCGGCGGCGCGCGGGTTTGCGCTGTTCGGGTCGATGAGGATGAATTCCTCTTCGACTCCCACGGTGCGAATATCCACTGAGTCCTACTCTGCTTCTTTTCGGCGGTAGGAAAGTAAAGGCGCGACAGCTCTCCCGTTTACGGGGAGCCAAAAACCCCCGGTCCCCGTGATCTTGATCAACACTCCTCCGACCACGTCAGCGTAAAACGGCGGAACGCTCCACTTAGCGGAAATGAACGAGTTTTTAGGTGTCTCAGACGAATCAGGCATTGATCGGCGAACCTCGCGCACTGGCTGGAGCGCTACGGCTGCACCGTGACGTGCTTCAGCCACGTGGGCGGGCGGAAGTCTCGGCTAAGGGGCCGGTCGGTCGCCACGATCGGGTGGTTATCCCGGTTTGCGATCGCGGTCACCGAGCATTCGGCACGTCGCCCTCCTGGGGGAGCTCGGCAATCCGGCGGCGGAGGTGGTCCGCCGCCGGGACACCCGGGACACCCGGGACACCCGGGACACCCGGGACACCCGGGACCGGGGTTCCCGGAACTCGCCCTCGGCTGGACCGCTCCACGTGCCCGCGCCTAGGTTTCTTGGACCGGGTAGTCGACGGAAACGAGGGATAGCGTGCGCATTGTCCGCTTCGTGCCGACCGATGGCGACCGTCCGCGGGTCGGCGTCTCCGACGGGTCGACCGTCACCGAGCTGGCCGGGACCCTCGGCGAACTACTCCGGCTCAGCGCTGCCGAGCTGCGGGACCGCTGCCTCGCGGCGGACGGCCCCCGGCACGACGCCGCCACCGTACGAGCGCTGCCCCCGGCGGACGGGCGGATGGAGGTCTGGGCGGCCGGCGTCACCTACCGGCGCTCCCGCGAGGCGCGGATGACCGAGAGCGAGCGGTCGGCCGACGTGTACGACCAGGTGTACGACGCCGAGCGCCCCGAGCTGTTCTTCAAGTCCGCGGCCTGGCGGGTGACCGGTGACGGCGAGAGCGTCGCCATCCGGACCGACTCCGCGGTCGACGTGCCCGAACCCGAGCTCGGGCTGGTGCTCAACCGGCACGCCGAGGTCGTCGGCTACACCGTCGTGAACGACATGAGCTCCCGCACCATCGAGGGCGAGAACCCGCTGTACCTGCCGCAGGCCAAGGTCTACCTGGGGGGCTGCGCGGCCGGTCCCGCCGTACGGCCGGCCTGGGAGGTCACCGACCCGTACGCCCTGGAGATCGAGCTCACGATCCGCCGCGGCGGAGAGGTCGCGTGGACCGGCAAGGCGAGCACGGAGCAGCTGAACCGCAGGTTCGACGACCTGGTCCGCCACCTGTTCCACGCGGAGGCGTTCCCGGACGGCGCCATCCTCGCGACCGGCACCTGCCTGGTCCCCGAGCTGCCGTTCACTCTCGCGCACGGTGACCAGGTCGCCATCACGATCGCCGAGATCGGCACCCTCACCAGCGCGGTGGTGGCGGGCAAGGAGCCGATGGGGTGGCTGGCGGATCCGGCAACGGCACGGTAAAGCCGGGTTCGCCGCGCCGCCCGAAGCGGGAGGATCGACGATCGCGTCGGGGGGCGTGGCGAGCATGCGGTGGCGAAGGGACGACATGAGCTATTGGCCGGCCGGCTGTGGCTACCAGGTGCTGTACATCGACCGTTCGGGGCAGCGCACCGAGTCGCCTCTGTTCCCGGACGAGTACGCGCTGGGCGACTGGTTCATGGGGAAGACGGACTCCGGCGAGATCGACCGGGAGGCCGAGGCCGAACGGCGCCCTGGAGGCTTCCGTATCTACGGCGTCACCGAGGACCGTCGCGTCGAGATCGACCACCTGCACCCGAGGCTCGTACACGGCCGGTTGAACAGAGCCCGCACCGTCTGACCGGGGACGCGCGGCGCGTCGGCAGTACGGTCCGAGGGCCGTCCTCTCATCCCACCGTGGGAACGGGGCGGCTCGGGACGAGGAGGTCGAGGTCGGCGCGGGTGACTCCGGCGCGGTCGGCCAACTCGTCGCGGCCGGTGCCCGAGCCGGCGACGACCTCGATCGCCCTGGTGAGCATGGTGGGGCGTTCGAGCGGCTTGGCGGGGCCCGGTTCGTTGCGCCGCCAGCCGCGCGTGCTCATGACGCTCATCGCGCTGCGGTACGTGCTCTCCTTCATGATCCCGAGAGTGCGCGCGCGGTAGAGCAGGGCGGCCATGCTGACCCCCCAGGTGGACTTGAGCTCGGCGAGGTGGGCCCAGTCGGCGGTACGGGGCAGCCGGTCGGCGATGGCCACCTCGGGCATCAGGAACTCGGCCGCGAACCGGTGGGCCTGGTCCTCGATGATCTTGCTGCCGGGCTCGGCGTCGGCGTGCATCACGAGGTGACCGAGCTCATGTGCGCCGTCGAAGCGGTTGCGCCAGTAGTCACCCTTGGCCGGGTTGAACAGCACCATCGGGCGCGGGTGGGCTCCGATGCTGAACGCGTCGACCCGCTCGGTCGACGGCGGCAGGATCAGCACGATCACGCCGTGCTTCTCCAGCAGCCGTACGAGGTGCGGGATGGGTCCCGCGTCGCCCACCATCGACTCCCGCGCCAGCCGGGCGGCCTCCACCGGACCGTGCCCCGCGATCTCCTCCGGCGACACCGGTCGCTCGGGCAGCTCCGCGCGCGGCAGCTCGACGAGCTCGTCCAGGGCGGTGACGATATCGGCGGCGATCCGGCCGTGGGCGAGCGCCTGGTCGCGTTCGATCTGGGTCGTCGACCGCAGCGACCGGAAGTGGGCGGTGTCCAGGGACACGGGGCTGTGCCCGGCGCGGAAGAACTCCACCGGCACGCCCAGCGCGAACGCCAGCCGCGACAGCGTCTTCTCCGACGGCCGGTGCACGGCCGCCTCGTACTGGCCGATGGCGGTCGGGGTCGTGCCGACGGCCTGGGCCAACTGGTTCTTGCGCATGCCGCGCAGGCGGCGCGCAAGCGTCAGCCGGTCGGCGTCGAACAGCAGCCGCGCCTCGGCGAGGCGTCGGGCGGTGCGTTCGTCGGTGGTGTGGTTGTTCACGGGGCGGTTTCGATGCTCGTCTCTCCGCCGGCCGCACGCCGGCGGTGGAGCCGCACGGGGACGTCGGCCTCGTCGTCGGCCCAAAGGGGCGGCGTGGACTCGACGAGCCGACGGCGGCGATCCACACCGAGGGCGTCGTCGGTCAGCTGCCGGAGCCAGTGCCAGGCCGGCCCGCCGTCGGCGTTCAGCCGGGGACGGCCGAGGAACAGCTCCATCTCCAGCGGCTCCTCGGTCGCGCTGTGCGCGAGGACCAGCGTCACCAGGTCGTCCGTGTCGCGCACCGGCCCGAGGCCGAAGTCGAGCGCGAGCTGCGGATCGTCGGGGAACTCCTGCCGCGCGACCGCCTGCTTCGTGAAGCTCTCGCGGTCCCAGCGGATCGCCCGCACCGCGCCGAACCGGTGCCGCTTCAGCAGAATGCGGTAGCGGCCGTACCGCCAGCCCGGCGAGCCGTTCAGGTCGTGGCGGGTGACCAGCCCCGCGAGCGGATCGTCGCCGGTCTCGGCCGGGTCCGGGGCGAACTCGCCGACGCGGAAGACCCGGTCGAGCTGGGTCTCCAGCACGTCGAACGCGCCGGTGCCGAACGACCGCTCCTTGAAACCCGCCGCCCGGCTCATCGAGCCGAAGACGGCGAGCGTCGCCTCCGTGTGTGCCTCACGCAGCGCGTGCAGGAACCCGGCTTCGAGCAGCGTGCCCCAGGCTTCCCGATCCTCCGACATGCGTTGGACTATAGATGTTCCCAGCGGCCCGCGCGCGAAAATGAAGTCCCCGGCGCGTCGGCCCAATGGCCGCCGCCTTCGCACCGTCAACCGCGCGTCGGGGGATCAGCGCAGCGGTGCGATGGGCCCGTTGGGCGAGTCCTGCCGGGCGGCGACGACCGACTCGGCGACCGCGCGGACCTCGTCGTCGGCCAGACGTCGGTATCCGTCGTCGGTGACCACGGCGACGCTCGGGTAGATCTGGCGGGTCAGGTCCGGCCCGCCCGTCGCCGAGTCGTCGTCCGCCGCGTCGTAGAGGGCCTGGACGGCCGCGACGAC
>JBJMIW010000117.1:0-14398 GCA_045806665.1 Actinoallomurus sp.
CGCACAACTGCAGCTCGGCCTGAACCTGACATCGACCAACGCCGACGGCACGACCGCGATCCCGATGCCGACCACGCTCATCGTCGACACCCGTCGCGTCGTGCGCTTGGGTCGATGTGCACCCGGACTACAGCTCGCGGTCGGAAGTCGCCGACATCCTGGCCGCTCTCGACAGTATGGGGTCATGACGTTCGTGCCGCGGGTGTGGGCTGGACAACCGGGCTGTCACCGGCCAACGTCGTTAGCGCAGTTCTAGCCGCGTCACCGCCGCTGCACGGTCCCTTGTCGGGGCAGGGGTTCGTCGCCGCCTCTGCCCCGGATCCCGCCGATCCGCGTCGTCGATGACACGCGGGTGAACGGTTCCTCGCGCCTGTGCTCCGGGGCCGGTCACCGGGCCGGCGTCACAGCCGGGCGGCGACCGGCCCGTCGACGTCCGCGCAGGCGGCGGTTTCTCCGGAGGCGGCGTTCTGGACGTCGACGCGGTGCACCAGGGTCTCGTGGGCCTGCCGCCTGATCCAGTAATGGCGACTGTTCGCCGCTGGCCACATGCTCCAGCAGTCCAGGTCGGCCGGCGCGGACCAGAGTACCTCGACGACCTGGGCGTGAGCCATCGCGAGGGCTGCCAGCAGCGCCTGATCGCGGCGTTCGGCACAGTCCAGCGCGGCCCGTTCCTGGGGTGAGGGTCGCTCGTTTCGTCGTTCCCCGACGATGAGACCGACCCAGCGGTACACGGATCCGAGGTGGGTTACCAGATCCGCGATCGTCCAGCCTGGGCACCCGGAACCGTACGTACCAGATCGGTCTGGCCGGCCAGCTGCAGCACGGCGCGTCCCTCGTCTTGACCACCTGGAGCAGCCGCTCCGAGCCAACGCCGGGAGTGGCAACCGCGTCGCCGGTCACTCAGGGCTCCCTGTTACGGCGGCCAGCAGGCCGTGGAAGTCCTCGGCGCACGGGCCGCAGGCTTCCAGGTGAACCCGGACACCCGGATAACGCCGCGCCGCCCCGTCCGGATCGGCCGCTACGAGATCCACGTAGACGTGCAGGGCTTCCATCGCCTGCTCGCATCCGACGTCGCGTGGATCCGTGGTGAGAAAGCGGTTCAACGACGACCAGCCAGTCATGGTTTCCCCGATGTTGTGTCATTGGGCGGATAGCCGTTGGCGACCAGAAAAGCGCGGATCTTACGTCGCGCATCGAAGATCGCCTTGTAGATGGCGTTGCGGTTGACGCTGAGCTGCGCGACGAGTGCGTCGAGCGGGACGCCGTTGAGCACGACGGCGACGAACAGCCGCCGCTGGTAGTCGGTGAGCGTCTCCGTGACGGCGCGGCGGACCGCCGCGAGCAGCTCGGCCGTCTCAACCTGGCGACCAGGGTCAAGCCCGAAGCGGTCCGGGAGCCGGTCCCAGTCCTCGTCCTGGAGGGACACGGGCGGATTGCGCCAGTAGTGGCGGCCGATCTTGCTGGAGACTTCGAGAATCACGAACTTGTAGGTCCACGTGGTGAATCGACTCTCGCCGCGGAACGTGTCCAGCTTCGCAAGGATGGCCAACATCGCGTCCGCTGCGGCCTGGTGGGCGATGTCATCCAGCTCCGGCCCCGTGATCGGAGTGCGGTCGCTGCGCCGGCGGACCTCCTGCAACGCGACGCGCAGCAGCCGTTCGTGCAGCCGGTCGAGCGCGGCGTTGCGTTCCGTACCGGTGGCCGTAAGGGCCCTGAGCCACTCGGTGGACTCCCGGTCCATCTTGCCGTCGCGGGTCGCCCCCGCGATCAAGTCGCCACTGGTGTCCATGGCGGCAGGCTACCTGTGGGGCGGCACACGGTTTTGACGGCCACATCCAGGGATGTTGTTCGTCCACGCCGGCATCGGCGTGTGCCAGGCGTTACCTCACTCCGCGGTGGGTGCGGCGACGAGTCCCGCCAGCGCGGAGTCGGCGACCGTCTGCAGAGCGTGCCGGCCGGGCCGGCTCCTGGCCATCACGTTCATGCCCTGGACCACGGCCACCAAGAAGGGTGCCGAGTCCGGCCCGGCCCCCGGGCGAAGCTCGCCGTCCGCGCGTGCTCGCGCGAGCGCGGCCGCGAAGCCAGTCTGCAGGTTGGCCAGGTGCAGCTCGAACATCCCCGCCAGCTCAGGGTCGCGTCCGGCGAACTCGACCAGCGAGTTGGTGATCAGGCAGCCCCACCGGCGCTTGCCGTCGACCATGGCGTCGATCAGGTGGGCGAAGTACTCACGCAAGCCCTGCAACCCGGTGGGTGCCCCATTGAGCCGCTCGACGGCCTCGGCCGAAACCGTCTCGACGTACCGGCGCAGGGCGGCAACGAACAGGTCCCGCTTGTTACCGAACGCGGCGTAAAGGCTGCCTGGTTGCACTTCCATGGCCCGGCACAGAGCCTGCATCGACGTGGCCTCGAAGCCTTCCTGCCAGAACGTGTCCAGTGCCACGTCGAGGGCCTCTTCGACGTCGAAACCGCGTGTCCTTCCCACGAAAGAGATTGTAGGGCGCCCATTCAACAACGTCTCTGTATGCAGTGCTGGACAGGGCAAAAGTCCTGTTCATATATTTGGACGATCGTTCATCTATGAGGAGGTCGCATGCGGATCGCGGTGATGGGCACCGGTGGTGTCGGCGGCTACTTCGGCGCCCGGCTGGCCCAGGCCGGACACGACGTGGCCTTCGTGGCCAGGGGGCGGCAGCTCGAAGCCCTCCGTGCTCACGGACTGCGGGTGGAGAGCCCGCTCGGCGACATGCACCTTCCCAAGGTCGAGGTCACCGACGATCCGGCCGAACTCGGCGAGGCCGACCTCGTGCTGTTCGGCGTGAAGCTGTGGGACACGCAGACGGCCGCCGATCTCGTCAAGCCGTTGCTCGGGGAACAGACTGCCGTGGTGTCGTTCCAGAACGGCGTGGTGAAGGACGACATCCTGCGCCGGACCCTCGGTGCCGAGCACGTCATCGGAGGCGTGTGCTACATCGCCGCCACGATCGCGGAGCCCGGACTCATCCGCCATTCCGGCACGCTCCAAAAACTGGTGTTCGGCGAGTACGACGGCACCGCGTCGCCACGCGTGCGGGCGTTCCGCGACGCCTGCCTCGAGAGCGGCATCGACGTCGAGATCAGCGACCGGATCGAGCAGACGATCTGGGAGAAGTTCGTCTTCCTCGTCGGACTCTCCGGCACGACCAGCACGGCACGGTCGACCATCGGCCCGATCCGCAACCACCCTCGTTCGCGGGCGTTCCTGCGCGACGTGATGGACGAGGTCGTGCAGGTCGCGCGTGCCCAAGGAGTGCCGCTGCCCGCCGACTACGCCGACGACCGCCTCGCCTTCACCGACCAGGTGCCCGCCGACATGACGTCTTCCATGCATCACGACCTCGAGCGCGGCAACCGGCTCGAGGTCGCCTGGCTCAGCGGCGACGTGGTCGAGCGCGGTGCCGCGCTCGGCGTGGCGACGCCCTGCAATCGGGCGATCTTCGACATTCTTTCGGTGCACAGCGAAGGCCGTGCCCGATGACTCCGCCCGTTCTCGCGTCGGGCCAGGGCGTGAGCGGGCCGCTCACCGTGCGTTCGGTCGACGCCACGCTGGTGCTGGTGCCGATGCGCCGGGCGCTCGGCACCAGCGTCGCGCGAATCACCGAGGCACCGTTGCTGTTGATCGACCTTCGGACCAAGGAGGGGATCACCGGCCGCGCCTACCTGTTCTGCTACCGCGAGTCGGCCGGCCATGCGGCCGTCGCCCTGATGCGCGATATCAGTGCGCTGCTCGCGGGCACGCTCGTCTCGCCCGCGACGTTCCTGCAGGTGCTCGAGGCCGGCTTCAAACTGCTGGGAGTTCGCGGCCTCGTCTCGGCGGTACTGGCCGGCGTCGACGTCGCCTGCTGGGACGCACTGGCGATCGCCGCGGGCCTTCCCTTGGTTCGGCTTCTCGGTGCGACGCCGCGGCCGATCGCGGCCTACAACAGCAACGGCCTGGGCCTGGTGGGGCCGGACGCCGCCGCCGAGGAGGCACAGCAGCTGGTGGCTGAGGGCTTCCGCGCCGTCAAGATGCGGCTCGGTCGCCCATCGCCGCGCGAGGATCTGGCCGCCGTTCGTGCGGTGCGTGCGGCGATCGCTCCGGACGTGGAGCTGATGGCGGACTACAACCAGGCGCTCAGCCTCACCGCCGCCCGAGAACGCTGCGGGCAGCTCGATGACGAGGGGCTGTACTGGATCGAAGAGCCGGTCCGCCACACCGACTACGCCGCGAGCGCCCTACTCGCCGCCGCACTCCGCACACCGGTGCAGATCGGCGAGAACTTCGCCGGCCCGCGTGCCATGTCCCTCGCATTGGCACACGGCGCGAGCGACCTGGTGATGCCCGACCTGGAACGCATCGGCGGTGTCAGCGGCTGGCTCGACGCGGCGACGCTGGCCGACGTGGCCGGGATCGCGATGTCGTCCCATCTGTACCCCGAGGTGAGCGCCCACCTGCTCGCTGCCACGCCAACGGCCCACTGGCTCGAGTACGTCGACTGGGCGAACCCCATTCTCCAGGAGCCCCTCCGGATCATCGACGGTCACGCGACGCCACCCGACCGGCCCGGCAGCGGCCTGGCATGGGATGCCGATGCCGTCGCGCGATACCGGGTGGGATGAGCCGCAGATCGGCGTGGTCCGGCGCGGTGACAGCCTGGCCGTAGGCGAAGTTAGCGGTTCGGTGTCTGGTGATGCCGACGAACCTCAGCAGTGCCGTGATCGGACACGCGACCCGGCGGATCCACATCCTGGGTGCCACTGCCAATCCGGCGGCTGGGGATGGGGCACCCAGTGCGCGCTGCCACATCAGCTGTTGGTCTTGCCGCGACCTGGGCGACTCTCCTCCTGGTCAGCCCGGGTCCGTCTCGGTGACGTGGCCGTCTGTGAGGTGGAGGCGGCGGGTGGCGTGCACCGCGTCGATCATGCGGCGATCGTGGTGACCAGCAGCAGGGTGCCGGGGTAGGAGTCGAGTGCGGACTCCAGCTGTTCGATCGCCGTAAGGTCGAGGTGGTTGGTCGGCTCGTCCAGAACGAACAGGTTCACACCGCGCGCCTGCAGCAACGCGAGGGCCGCCCGGGTGCGCTCACCGGGGGACAGCGTCGCCGCGGGACGGGCCACGTGCGCGGCGCGCAGGCCGAACTTCGCCGGCAGGGTACGAATCTCGGCCGGCGACAGCTCCGGGACCACCGCACCGAAGGCATCCAGCAGGACCTCCTCACCGAGGAACAGAGCCCCGCGCTTGGTCGACCTCACCGACGACCACGCCCGGACCAAGTGAGGCATGGCCCTCTGCGAGAGCGACCCTGCCCAGCAGCGCCGCCAGCAGCGTCGATTTGCCCGCACCGTTGGCTCCGGTGATCGCCACTCGGTCGGCCCAGCTGATCTGCAGGTCGACGGCGCCCAGCGTTAAGTTGGAAGGCGCGCAGTTGTGCGTTGCAGTACGAGACCAGCGCCCGCGGTAGAACAGGATGACGCCGAAGTGGCCGGGCAGCACGTCGGGCAGCACGAGTGAACCGCCGCCGAGAAGCGGGACGGTCAGCGACGGGAATCGGTCGCCTGGATGCAGAAGCGGCATGCCGGGTGTCCTTATCGGGAGTGGTGTGAAACATCATTCGGTGGTGTCCGCGACGCCGGCGGTGTCGCGGACACCACCGCGGTTCATGCGGCGACGATGCCCTCTCCGCCGACGGCACCTGGCACGGTCACCGAGCCGATCCGGGTGAGGGAGCCACCGTCGCTCATGCGGAACTCGCCCACGATGCCGTTCGCGCCGGTCCGGACGTAGAGGTCACGCCCGTCGGACGAGGCGGCCGCGTCGACCGTGCCGGCGTCGGTGGCGGTCTCGCCGAGAGGCGTCAGCGAGCCGGTGCCGCCGACCTGGTAGTGGGACAGGTTGGCGCTGCCCGCGTTGGAGGCGTAAATGTCGTTACCGTTCCGGACGACCCAGCAGGTTCCCCTCTGCCCGGTGGCGACCTCGTCGAGTCGGTTGAGGCTGCCGTCGCCGGTGACGGTGAACGTCGCGACGTCGTTCGGCCCGGACTCGGTGAGGACGAGGTGACCCCACGCGTCGAAGGTGAACCCGAACGGCGATGAACCCGCCTTCGTGTACACGACGGGTTCGGCGGCCGGGCCGAGCAGGCCGACGGAGAAGACGTCGACGCTGTTGCCGTTACCCCGGGTGGTGACCACGAGCTTCGATCCGTCGGGGGTGAAGCCGACCTGGCCCGGGGTACCGCCGTCCTCGGACAGGTCGAGGTCGCGCTTCCAGTCCGGGATCCGCACCAGACTGTCTCCGACGCGCTTGAAGCCCTGGATGGATCCGCCTTTCAGGCCGTTGAGGACGTACACGAGGCCACCCCGCACCGCGATGCTGTTCGGGAAGCTCCCGCCGGTGGAGATGACCTGGGTGCGTTCGAGCCGGTCGCCGTGCACCGCGAACACGGTGATGGTGTCGCTACCGGCGTTGACCGCGTACAGCGCAGTTCTGGTTTTTCGACCGGCAGGTACACCAGCCGCGGGTGCCCGCCTGCGGCCTTGATGGTCTTCTTCCACGCCTCGCGGTCGGACCGCAGCCACAGTCCGTGGTCCAGGACCACGTCGTGCCCGGCCGTCAGGTGCTGGATGAGCTGGTTGCGGGGCGTCAAGGATGGGACGTTCGCGCTCGAAGTAGGCGTGTTTGGGGTAGTCGACGCCGTACCGGCCGTGGAGCCGGTGGACTTATTCGTCGACGGACAGGCGGACCATGCGGCGCTCGGCGAGGGACTGGGCGAGGGTGGTCTTGCCGGATCCGGTGATGTCGACCAGCATCACCGCGAGCGGAACGGTCACGTCCTCCTTACTCCTTCGTCGATGGGACGGCGTACCCGAATCATTGTCTGTCATCCGGCCCCGCTACCGGTGGTCTTCGGCCTGGTCGCCAATCGCACCCGCGCCTGAGCGCCGGGACTGTGCGCCACATACCGCACCGCTGCCGCCGTCGCGGCAGCGGTGCCGTAGGCGGCCTGGCGAACGCTCGTTCTCCAAACACCGCCTTGAGTTGCCTCATCGCGTGATCGAGGGCTGACAGCGAGGTTCGTCGCGGAGCAGCGGGCACGGCGCCGATCAAAGAGCAGGCTTTCGGTCATCTGTCTCTACAGGCGTCGTCGCCCGTCCGGGCGGGGGCTGTTTGCTCGTCGTTTGCTCGTATGTCGCGGCACGGTCCGGCAGCACCCGATACGGCATCGGGCGGATCTGCTCCTGACAGGACGGCGAACGCGGACCAACCGGCGCGTACCGGTACTGCGAAACACGGTATGACATCGCGCTCTTGGCGTAGCTGTGGACTTTTAATCCATAGGTTCCGGGTTCGAGCCCCGGGCGCCCTACCACTTAACTGGCCGCTGACCTGCGGTTTCTCGACGTTGGCGGATCTTGTAGTGATCGTTTAGAGGCTGTGGGTGCTCCCTGGGTGCTCATTGGTCGCGATCTTGTCGGGCGCGGCCACCATCGGACACCGCAACCCTAGGCTTTCAAAGATCTCGGCTGGCGCCGCTGGAACCTGGCCTCGGTCCTGGTCGGGACCTTCTGGCCGGAGGCACAGCCCATAGCCCCAGGCCAAAGCCACCTGCGGCTGTCGATCGCTCGGCCGGACCGCGACCGGCGAGCCGGACCCCGGGCTGTCCGCCGATCCGCCCCCGCGTGTCGACGCGACGCAGCAGCGGCCCGGATGTGACGCCGCGTTCGGCGAGCAGGACGAGCCAGGCCCGGGACGGTCCGGACCGAGCAGGTGATCGGGTTCGCCCCGCACGGCAGCGCGGCGACACGGCCCTGGGCGTCCTTGTCGGTCTTGGTCTGGTGAACCCGGACGCGGTGTACGGCGCGAGCGGGTCCTGCCACGCTATCTCCACCCGATCTGCAGCGCCGCCACCATGTCCGCCAGATCCCGGTAATTCCGCCAGACCCAAGCGATTCACCACAATCCATCACCACCGAATCTGCGGCAGAGTCGTTGAAATTACAGTCCCCAGGCGGCCCGTTCTCCGCCTGGTCCAGTCACTGGTGATTCCGGATCCGTGCGCGCCGATGACAGGTGCCATTTGCCTCCAGACGACCGGGGGGATTTTCACCCGCCCGAGGGGCGGCCAGGTGCCAGGGACCAACATGATGATGCGGTTGGCGCCTGGCCGCAGTTCTCACGCGCGGGCCCGGCTGTCTCAGGCCGTTACGTGTCAGTGCTGGCGCTTGGGCAGGATCCGCTTGACCGCCAGGGCCGCCGACACGAGGGTGAAGGCCCCCAGTCCGACCCAGAGGGCCTGCATGCCGAGCCACGGCGCGGTCGCCGCGGCGCCGCCGAATCCGGCCGCCACCCCGCCGACAGGGTTGTTGTACAACTCACCACTTCCTTGGCGCGGCGACGCGCGTAGGCCTGTACGACCGAAAAGCTTGAGCGCGAGTGGCTGACGATTCACCACTGTCGGCGCCTCTTTAGCCTTTTCGCCTGCTTCATGACCGATGGCTTCACTCCGGTGGTCCAGGTCGGGCTGGGCTCACCCTGGCCGTCGTGATCGACGCCACCGTCGTCCGGATGCTTCTGGTTCACGCCACGATCGCCCTTCTCGGCTTCCACGCCTGGTGGGCACCGACCCCGATAGGCCGACTGCACCGACGCCTCGACCTCCGCAAAAAGGTCGAGCGGGCGCCCAGCCCCTACGCGGCGACCGGCATCCGGCGATGAGCTTCTGCGCACCTACGGCCGGCTGTTGGCCACTTCAGGACATGCGGCCGCGAAAAGACGGACTTATAGTCACGTCGGCCACGGTCCCGCCAGTGCTCCGTGGGGAACTCATCGAAGGGGTTGGTCTCATGCCACGACGTCTGAAGCGGCGGCTGCCGCATTCATGGCTGGTGCGGCTCTGCGTCGCTGTAGCGGCTCTCGTGGCTGCTGTAGGCGTCGCGCCGACCAGTTCCGGGGCACAGGCCACCTCGGCGCAGTGCGACCGCCGGGTCAACGACACCCCGAGCAAGCTCGTGGACTGCATCCGAACGGACGATCTCTGGAATCACATGAAGGCCTTCCAGGCGATCGCCGATGCCAATCCGGGGCCGGACGGCATGCCGTCCCGTAATTCCGGCGAGCCGGGTTACAAGGCTTCGGTGGACTATGTCGCCAAGCTGATGAGGAAAGCCGGATACGACGTCACGATCCAGCCCTACAAGTTCTTCTACTACGCCTACACCGCTCGCCCGACCTTCAGGGAGATCTCCCCGACTCCCCATGATTACGCGCTCGCCGACGTGTGGAATCCCGGGCAGAGCACAGGGAGCGCGACGGCCGATCTCCAGCCGGCTGGAGGAATCGTCGTCCCCCCGACTCCGAATCCCAGCTCGGCAAGCGGCTGCGCCACGAGTGATTTCAGCGGCTTCGTACGGGGCCGGATCGCTCTCATCCAACGCGGTACGTGCAACTTCGGAGTGAAGGTCCTCAACGCCCAGGCCGCCGGTGCTTCGGGCGTCATCATCTTCAACGAGGGTAACCCCGGCCGCACCAGTGTGATGTCAGGCAGCTTGACGGATGCCTCGGGGAACCGGATCGTCCCGACCATCCCCGTCGCCTTCACGTCCTTTGACGTCGGCAACAACCTGCTCACCGAATACCAGCAGGCCACTCACGGTGGTACGGCGCTGCCGGTCATGAACCTCAGCATTCAGGCGATCGTCAACCCGAACGCCGACGACTACAATGTGATCGCCGAGTCTAAAGGCGGTGACAAGAACCATGTTCTGGTCGTCGACGCGCACTTGGACGCGGTTTACGGGGCTGGAATGCTGGACAACGCGTCTGGTTCCGCGACGATCCTGGACATCGCCCAGAAGATGAAGAAGGTCCATCCACGGAACAAGCTGCGGTTCGTCTGGTTCGGCGGCGAGGAACTCGGCCTCCTGGGATCCTCGTACTATGTCAACAACCTCACCCCGAGCGAGCTCAACCGCATCGGATACGACCTCGACGCCGACGTGACGGCGACCCCCAACTACCTGATCGGAGTGCTCGATCCAGCGGGGCCGGATCTGTTCGGCCGTACAGTCACCGCAAAATTCCCGGAGCGGGTGTACAAGCCGTCGCAGGTCTCGCGGGATCAGTCGATCGACTACTTCAATTCGATCGGGATGAACCACGAGCTGTTCTCACCTGTCGGAACGGACGCGTACAGCTTCAACGCTGCCGGCATTCCGGCCAGCGGCCTGCTGACGGGGCAGGACTGCTGCAAGACGCAGGAGGAGGTCGACCTGTTCGGTGGTCACCTCGGGAATTACGAGGGGAAGATTTCCAGTTCCGACGGAGGATGTGTCGACAACCCGTTCCGCTGGTGCGACAACCTCAGCAACAACGACCCGAAGGTCCTCACGTTCGTGTCCAAGGCGTTCGCCAACACCGTGGTCCGGATGGCCTTCGACAAGAAGGTGATGTCCGCGAGCGACAACTCGGTCGCCAAGCGGAAACCGCCGATCGCCGCAGAAGCCGGTAGACGGTTCGTCGCCAAATAGGATCTAGCGAACGGAACAGCCGGCCGGCTCGCTCCCGCGCTCCGGCCGGCGTTCCATCGCTCGCAGCGTGTCCGGCCTCCCCACCACTGCCCAGTCGGACGTCACCGGGGAGCCGGTGATCACTGCGATTTCTCTGGCCGGTCGATGGGCCGGGGGTCCTCGACGGCTGCTGAGACCTCGACCACCCGCTTCAGCCCCGGGCATCCCTCGAGGAGCCCGCGAGCGTCCGCGGCCGCCAAGATGGCCGCCCGCTCCTCCGGCGGCGGCTCCGCCTCGACCGCACTCACCGTGCCCCTCCGGGAGTTGGTCTGTCCGCCGAACGCCTCAACGCGGTCCGCCCAGCGTCTGGAATTTCAGGTGGACCGGCCCGGCGCCCGATGGTCCTCACGGCGTTCGTTCATGATGCTTGCGTTCGGGCTGCCCGGGTGGGTCGTCGAGGGCACGGGTGTCGCGGAGCTCGACGTAGGGTTCTTCGGTCTCGGGCCGGCCGGTGGCGATGGCGCGACCTCGTTCGAGTTCGGCGTTCATCTCGGCGCCGAGCAGGATCGCGATGTTGGAGATCCATACCCACACCAAGAAGATGATCATTCCGGCGAGGCTGCCGTAGGTCTTGTTGTAGGAGCTGAAGTTGGCGACGTAGAACGCGAAGCCGGCCGAGGCGATCAGCCAGACGATGATGGCGAGGATCCCGCCGGGAGTGACCCACCGGAACCCCTGCTTGGCGTTGGGTGCCGCCCAGTACAGCAGCGCGAACAGGAAGCTCGTGACGATGAGCATCAGTGGCCACTTGACGATGCCGAAGACGGTCACCGCGACCGATCCGGCGCCGATGAGGTCGCCCGCCCGCTGGGCGAACGGTCCGGAGACCACCACGGCGATCGCGCACGCCGACAACAGCACCAGCGTGATGAGGGTGAGGCCCACGCGGATCGGCAGGGTCTTGTAGATCGGGCGGCCTTCCTCGATGTCGTAGATGGCGTTGCTGGCGCGCATGAAGGCCGCGACGTAACCGGAGGCGGACCAGATGGCCGCAGCCAGGCTGAGGAGCGCCACCACGCCGGCGCCGCCATGGCTCTGCTGCAGCTCGGTGAGTCCGGTGGTCAGGACCTGCTTCACCGCGCCCGGAGCGAGTTGGCCGACGTTGGTGATCAAGGATTGGGACATCGATCTTCCGGCCAGGCCGACCAGTGAGACGACCACCAGCATGGCGGGGAAGATGGACAGGACGCTGTAATACGTCAGGGCGGCGGCCCAGTCGGTGACGTTGTCGTCACGGAACTCGGCGACGGCGCGTTTGACCGCGGCCCACCAGGAGGTGCCGGGCAGGTGGGTCGGAGCCTGCGGCGCGACCCCGGGACTCGTCGCCGTCTCGGCGGTCTCGCCCGTACGGTGGCTGCCCACGTCGTCGGAGGCGCTGTCGGTGCGGTCGTGTCTCATCCGGGGTCCTTCGAGCCTGCGGGCGCTTGGCCGGGGCGAGGGTTCTGGCCGTCCGGTGACCGGGGTACGGAGACCTCCGGCCACCGGACGGGGTCCGAGGAACCGAACGGTCAGGAACTGCTTCGGCCGCCGTGGCGGCGGAGCAGGTAACCGTGGTTGAGGGCGGCCTTGACGCCGCCGATGATCGCGCCTTGCAGCGCGGCGGCGGCCACGACCTCACCCCAGCCGCGCTCCAGGTCACCGGCGTCGGGGCTGTCGTCCTGGCCGGAGACCAGTTTCCAGGTCTGTTTGAACAGCGCTCCGGCGATCAGGCCGCCGGCCAGACCGAGGACCGCCGAGACGGGACGGGAGATCGAGTCGGATCGGCTCATGACCGGCGCCCTCGACGCCACAGCCACAGCCCGGCCGCCGCACACGCTCCCGCCGCCGCGTACAGCATGCCGGGCCGCCGGCTCACCGTCTGGGCGGTCTGCCGGGTCGTACGCACCGTGGTCCGGCGGACCGGTTCGGGAATCGCCTGCGTGGCCTTGGCCACCGGCGCGGCGACCTGCTCGCGCACCTGGGGTGCCTTCTGACGGACTGTCTGAGTGAGCGTACCGAACGTGCCGGCCGCCTGCTCGCGCACCTGGGGCGCCTTCTGACGGACCGTCTCGGTGAGCGTGTCCAGTGTGCCGGCGGCCTGATCGCGTAGCTGGGCGGCCTTGTCGCGGGCGCGGGAGCTGACATCGGCCTTCGCCGTCAGCTCCTCTACCGTCTCACCCAGCTCCTGGCGGGTCTGTTCGATCTCGGATGCCAGTTCTTCCCGGTTGCGGCCGCTGCCCTCGGGCGTGCCGCCGGACGTGCCTTCGGCGACCTTCTTGGTCGCGCGGCTCTTCGCGGCGCCGCTGGCGCCGGCCGACTGGCGGGTGCCGTTGGAGCGGGGGGTGTTCTCACTCATCGTGGGTCCTCCGGTGAATGTGGTCTTTGATCTCGCGGACGTCCTGGTGGACCGACGCGGCGGCCTCAGCGGGTGGCGGCGGCACCGCCCGGGCGAACCGCTTCCGCCCGGCCAGGGCCAGCACCCCGGCGATCGCCAGCAGCACCGCGCCGACGACCAGCGCAGCGGCCCAGACGGGCCACACGACCGCCAGCCCCGCGACCGCCGCGCCGACCAGCGCCGCACCGCCGTAGAACGCGACGGCACCGGCCCCGCCGAAAAGGCCCGCGCCCTGGCCGGCGCTCCTGCCCTTCTCGGCCAACTCGGTCTTGGCCAGCTCCAGTTCCTGGCGTACCAGGTCGCTGATCTGCCGGGTGGCCTGGGCGACGAGCTCTCCGGCCGAGGTATCCGCGGACGTGTCACCCGGCGTATCGGCCGGTCGTGTCCCGGGACCCTGGTGGTCTCTCACGCTCACCGCGTCCGCACCCCTTTTCTTCCGCTTGGGGGTTTCTTTTTCCGCTGTTGGTGCGGCGGAGTACCCGGTGAGCACGCGGGCTAACACGAACCGTCACGTTGATTCTTGTGCGGCCTGTCCCACGGCTCGACGGCGGTTCGTCGGGAGCGGTCGCCTACAGCACGAGGAGCGCGCGGTCCCTAACCGGAAGCGGTGGTCGTCGCTGAGGGCGTGGGAGATGGCGTCGGCGTCGCTGTCGGGGATGACGGAGTTGCCGGGGAGGACGCAACCGGTGCGGTCGGTGATCTCGGAGCAGATGAGCCACCCGGGCCACCTGCTCCCCTCGGTACGTCCGGTCGGCCCGGCACGGCGTGCCCGCTTCGCCTGCCATGGTGGCCCGACGTGGGAGACCCCGGCGTAGCATGCGCGCCGACGAGAGACACAGGACGCGGCACGCCCGGCCGGGACGACCGCGGTCGCTGGACGCCCGCGGGAGGGGATCCGGTGGCCTCCTGCGGTGCGGCGGTACGGCCACGACCGAACGGGATGTGCCGCCCCGTATCCCCGCCGGTGGGACTGATCACGGCGGCGAGCGCGGCGGCGAGCGCAAGGCCTACGGGCACCAGGACCAGTGCCTTGGTCCACCATGGACGTCTGGTGCCACGCGCGGCGGGCTCGGCATCGGGCGTCGGGGCGGGGGCCGTCGCGGCTCCGGTCGCCGTACCGGGCCGAGGGGGCATCGCGGTACCGGGCTCAGGCGGCCGGACTGCGGCGGGACGGTTCACCGCGCTCAGTCGGGACGCGAGATCGTCGGCGGTGGGGCGGTCGCCGGGATCCGTGGCGAGCGCAGCCTTGACCAGGCTGCGGAGCGGCTCTTCCCAAGCGTTCGGTTCCATCGGCGGCCGGATGGACTGTTCCCCCGGGCCGTCAGCGCCGGCATTGGCGAACGGGCTGCGGCCGGTGGCGGCGTAGGTGACCAGGCAGGCCCAGCCGAAGACGTCGGAGGCCAGGCCGGCGGGACCGCCGGTGACCTGCTCGGGTGCCAGCCAATC
>JBJMIW010000118.1:0-15664 GCA_045806665.1 Actinoallomurus sp.
AGGGCGTCGGGGATGTGGGTGATCAGCGGGGACGCCTTGGCGTTGACCTTGCATCCTTGGAGGCAGAAACCGCGGTAGACGCAGTGCGGGCGGTTGCCGAAGCGTCCGTTGACGATGGCGACCGGGCCGACCTTGGCGGTGATGCCCCGCGCGTACGCGCCGCGCAGGAAGATGTCTCCGTTGCCGCTGACGGGGTGCGTGCTGTGCGGGTAGCCGTGCGGCTGGCCCCACGGCCACCGTTCGCCCGCCACCGGCAGCTCCTGCTCGATGTCGCGGTAGTACCGGTCGAGGTCGTCGTAGTCGATCGGCCAGTCGGCGCCGACACCATCGACCGTGTAGGTGTTGAAATCGCTGGGGTGAAATCGTGGCGTGTAGCCGGCGTAGTGCACCATCGACCCGCCGACGCCCCGACCGGAGTTGTTGGACCCCAGGGGCACAGGGTCGGTGCCCGTGATGACACGGGGGTCGGTCCAGTACAGGTGATGGGAGCCGGCTTCGTCGCTGACCCAGTCCCGGTCCGGATCCCAGAATGGCCCGGCGTCCAGGGCGACGACGCGCCACCCGGCTCGTGCCAGCCGCTGCGTCAAGGTCGCTCCCCCGGCGCCGCAGCCCACGACGGCCAGGTCGACTTCGTCCTCGTCGGTGAAGCGCCGCATGTCCTCGCGGAGCCGATGGTCGGTACGGCTGCCGTCATTGGGGATCAGCCAGGCGGAGGCGTTGCGGGCCCGTACGTCGTGCATCAGATCCCCTTGCGCATCGGATCGTCCGACGGTTCGGCGTCGCGGACCTCGAAGGGTTCGCGGGCGTCCACGCCCAGGTTCTTGTAGCCGCGCGGGTAGGCCGGTCCCGGAAAGCCGATCTCGTCCCAGGCCGCCGGGTGGGAGTAGAAGGCGGTGCAGGCGTAGCGGGTCCACAGGCTCCATACGCGAGCGGCCTGCAGCCCGTGCCAGTCCTTTGAGTCGAGATCCTGGACGGCCTGGACCAGCTCTGCTTGATGATCGGCCGGGCAGGCGGCGAATCCGTGCCCGAACCGGGCCTGAGCGTCGGCATCGAGGTAGGTGAGGGAGTCACGCCATGCCTGACCGTCTTCGGGCATGTCCTCATACCGCCAGCCGTCGGTCTCCTGGTTGGCCAGCCTTGTGCCGATCATCTGCAGCACCGGAACGTCCTGGTGCGCGCCCAGGAGCCGGTCCAGCAGCGCAGTCGCCACGGCCTGCTCGGCCGGCGTGAAGAAACGGACCGCCGGCGGCGGGCCCAGCCGAGACAGCACCACGCCCGCCGTGACCGCGTCCCACCGCTTGGACTGTGACAGCGCGTCGAAACCGGGGAAACGGCCCCCCACGCCCCACCGGTCGACATGCCGCTCACTTCTCGCGCCGCAGGATCGCCGCGAGCAGGCCCATCCCGCCGACAATGGTGACCAACAAGGGCGCCAGCAACGGCGGCCCCATCTCAATGTTGTAGCGGGCGTTCGACCATCCCCCGGGCTTTTGCGCGATCCCCCGTACGTGCAGGTAAGTGCCCTGCAGTCCGTTCGCGACGATCACCGCCGACACCACCGGCAGCGCCGTCTTGGCCATCCGCCGGCTGAAGAATCCCGCCATACCGGCGACGGCGCCCACCGGGCCCAGCGCCACCGGCAGCCACATCATCTTGTTGCCGAAGCTGGCACTGTCATGTTCGAAAAAGATCTCCGCCGCGGTGACCAGTGCGCCCACGCCGGTCAACGCCGACAGACTTTTCTCGAACCGACCGGTCTCTACGTTTCGCACCATCCAGTCGATGCCTTGAACCGGACGCTCCAGCGCGCTTCGCCTACCTCGCGTGATCGGCACGTCCTCTCCTCCTCATGGATCGAGACCCGTTCCCCGCCGCCACACCGATAGATCAGGCGGCGCCACAAGGCCGGCCACTCGCCACGCGCCAAGCCGTCCTGACGCCTCAATCGACCACAGCCGGCCGCCGACGCGGCGGTCCTGTCCGGCCTTACCGGTGCCATCGGCCCACCGCAGCAACGCACCTTTTCCACCTATACCCGCAACTGTTGCGATGGCGCAAGTGACCCGGCATGCTTGATGACGTGCCGGATTCTCGATCACAGCCGCCGCAGGACGACCCTGAAGTCCTCCAGCAGGTCGACTCGGTGATGCAGCACCGGCGCACCGCCATCGGCGCCGGCGAGACCCCGCAGGCGCACAGTTCCCCCTGGGCTGGACCACCTGAACGGCGCAGGACGCGACGGTACGCACGGTCAGACCCGCACCATGTCGGTTGCGTCCACGGACGTGATGAGGATGGCCCCCGCCCAGGACCGGTACAGCCTGTCCCATCTCACCCTGGACACCGACTTGAAGGAATTATTGCACTGTGCGCGAATTGGCGACGTTACAGCTGGGCAGGGCCGTAGTTGACCGAATCTCTACCAAGAAAGGAGGGAGGAGCGATGACAGCCCACTCAGTGCTGGGCATGGAACGTGAGCGCGACGTCGCGGAGGTACGGGCGCGCTACGACCGTGTCGCCGAGACACCGTCCGCGCAGATGGTCAACGGCGTGACCTTCCTGGTCGGCCTGTACCTGGCCATCTCGCCGTGGGTCGTCGGGTTCAACCCGCGCGCGCCGCTGACGGTCAACAACCTGATCATCGGGGCGGCACTTGCGCTGTTGGCGCTCGGATTCACATCTGCCTACGGGCGAACCCACGGCGTCACCTGGATCGCACCGCTGATCGGGGTGTGGACGATCATTGCACCGTGGGTGCTGCCCCGGCACGCAGCCACGACCGCCGTGATCGTGAACAACGCCCTGACCGGCACCGTGATCGTCCTGTGCGGCCTCGCCGGCGTCATCATCGGGGTGTTGCCCGCCATCCGATGGGAGCCCCGGGTCTAGATGAACGGCGTTTGGGCCGGCCCCCACCGGCCGGCCCGAGCGCCGAGCGAGCGTGTCATGGCGCGATGAACACGGACGAAGGCGCATGCATCCTGGGGCTTCAGGCACTTGCATCGCACCCGTTACCGACGACCAGGTGTAGGCGCGTGTCCAGGCGACCTCACGCGTCGAGCGCCCTCCTCGTCAACCAGGCCGGCGGAAACCACCCCGGCGATCGGCCCATGATCTTTGCTCTGCACACGCCGATCCCGCCGACCGGGTACGCACCGCCCAGCTTTCCGATGACGCATCGGATGATCACTTCTCCCTCATGCCCTCTGGCGCAGTCACGCACTCGGACCCAACCGCCGTGGCGCGGTCGCCGACGGGTAGATAGGCAGACACCGCAGAAGGATGACGGCGTTAGCCGCCAGGGGCCATGAGCGATGTAGGGAGACGGCAGGTATGGCCAACATCAACCGTGATCGTTCCCGGCCTCACGCCCTGCGGGAATACGCCGTCATCGCCGACGGGGAACGCGGCGCGCTGGTCGGCCCGCAAGGGGACGTCGCGTGGATGTGCTTTCCGTCCTGGGAGTCACCGGCGGCATTGAGCAGCCTGGTTGGCGGGCCCGGCTGCTACACCGTCCAGCCGGTCGATGAGTGGCGGGTGTGGGGCGGCTACTACGAACCGGCGAGTCTCATCTGGCGCAGCCGCTGGGTGACCCAGGCCGGCATCGTGGAATGCCGGGAGTCCCTGCTACGCCCGGCTCGCCGTGACCGAGCCGTCCTGCTGCGACAGATCCATGCGGTCCGTGGCCGAGCGCACGTCCGCGTACGCCTTGATCTGCGCGGGGACTTCGGGCGGCACCCGATGAGCGACCTACGGACCCAGGACGAGGTGTGGACGGCTCGCAGCGGTGCGATCTGCATGCGCTGGGTCGGAGCCGCGCGGGCGAAACGGAAGGATGACGGCCTCGTATTGATCGTGGATCTGCCCGAGGGGCAGTCTCATGATCTGGTGCTGGAGCTGACCACCGGCCGAAGCAGCGAATCCCTCTCCCCCCGTGATCTGTGGGGGGCGACCGAGGCCGACTGGCGCGCTTGCGTACCGGCCTGCGACGACACCCTCGCGCCACGCGACGCGCAGCTGGCCTATGCGGTGCTCACCGGACTCACCAGCCGCTGCGGTGGGATGGCGGCAGCGGCGACCACCTCACTGCCCGAGCGAATGGGAGACGACCGCAACTACGACTACCGCTACGCCTGGATCCGGGACCAGTGCTACGCCGGCCAGGCCATCGCCGCTCACGGAGGACGACCGCAGCTGCTAGACGCCACGGTCGGGTTCGTTGCCGAGCGTCTCCTGGCCGACGGCGACCGTTTCAAGCCGGCCTACACCGTCGCGGGAGACCCGGTACCGGCCGAAGAGCATCTCGACCTTCCGGGCTACCCCGGCTCTCGGCTCGTCACCGGTAACCGCGTCCAGGGCCAGTTCCAGCTCGACACCCTCGGCGAGGCTTTGAACCTGTTCGCGGCGGCGGCCCGGATGGATCGGCTGCCGCGGGAGGCGGCCCAGGCAGCCCGGATCGGCGTCGACGTCATCGCCGGGCACTGGCAACGGCCCGACGCAGGTATCTGGGAGACCCAGAACCGATGCTGGACACAATCGCGGCTGGCCTGCGTCGGTGGGCTACGCGCCACCGCGGCCACCGTCGCCACACCGCCCGAGCGGGGCAGCTGGCTGGCGCTCGCCGAATCGATCCTCGCCGAGACCACCCGCACGAGCCTCAGTCCCGCCGGCCACTGGCGCCGCGCTCCCGATGACGACCGGATCGACGCGTCGCTGCTCATCCCACCGGTCAGAGGCGCACTGCCCGCCGATGATCCCCGCACGATCGCCACCCTGAACGCCGTTCGCGACCGCCTGGTCGAAGACGGCTTCGTCTACCGGTACCAGATCGACGAGCGCCCCCTCGGCGACGCCGAAGGCGCTTTCATGCTGTCCGGCTTCTTCCTCGCCCTGGCCGAACACCAGCAGGGCGATATTGTCGGGGCCGTACGCCGGTTCGAGCGTGTCCGATCCGGCTGCAGCACGACCGGCCTGTTCACCGAGGAGTACGACATCCGGCAGCGTCAACTCCGCGCCAACCTCCCCCAGGCCTTCGTCCACGCGACCTTTCTCGAAACGGCGACCCGGCTCGCCGCCGATCCACGGTACGTCGGCGGTATGCCGACTGAATCCACGGGCGGGCGGGTGCCCTGATCGCGTTCAGACCGTCTCGGTCTCGGCTTGGATCCGGATCGGGCGGGACTGGCTCAGCCGGACGCTGCCGTAGAAGATCAATCCGAACCCGGCCACCTCGGCGGTCACCCAGGGGCCTGACCGAACGCCTTCCCCGAACATCGTGATGCCGTACAGGATGCTGGCCACCGGATCAGCGATCGTCAACGCCGGCTGCGCGGCGACCAGGGTGCCGCTTTGCAGGGCGTTCTGCAGGAGGAACAGGCTGCCGATTCCGGCCGCCACCATCGCGTAGGGTTCCCAGGAGGTCAACAGGACGGCAATGCCCTTGTCCAGCAGGTTCGTGGTCGCCTTCATGAACGTCGCGGTGAAGGCGAATCCGACCCCGGCGGTCGCTCCCAGCAGGGCCGTGCGGGCCGCACCCGAGGCCTGCTTTGCCAGCACGACGACGGCGACGATGACCCCGAGTGTGACGGCCGCGGCGATCAGCCAAAGCAGCGCGCTCGGGATGCGGTGCCCGGGCCTGGGCGACGCCGCGCCGAGGAACCCGGCCAGACCAGCCGTCATGACCCCGACCGCCAGCCAGGTACGCCAGTCGAGACGGACCCGGGACACCCGGGCGATAAGGAACATGGTCAGCGGCAACTCCGCGACCAACAGGGGCTGAACCAGGGCCAGCCCTCCGCGTGACAACGCCAGTGCCTGCAAGAGGAACCCCGCGATCAGCGCGCCGATGCCGCCCAGCCACACCGGCCGACGGATGAGGTCCCACAGCAGGGCCAGACGGAAGGCGAACTCCTCAGGTTCCGAACGCGCGGCGCGGCGCTGCAGCACCGATGCGACCGCGTTGCTCGCCGCGGCGAGCAACGCGAAAAGAACGGCGATCACGACAGTTTCGCCGCCGGGCTCCCCGGGACTTCGCTCTCAGGTTTGGCCAGGTACGGTGACCGTCCCAGGATGAAGATGCCGATGACCATCATGGCCAAGCCGATGAGCTCTCCGGCCAGCGGGCCGGCGCTCAGCCGGAACCGTTCGGTGAAGACCACGGCCCCCAAAAGGATGCCCGTGAGCGGCTCCGCCGCGGTCGCCGCGGGCAGAGAGACGCGAAGCGGCGCGGCGTCGAACGCCGACTGGGCCAGCAGCAGACCGCAGATCGCGATGATGACCAGGGCGTACGGCTGCCAACTCGCGATGATCGCTCCAAGCCCGTGGCCGATCCTCAGCAGCAGGCCGCGGGTGACGGCATCTTGCAGGCCGAAGAGCATCCCGGCTGCCGAGGCCAGCAGCATGGCTCGGGTCTGGAGGGAGGAGCGCCGTCCGATCCATACGAGTATCAGCGCCACGGACACGATCGCGGCGGCGGCCAGCCAGCGGTCGGACTCTGGGCCGGTGGGTCGCTCTCCCCGTGGCTTCCCCAGCACCAGGAACAGCGCGATGCCCCCCGATGCCAGGATCCCGCCCAGCCACTCGTTCCAGGACAGGTTCGCCTTGCAGACGATGCGCCCGATGACGAGAGCGAACAGAAGGTTGGTGGCCAGCAGTGGCTCGACTCTGCCCACGTCCGCTCCGGACAGTGCCAGCGCCCCGAGGATCTGGCCACCGACCATCGCGGCCAGCCCTGCAAGCCAGAGCGGCTTATGCATCAGATGCAGCAACAGCGACGGGTGAAGCATCCGTCCCAGCGGCTCTCGATACGCCGCATGCTGCTGAGCCACGAAGCCCAGCCCGAGCAGGCCAGCGGCCGCAAGCCCGACAAGAAAGATCATTCCGCCCCCGATGTCACGTGTCACCGCCTTGCCGACAACCGCCTTCGCGCACGGCCGGTCATCTCATCGCCGGTGTGCGCGAATTGTCCACGGCCGGACCCACCGCGATATCGCTGGAAATTGCCTGTAGATGGCCTCTTCCCCGAATTCTCGGCCGATACCACGGTCGCCGGGTCCGGCGGTGACACGTGGCTTACCTCGGGGCCATAGTTCGATCGCGGCCGTTATGGACCCCGGATCCGGGTCAAGGGGGCAGAGAGGGGGCAAAGAGTATCGCCGTGACCTGCGGCCGACCTGAGGACCGAGCCGTACCGGTCGGGCGCCGGCCATCTGACACGCGGGCCGAATCGATGCGCCATGGCCCCGGGAGGGGATGGACAGTGCCGCGATCCAGTGCCCCGGCGAACCGGGGAAACCTCTGGCAAGACGACCGCCGGCCCGCCGCTTCCGGTGGGACCAGGAACCCGCCCGCGCTTCCCTTCGCCGACGATCTGTCGCGACAACTGAAGAAGGCCGTCCGGGGCGAGGTGCGCTTCGGCGGCGGTGATCGAGCGATGTACGCCTACGACGCGTCGATCTTCCGGCAGGTGCCCATCGGCGTGGTACTGCCCAGGGACGCCGACGACGTCGAAGCCGCGCTGAAGATCTGCCGCGGATTCGACGTCCCGGTGCTCGGCCGTGGCTGCGGCACAGCGTTGAACGGTCAAGGCGTCAACGCCGGCGTGGTGTTCGACTTCACCCGCCATATGGACCGCATCGTCGAGCTGGACGCCCGACGCGGGTGCGCGCGGGTCCAACCCGGTGTCATCTGCGACAGCCTACGAGAGGCCGCTGAGGCGTACGGCCTGACGTTCGGCCCGGACCCGGCCACGCATGACCACGCGACGCTCGGCGGAATGATCGGCAACAATTCCTGCGGTGCTCACTCGGTGATGGCCGGTAAGACCGTGGACAACATCGACGAGCTTGACATCGTCACCTACGACGGGACCCGCCTGCGGGTAGGGCCGACCGGTGAGGACGAGCTGGACCGCATCATCGCCGTGGGCGGACGTCGCGGCGCGATCTACGAAGGTCTCCGCCACATCCGGGACACCTACGCCGACGTGATCCGAACCGGGTTCCCGGACATCCCCCGGCGGGTGTCGGGATACAACCTCGACGCCCTCCTTCCGGAGTCCGGCTTCAACGTCGCCCGCGCCCTGGTGGGCTCGGAGAGCACCCTCGCCCTGACGTTGGAGGCGACCTGCCGCCTGGTGAACTCACCGCCCTATCGCTCGCTGGTCGTCCTGGGGTATCCCGACATCCCCTCGTCGGGTGACGACGTGCCCTGGCTGATGGACTTCGACGTGATCGCCCTGGAGTTCACCAGCCGGCATGTCGTCGACAACCTCCATGCCAAAGGCTTCGACTTCGGCGGCGAGGGGCTGCTACCACCGGGGGCCGCGTGGCTGCTGATGGAATTCGGCGGCGAGACGAAGAAGGAGGCCGACGCCAAGGCCGAACAGCTCTTCGCCGCGCTGAAAGGACGGCCCGGGGCGCCGAGTCACCGGCTGTACGAGGATCCGTCGAAGGAGCAGGCGGTGTGGGAGACCCGGCGCCACTCGGCGGGCACGGCCAGAATGCCGATCGGCCTGGGCGGCCATGGGGGCTGGCCGAACTGGGAGGACGCCGCGGTCCACCCGGAGCGGCTGGGCGACTACCTGCGCGACTTCACGCGGCTCCTCGACCGCTTCGGCTACGACGGGGTGTTTTACGGGCATTGGGGGCAAGGGTGCGTGCATTGCCGCATCGACTGGGATCTGCGCAGCGCCGACGGGGTGCGGACCTACCGGCGGTTCATGGAGGACGCCGCCGACCTCGTCGTCTCATACGGCGGCTCGCTCTCCGGGGAGCACGGCGATGGACATGGCCGAGCCGAGCTGTGGCCCAAGATGTTCTCCCCGGAGCTCATGCGAGCGTTCACGGAGTTCAAACGGGTCTGGGATCCGGACGCCCGGATGAACCCGCACAAGCTGATCGACCCGTACCCACTGGACTCCCATCTGCGCGAGGGCGCCGATTATCGCCCCAAGCAGTTCCCGACGGCCTTCTCCTATCCCCTCGACGGCGGCAGCTTCACCGAAGCGGCCGGGCGCTGCTTCGGCGTGGGCAAGTGCCGGCACCTGAGCGGCGGTGTGATGTGCCCTAGTTACATGGTGACCCGCGAGGAGAAGCACTCCACCCGCGGCAGAGCCCGGCTCTTGCAGGAGATGGCCGAGGCCGCCGGGCCGGTCCCCGACGCCTGGCGCAACGAGGACGTCAAGGAGGCGCTGGACCTCTGCCTCGCCTGCAAGGGGTGCAAGGGCGACTGCCCGGTCAGGGTCGACATGGCGACCTACAAGGCCGAGTTCTTGCACCATCACTACGCCGGGCGGCTGCGGCCCCGCCAGGCGTACGCGCTCGGCCTGATCAACGTGTGGGCCCGAATCGCCTCCCGTGTCCCCGGCCCGGCCAACGCCGCCACCCATGCGCCGATCGTGGGGAGGCTCACCAAACTCGCCGCGGGGGTCGCCCCGCAACGCCAGGTGCCGCGCTTCGCGCACCGGACGTTCACCTCATGGTTCGCCTCGCATGCGCCGCGCAATCCGGATGGTCGCCCGGTCCTCCTATGGCCCGACACGTTCACCAACTACTTCGAACCCCACGTCGGGATGGCCGCGGTCGACGTCCTGGAGGCCGCCGGGTTCCGCGTGGTCGTCCCGGACCACGCGCTCTGCTGTGGCCGCCCCCTGTACGACTACGGCATGCTCAACCTCGCCCGCCGGTACTTGCGTCACGTCCTGGACGCCCTGCGTCCTCACCTGGAGGCCGGGACTCCGGTGGTGGGGCTGGAGCCGAGTTGCGTGGCCGTCTTCCGCGATGAACTCACCAATCTGTTTCCCACCGATCCGGACGCCCGCCGGCTGTGCGCGCAGAGCCACGTCCTGTCGGAGTTCCTGGCCCGACACTCCGACTGGCCGGTGCCCCGGCTGCGCCGCACGGCGCTCGTCCAGCCGCACTGCCACCACCACGCGGTGATCGGGTTTGACGACGAACGGCGCGTCCTGGCGGCGATGGGTCTTCAGCTGCGGGAGCCGGACGCCGGCTGCTGCGGGATGGCCGGCAGCTTCGGTTACGAGACGGGCGAGCATTACGCGGTCTCCATGGCGGCCGGCGAACGCGTGCTGCTGCCCGAGGTGCGCGCCGCCGATGAGGACACCTTGATCCTCGCCGACGGGTTCAGCTGCCGGAGCCAGATCGCGGCCGGAACGGGCCGGCAGGCCATGCATCTGGCCGAGGTCCTGTCCCTGGCCATCACCGAAGGCGAACTCGGCCCACCTGCCGGACGACCGGAAGAGGCCCGACAGGTCTGCGAGAGCGAGGCGGACCTCGCCCGGCTCGCGGTCATCGGCCTGGGCGCCGCGAGCACCGTCGCGGGAGTCGTCGCGGTGATGCGGTGGGCCAGGCGGCGGTGACCGCGCGAGGGCACATCCGGAAAGGAGTCAGCGATGAGTGAGGACCGCGCTGCGTCCGACGTCATGGTCGACCGGCTCATCTCGTGGGGCGTGGACACGATCTTCGGCCTGCCCGGTGACGGCATCAACGGATTCATGGACGCGCTCCGCAAGCGGCACCAGGAGCTTCGCTACATCCACGTCCGGCACGAAGAGGTCGCCGCGATGGCGGCAGTGGGGTACGCGAAGTTCACCGGCCGGCTCGGTGTGTGCTTCTCCACCTCAGGTCCCGGGGCGGCACATCTACTGAACGGCCTGCTGGACGCCCGCCTCGAGCAGGCGCCACTGCTGGCCATCACCGGGATGAGCTACCACGATCTGATCGGCACCAGCTACTTGCAGGACGTCAACACCGACTACATGTTCAACGACGTCACCCTGTACAACCAGCGGGTCATGGGCCCGGCGCACGTGGTCAACGTGACCGACTACGCCTGCCGTACCGCCCTGGCCCAGCGCGGACCTGCCCACCTGGCGTTCCCGATCGACTTCCAGGCCGCGCCCGCCGACTCAGGTACGCGCTTCAAACGCAACGTGGCAGGCCACACCTCGACCGCGTTCCGGCCGCCGGTGCAGGTCCCGCAGCGCCAGGACCTGGATGCCGCCGCGCGGATCCTGTCGGGCCGTACGAAGGTCGCCATCCTCGCCGGAGCGGGCGCCCGAGGAGCCGGCGAGGAACTCGAGGCGATCGCCGACAAGCTCGCCGCTCCGATCATCAAGGCCATGCTCGGCAAGGACTGCGTGCCCGACGACAGCCCGTACACCACCGGACCGATCGGCCTGGTCGGCAGCCGGCCGAGCGAGGAGGCCATGGAGGACTGCGACGCCCTGCTCATCGCCGGCTCGACGATGCCCTACATCGAGTACTACCCGACACCCGGCCAGGCGGTCTGCGTACAGATCGACGACCAGCCCGAACGCCTGGGCCTGCGCTACCCGGTCGACGTCCCGCTCACCGGAGACGTACGCGCCACACTCGCGGCCCTGTCGCCGCTACTGACGCCGAACCAGGACCGCTCCTTCCTGGACCGGGCCCAAGAGGGCATGCGCGAATGGTGGGCGCTGATGGAGGAACGCGGGACCCGCCGGGACCTGCCCATGAAGCCCCAAGTGCCCGCCTGGGCGCTGAACGAGGCGATGGCCCCGGACGCGATCGTCTGCGGCGACTCCGGCACGGTCACCACCTGGGCAGCACGGCAGATCAAGATCCGCCGCGGGCAGTTGTTCAGCTTCTCCGGCACCAACTGCTCCATGGCGGCCGGGCTCCCGTACGCGATCGGCGCACAGACCGCCTTCCCCGGGCGTCAAGTCGTCGTCTTCACCGGCGACGGCTCGCTCACCATGCAACTCGGCGACTTCCTCACCGCCGTCCAACACCATCTTCCGATCAAGGTGGTCGTCCTGAAGAACAACACGCTCGGCCTGATCAAGTGGGAGCAGATGGTCTTCCTCGGCAACCCCGAGTACGGCGTCAACGTCGCCCCGATCGACTTCGTCAAGTTCGCCGAGGCCTGTGGCGCCCGCGGACTCCGCATCGACGACCCCGCCGCCTGCGCCGAGCAGCTGAACCAGGCCCTGGGCTGGGACGGCCCGGTCATCGTCGAATGCGTCGTCGACCAGCACGAGCCGCCCATGCCCGCCAAGGTGAAGAAGGACCAGGTGCAGAAATTGCTCGAAGCGCTGCGCGCCGATACCCCGAACCGCAACCGGATCGCCCTGCAAATGGTGAAGGACGTCCTGGACGAAGCAAGCTTCGACGCCGGTCCAGTCCGTATCATCCCCGGCAAGATCGGACAGGCGGCCTCCGGGATCATCGGCCGGCTCCGTGACCGCGCCCAGGGCGAACATCCCGAATAGCATGGGACGCGGCTCGGGGAGGTTACAGGAGCCGAAACGCTTGATCATCCGGGTCGCGCGTCCACCGTTAGGCTTGTCTCACCGCACGGGGATGGCATCACCCGTGGGCACGACGGGTGGCTCGCCGCCGGCGTCGGTGAACGCCCGCAACACGCCGACCAGACCGGAGCGCTGATCCACAGGCATCGCAGCAACGATGGTCGCGATATCCTCTCGCCGTCGAGCGGTGACCTTGTCCACGATCTGACGGCCAGACTCGGTCAGCCGGAGCAGGACCTCCCGGCGGCTGGCCGGGTTAACCCGCCGGTCCACGAGCTCTGCGGTCACCAGACGTTCGACCATCCGCATCGCGGTGGAGGGATTCACCGCGAGATGATCGGCAAGGGTCACCAGGTTGGTCTCCTGGTAGGTGGCCAGCACTACCAGCAGACGGAACTGCGGCAACGTCACGCGTTGCTTCACCGCCGCCAGCGACCGCAGCGAGATTCCCACCAGCAACCGCGACGCCGTCAGCACCGCGGCGGTCACGGCGTCGACATCCCACTCCTCGTCCGGCTCCGACTCCGCCGGTTCGACCGCACCTTCGGCCATACGTCTGTTCTACCCCGTACATCACCCTGCGAGCATTTGCCTACTCCGCCGCCAGGCGATCGACCGATCCCGTCTCCCGACACCTGTTCTGCTCGGTCCCTTCCTCGGCAGCCAGTTCTACGGGCCGCTGTCTCAGTCGTCCACCTCTGCGGTGAGCCGAGGCCGTCCGTGAGGTGGGCATGCGCCTGATCCAAACGGTAGGCCGATGAATGAGAACCCCGGGCCCGGGAAGACATGCCGGTATGGATCTCGCCGGTGTGGCCGAGTCGTACTGGATGGCCTCCACCGATCCGACGTCATATCCGCCGCCGCCCGGCGACCTGGAGGTCGACATCGCCGTGGTGGGCGGCGGCATCGCCGGGCTCTGCACGGCCTGGGAACTGGTCCAGGCAGGCCGGCAGGTCACGATCTTGGAGTCGGATCGCATCGCCGCCGGCGTCACCGGTCACACCACCGCCAAGCTGACGGCGCTGCACACATTGATCTACGCGCGGATCCTCTCCTCAGCCGGCGCGGAGGCGGCCAGATCGTACGCGGAGTCGCAACAGGATGCGATCGATCACGTCGATCGTACGGCCGACGAGCTGGGCATCGACTGCGAGCTGGAGCGGCTGCCCGCCTACACCTATGTGACTTCGGACGAGGGGATCGAACAGGTCCGGGCCGAGGCCGACGCGGCCGCACAAGCCGGCCTGCCCGCCTCCTTCGTTACCGATACCGGCCTGCCGTTCCCGGTCACCGGTGCGGTACGGCTCGAGAACCAGGCGCAGTTCCATCCGCGCCGCTACCTGCTCGGGGTCGCCGACGCCATCGTCGCCCGCGGCGGCGCGATCCATGAACGAACCCGGGTGAGGCGCCTGGTAGAAGGTGAGCCGTGCCGGCTGATCACCGAGAACGGCACCACGATCATTGCCCGCGACGTGGTGGTGGCCACTCACTACCCGGTATTCGACCGGGCGTTGTTGTTCATGCGGCTCGTCCCGCACCGGGAACTGGTCGTGGCCGCCCCGATCCCGGCCGAACGAGATCCGGGCGGGATGTACGTCACTCCCGAGGAGAACGTCCGATCGGTACGTACCGGCCCCTATGCCGACGGGCAGCGGCTGCTCATCGTCACCGGCGAGTCGTTCACCCCGGGCACCGGCGACGTCGCCGCCCGGTACGAACGGCTCATCACCTGGGCCCGGTCGCGGTTCGGCGTGAAGGAGATCGCCTACCGGTGGGCAGCCCAGGACAACCACACCACCGACAAGATCCCGTACACCGGTCCTTTGCACGCAGGCGCCCAGCACGCCTACGTGACCACCGGCTACGGCGGCTGGGGTATGAGCAACGCGGTCATGTCCGGCCGGCTTCTCGCCGCCCTGATCACCGGCGACTCCCCGCCCTGGGCCGAGCTGTACGATCCACGGCGACTGGACCCCCTACGCGAAGCCGTCCCGCTCCTCAAGGCCCAGGCCACGGTCGCCGAGCACTTCTTCGTCGACCGGCTACGGAGCTGTCACACCGGCTCCGTGCAGGACCTGGACGCCGGCACCGCCGCGATCGTACGTATCGGCGGGGAACGCTGCGCGGTCTACCGCGACCAGACCGGGAACCTGCACGCGGTCTCCGCGATCTGCACACATCTGGGCTGCGTCGTGGCATTCAACGACGCCGAACAGGTATGGGAATGCCCCTGCCACGGCTCCCGATTCGCCACCGACGGCTCCGTGCTGCAAGGTCCGGCGAACCGCCCCCTCAAGAGCCTTGACGTCACCGGCTGGAACCGGACGGGTCCCTGACGCCCCGGCCGACGCTCGGCCGTCTCGTATGGGACATCAACTCCGCCCGTCGCCGCTCACACCGGGTGGATGCTCACTGGCCGATGCGCTCGCGCCATTTCCTTCCTGCACCGACCCATGGACGTGACCCCGCCCGGCTGGGCAAAGTCCGTGGGGTCGGTGGTAAAGGTTCGGCCGTCGGGGCGCGCTGCGGGAGTGGCGCCCAGTTGGGGGCGGGTACTCAGGTGTCGCGGTTGAGAGCTTTCCTAGCGACCCACGAAGGGTGCCAACACATGCAGCAGCAGGTCCGCGGATGGCCTTTTGCCAACTCGAAAACCAAGCGCCGCGCCATGCGGACGGCTTCGCGCGCGCCTTTGGCCCGATTGATCATCGCGGCCTGGGAGGCGCTCACCCGCACGGCCCGGAGGTTGCGCGCTCCCTCCGGCAAACGCAGGTGCGCCCAGAGGGCGAGAAGAACCCGGGCCATGCCCGGGTGGATGATGCCGGCTGAGACCTCGACGACGAAACTCCTGGCGGGTGGGGTGGGCCTGCTGGCGGCCGCTCTGGGCGTGGCCGGCTGGGCGGTGGCGCGGTCGAAGGGCAGGTGGTCCAAGGAACCGTGGACTGAGCAGTGGGATGTGATTGAGGTGCTCACCCACGACCATCGTGAGGTCGAAGAAATGTTCCGGGAGCTGTCGGATGCGACCGACGCAAACGAGCGGCGCCGGATCACCGATGACATCACGATCGAACTGGTGCGGCACTCGGTCGCTGAAGAGTCCTACCTGTATCCGGCCGTCCGCGAGCATGTTCCCGGCGGCGGTCGGCTCGCTGACAAGGAGATCGCCGACCACGCCGAGATCGAACAGATCCTGAAACAGCTGGAGGAGGCCGACGTCTCCGACGCCGCGTTCTCCGGGCTGCTGCGACGGCTGGTCGAGGCCGTCAGGGCGCACATAGAAGATGAAGAGAGCAACCTGTTCCCCAAACTCGCTGCACACGTCACTCGTCAGGAACTGATCCGGCTCGGCCAGAAGG
>JBJMIW010000119.1:0-7582 GCA_045806665.1 Actinoallomurus sp.
CGCAGCGACGATCATGGCGCAGACCGCGACGTACTTCGGCATCGACATGGAGCAACTGTGCGGGCCTTCGCGCTCCCGGGTGCTCGTCACCGCCCGGCAGATCGCGATGTACCTGTGTCGTGAGCTGACCGAGCTGTCGCTGCCCAAGATCGGCCAGCAGTTCGGGGGCCGGGACCACACCACGGTGATGCACGCCGAGAAGAAGATCCGCAAGCTGATGGCGGAGAAGCGGCCGATCTACAACCAGGTCACCGAGCTGACGAACCGCATCAAGCAGCAAGCCCGCAACGGCGGTGCCTGATTTGTCGTCCGCAGGCCGTGTCCCGAGATCCGCGTCGATCCGGTTGTCCCCAGCGGTCCACAGGCGTCCACAGGCCATGCACAGGGGTTATCCCGAGATCGTGGATTACACAGGGTGGGGAAAAACCTGTGGATGGATGACGGTGGACAACCCTGTGGAACAGTGGGGAGAAACGGTGGATGAGATGGGGATGGACGGTGGACGAGGTGGGGATGGATTCTCATCGTCCCCAGCCATCTACCGGATCCACAGGGATGATGCACACCCGCAGTGGATACAGAAACGCCATCTGACCTACGGATACTAGGCTTCTCCACAGTATCCACGGTCCCTATGACGATGACTCTCCTTGTATCTACAAAGAAAGAAAGTCAAAACGTAGAGGGGCATGCGGCCCACCGGCCCGGCCCGTACGGTTTCTTCAGTCCCACCACACAAGGTGATCAAAACCTCAGGAGACGGTCCAAAGTGAAGTTCCGCATCGAGAGAGACGTTCTCGCCGACGCCGTTGCCTGGACCGCGCGCTCGTTGCCGGTCCGGCCTCCCGTGCCGGTGCTGGCCGGGATGCTCATCGAGGCCGGCGACCAGCTGAAGCTGTCGTCCTTCGACTACGAGGTCTCGGCCCAGATGACGATGGACATCGACGCCGACGAGCCGGGCACCGCGCTGGTGTCGGGCCGGCTCCTCGCCGAGATCTGCCGCAGCCTGCCCGCCGCCCCCGTCGAGATCACGACCGACGGTGCCAAGGTGACGCTGAAGTGCGGGTCGGCGAAGTTCACACTGCTCACCATGCCTGTGGAGGACTACCCGAGCCTCCCGGAGATGCCGCCGGCCGCGGGCACTGTCGGCAGCGACGCGTTCGCCGCCGCCGTCTCCCAGGTCGCGATCGCCGCGGGCCGGGACGACACCCTCCCCATGCTCACCGGCGTACGTGTGGAGATCGAGGGCGACACGGTGACCCTGGCCTCCACCGACCGCTACCGCCTCGCGGTCCGTACGCTCCGCTGGCAGCCGGAGCGGTCCGACATCTCCGCGGTCGCCCTCGTGCCCGCCAAGACGCTCTCGGACACCGCCAAGTCCCTCACCTCGGGTGCGGAGGTCTCCATCGCCCTGGCGGCCGGAGGCAGCGGCGAGGGGATGATCGGTTTCGAGGGCGGCGGCCGCCGTACGACGACGCGGCTGCTCGACGCGGAATTCGTGAAGTACCAGTCGCTGTGGCCCAAGGAGACCTCGGCCGTGGCGGAGATCCAGACGGGTCCGTTCGCCGAGGCCGTGAAGCGCGTCGGCCTGGTGGCGGAGAAGAACACCCCCGTACGCCTGTCCTTCCGGCAGGACGAGGTCGTGCTGGAGGCCGGCAGCGGCGACGACGCACAGGCTGTGGAAGTTCTCGGCGCGTCCCTCGACGGGCAGGACATCGACGTCGCGTTCAACCCGAACTTCCTGCTCGACGGGCTCAGCGCGATCGGGTCGGACGTCGCGCGGCTGGCCATGACGACGTCCACGAAACCCGCGGTCATCACCGGGAAACCCGCCAATGACGGCGACCCGGACTACCGCTACCTGATCATGCCGATCCGGCTGTCAAGCTGATTCTCCTGGGTAACTAGGCTCAGACGGACACAAAGCGCCATCTGAGGGGATGTTTCATGGAACTCGGGATGATCGGGCTCGGCCGCATGGGCGGCAATATGGCCAAGCGGATCCGGCAGGGCGGGCACACGGTCGTCGGCTATGACCGTGACCCGGCGGTCAGCGATGTCGGCTCCCTGGAGGAGCTGGTCGAGCGGTTGAGCGCCCCACGGGCGGTGTGGGTGATGGTGCCCGCCGGGGACCCGACGCGGGCCACGATCGACCGGCTCGGCGAGCTCCTCGACGCGGGCGACGTCGTGATCGACGGCGGCAACTCGCACTACAAGGACGACCAGAAGCACGCCGAGTTGCTCGGTGAGCGCGGCATCGGCTTCGTCGACGTGGGCGTCAGTGGCGGCGTCTGGGGCCTGCAGAACGGCTACGCGCTGATGGTCGGCGGCGGCGACGAGCACGTCAAGCACCTGATGCCGATCTTCGAAGCGCTGAAGCCCGAGGGTGAGTACGGCTTCGTGCACGCCGGCGCGGTCGGCGCCGGACACTTCGCCAAGATGGTCCACAACGGCATCGAGTACGGCATGATGCAGGCCTTCGCCGAGGGCTGGGAGCTGCTCGAGGCCAGTGGCGTCGTGAACAACGTCCCCGAGACGTTCCACAGCTGGCGCGCGGGCACGGTCATCCGCTCCTGGCTGCTCGACCTGGCGGACATCGCCCTCAAGGAGGACCCGGAGCTGGCCCGGCTCAAGGGTTATGCACAGGACTCGGGTGAGGGCCGGTGGACGGTGCAGGCGGCGGTGGATCTCGCGGTGCCCCTGCCGGTCATCACCGCCTCGCTGTTCGCCCGGTTCGCCTCCCGGCAGGACGACTCCCCGGCGATGAAGATGATCGCCGCGCTGCGCAACCAGTTCGGGGGCCACGCGGTGGAGACCATGAAGGGCGCGGACTCCCCCGGCGCCGACGTCGCCCCGCCGCAGTGCTGATCCGGGGATAACCGGCCTCGATTTTCCACAGGGCTGTGGAAAATCCTGCCCGATCTGGGGACGACACCGCCAGGACCGGGGGAACGGTCCGGCCGCGTTCTCCATGGCCGCACCCGCGCCTGAACGGGCCGGGGTGCGGCCGGGCAGCGGGGGTCGTCCACAGGGCCTACCCTCATCTGGGTGTACGTCGCCCACCTCGCGCTGCAGGACTTCCGGTCCTACGAATCGGCGGAGATCACCCTCGAGCCCGGGATCAGCGTCTTCATCGGCCCGAACGGGCAGGGCAAGACGAACCTCGCCGAGGCCATCGGGTACGTCGCGCTGCACGGCAGCCATCGGGTGTCGACGGACGCGCCGCTGGTGCGGCACGGCGCGCAGCGGGCGATCGTACGGGCCGGGATCGTCCGCGACGAGCGCAAGGCGCTGATCGAGCTGGAGATCAACCCGGGCCGGGCCAACCGCGCCCGGCTCAACCGGTCGCCGGTGCAGCGCCCCCGTGAGGTGCTGGGGATGCTGCGGACCGTGCTGTTCGCGCCCGAGGACCTGGTCCTGGTCAAGGGCGACCCCGGCGAGCGCCGCCGGTTCCTCGACGAGCTGCTGACCGTCCGCGCGCCGCGGTTCGCGGGCGTCCGTTCGGACTACGACCGCGTCCTCAAGCAGCGCAACGCCCTGTTGAAATCCGCGGCGGCACACCGCCGGGCCCCCGGGCCCGAGGTGCTCAGCACGCTCGACGTGTGGGACACCCATCTGGCCCGTACCGGTGCCGAGCTCCTCGGCGCCCGCCTGGAGCTCGTCGCCGCGCTCGGCCCGCTGGTCGCCAAGGCGTACGCCACGGTCGCCCCGGGCGGCACGGCCGACCTGGAGTACCGCGCCTCTGCCGGCCCGGAGTTGTCCACAGACCGTGCACAACTGGCCGAGGCCCTGTTGACGGGCATGGCCGAGGCGCGCAAGAACGAACTCGAGCGGGGCGTCAGCCTGGTCGGTCCGCACCGCGACGAGCTGCTGCTCAAACTCGGAGACCTGCCGGCGCGCGGGTACGCCAGCCACGGCGAGTCCTGGTCGTTCGCGCTGGCGCTCCGGCTGGCGTCCTACGACCTGTTGCGCGCCGACGGCGACGACCCGGTGCTGATCCTGGACGACGTGTTCGCCGAGCTGGACACCGGGCGGCGCACCCGCCTGGCCGAGCTGGTGGTCCAGGCCGAGCAGGTGCTGATCACCGCGGCGGTCCCCGAGGACGTACCCGAACGGCTCAGTGGCGCGACGTACGAGGTCGCGGATGGGGAGGTCACGCGTGTCTGATGACCGGCAGGATCCACAGCCTGTGGAAAAGCCGAAGTCGGGGATCGAGCTGGCCCGTGAGGCGCTCGCGCAGGCCAAGGCCGACGCGAAGCGGCGCGGGGCCCAGCCCGGGCAGACCCGTAAGAAGCGTTCTCGGAGCGGGAGCCGCCGGGAGCCCGGGCGCGGCGGCGACCCGACGGCGTTCGGGCCGGCCATCCGCGAGCTGCTCGCTGCGCGTGGCTGGCAGGAGCGTGTCGCCGTCGGCGGCGTCTTCGGGCGATGGCCGCAGATCGTGGGTCCGGAGCTGGCCGAGCACACCGAGCCCCAGACGTTCGAGGACGGGATCCTCGTCGTGGCCGCCGACTCGAACACCTGGGCGGCCCAGCTGCGCCTGCTGTCCGCGACGCTGGTCAAGCGACTCAACGAGGAGCTCGGGCACGGCACCGTGCAGCGGGTGAAGGTCGTCGGTCCCGCGTCGGCACCACGCGGGACGGGCCGACTGCGGGTCACCGGCGGCCGCCGCCGTACCTGAGGACCGGTTGTCCACAGCCTGGGGGAGGCCGCTTCCCCGGCCGGCCTTCGCGGCCCCGGTCGAGTCGATTTCGTCGTCCGTACGCCTCGTGACCCCCCAGGACCGGTAGGGGGACTTCCGGGCGACTCTGTTCGGCGCTTGTGCGCGCTGAGAACGCCCTACATGGCCCAACAACAGGTTCGGGACGGATAGAATGGAGGCCGGATACAGGACACGATCGCCGTTGCGGGCCGCCCGTGGATCGGGCGCCCTACTTGTGTGTACGGGGAGCTGCGCGGCGCGTGTCCTCCGGCAGGAGGATCTCCACTTGGCGTACGACGCTAGCTCGATCACTGTCCTAGAAGGCCTCGAGGCGGTTCGCAAGCGCCCGGGCATGTACATCGGTTCCACCGGAGAGCGCGGCCTCCACCACCTCGTCACCGAGATCGTGGACAACTCCGTGGACGAGGCGCTGGCCGGATACGCCGACACCATCGACGTGACGCTGCTGGCCGACGGCGGCGTCCGGGTGAAGGACAACGGCCGTGGCATCCCGGTCGGGGAGCACCCGGTGGAGAAGCGACCGGCCATCGAGCTGGTCCTCACGACGCTGCACGCCGGCGGCAAGTTCGACAGCTAGTCGTACGCCGTCTCCGGCGGTCTGCACGGCGTCGGTTCGGCCGTGGTGAACGCCCTGTCGACCCGGCTGGAGGCCGAGGTGCGGCGCGACGGCCACGTGTGGCGGCAGTCCTACACCTGGCAGGGTCCCGAAGAGCCCCTGGAGAAGGGCGAGCCGACCGACGAGACCGGCACCATCATCACCTTCTGGCCGGACCCGTCGATCTTCGAGACGCTCGAGTGGAACTTCGAGACGCTCAGCCGGCGCATGCAGGAGATGGCCTTCCTCAACCGGGGGCTGCGCATCACGCTGCGCGACGAGCGGCCGGAGCACATCAACGGCGAGCCGCGTGTGGTCTCGTACTACTACGAGGGCGGCATCGAGGACTTCGTCCGCTACATCAATGCGAAGAAGGAGACCGTCCACAACTCGGTCATCGCGTTCAGCGAGGAGACCGACGGCATGGCGGTCGAGGTCGCCATGCAGTGGAGCGGGTCGTACTCCGAGTCCGTGCACACCTTCGCCAACACGATCAACACGGCGGAGGGCGGCACGCACGAAGAGGGCTTCCGCGCCGCGCTGACGACCGTCATGAACAAGTACGCCCGCGAGCAGAAGCTCCTGCGTGAGGGCAAGGACGACAACCTCGCCGGTGAGGACGTCCGCGAGGGCCTCACCGCGATCATCTCCATCAAGCTGGCCGACCCGCAGTTCGAGGGCCAGACCAAGACCAAGCTCGGCAACACCGAGGCCAAGTCCTTCGTCCAGCGCGCGATGTACGAGAACCTGCGCGACTGGCTGGACCGCAACCCCGGTGAGGCCAAGGAGGTCATCAACAAGGCCACGCAGGCGTCCCGCGCCCGGATCGCCGCCCGGCAGGCGCGCGACCTGACCCGGCGCAAGAGCCTGCTGGAGTCGACGTCGCTGCCGGGCAAGCTGTCGGACTGCCAGTCCACCGACCCGGCCAAGTGCGAGATCTACGTTGTCGAGGGCGACTCCGCGGGCGGCTCGGCCAAGGGCGGCCGTGACGCAATGCACCAGGCGATCCTCCCCATCCGCGGCAAGATCCTCAACGTGGAGAAGGCCCGCATCGACCGGGTCCTGAAGAACAACGAGGTCCAGGCGATGATCACCGCCCTGGGCACCGGCATCCACGACGAGTTCGACATCGAGAAGCTGCGGTACCACAAGATCATTCTGATGGCCGACGCCGACGTCGACGGCCAGCACATCCGCACGCTGCTGCTGACCCTGCTGTTCCGCTTCATGAAGCCGCTCGTCGAGGCCGGCCACGTCTACCTCGCCCAGCCACCCCTCTACAAGATCAAGTGGGACGCGCGCGGCAATGACTCCGACTACGCCTACTCCGACCGCGAGCGCGACGCGGTCATCGAGGCGGGCATCGCCAGCGGCAAGCGCGACCCCCGGCCGCGCGACGGCGTGCAGCGCTTCAAGGGCCTCGGCGAGATGAACGCCAACGAGCTGTGGGACACCACGATGGACCCGGCCAACCGCGTGCTTCTCCAGGTCACGCTCGACGACGCCGCCCAGGCCGACGAGCTGTTCACCGTTCTGATGGGCGAGGACGTCGAGGCGCGCCGCTCGTTCATCCAGCGCAACGCCAAGGACGTGCGCTTCCTCGACATCTAGCCGGTGCTCGGGCACCGGGCCTGCCGGTGCCGCCCGGCCACTGACTCAACAGCGGAAGAGGTTTCCAGGTGACGGACGTTACCTTGCCGCCGGAAGGCCCGGCCGACCGGATCGAACCGGTCGACATCCAGGTCGAGATGCAGCGCAGCTATCTCGACTACGCGATGTCGGTCATCGTCTCGCGGGCGCTGCCCGAGGTGCGCGACGGCCTCAAGCCGGTGCACCGGCGCGTGCTCTACGCGATGTACGACGGCGGCTACCGGCCCGACCGCGGCTACTTCAAGTGCGCCCGCGTCGTCGGCGACGTCATGGGCAACTACCACCCCCACGGCGACAGCTCCATCTACGACACCGTCGTACGCCTGGCGCAGTCCTGGGCGATGCGGTATCCCCTGGTCGACGGCAACGGCAACTTCGGCTCGCCGGGCAACGACCCGGCCGCGGCCATGCGGTACACCGAGTGCCGGATGGCGCCGCTCGCCATGGAGATGCTGCGGGACATCGAGAAGGAGACCGTCGACTTCTCGGCCAACTACGACGGTCGCTCGCAGGAGCCCGACGTCCTGCCGAGCCGCTTCCCCAACCTGCTCGTCAACGGCTCGGCCGGCATCGCGGTCGGCATGGCCACCAACATCCCGCCGCACAACCTCCGCGAG
>JBJMIW010000120.1:0-3497 GCA_045806665.1 Actinoallomurus sp.
CACAGCCACGAGGACAGAGGGATGGAGGCGACCGTGGCCGCACTCGATACGGCACTGACCCTGCGAGGTCTTCGGCACCACGGTCACGCGCGGCACGACGCGGAGCATCTGGGCTCCTGAGCATCGACGCCGCGATACCCATCTACCGGAAAGGTCTTTCAACCGTGCTGTCACTCGTGCTGCCCAAGGGCTCCCTGGAGAAGGCGACGTTCGAGCTGTTCGACGCCGCCGACCTCACCGTCCGCCGGGGCTCCGACCGCGACTACCGCGCCTCGATCGACGACCCGCGGATCGACCGGGTCCGCGTCCTGCGCCCCCAGGAGATCCCGACCTATCTCGAGCAGGGCCTGTTCGACCTCGGCATCACCGGCCGCGACTGGATCACCGAGACCGACGCCGACGTCGTCTCGCTCGGCGAGCTGAAGTACTCCAAGGTCACGTCCAACCCGGTGCGCGTCATCATGGCCGTGCCGAACGACGCGCCCTGGCAGAGCGTCTCCGACCTCCCCGAGGGCGTGCGGATCTCCACCGAGTTCCCCGCCCTCACCCAGCGGTTCCTCGTCCAGCACGGCGTCAAGGCGCGGGTCGTGCCGTCGTACGGCGCCACCGAGGCGAAGGTCCCCGACATCGTCGACGTGATCGTCGACCTGACCGAGACCGGGTCGTCGCTGCGCAAGAACGGCCTGCGCATCCTCGACACGCTGCTCACCAGCTACACCGAGCTGGTCGCCAACCGCGAGGCGTACGAGGACGCCGACAAGCGCGCGGCCATGGAGGACATCGCGCTGCTGTTGCAGGGCGCCATCCGCGCCCGCGGCAACGTCCTGCTCAAGCTGAACGTCGAGAACGGCGCGCTGGCGCAGGTGCTCGACATCATGCCGTCGATGTCGTCCCCCACGGTGACCCCGCTGGCCGGTGGCGAGATGCACGCGGTGGAGAGCGTCGTCGCCAAGCACGGCGTCAACACCCTCATCCCGGCGCTGAAGGCCGCGGGCGCCCGTGACATCCTGGAGATCCCGATCAGCAAGATCGTCGACTGATCTCTCTCGGTAAGGCGGCTCCCTCGATGACCACGGCGACGTGGCGGCCACGACGGGCCAGGATCGTCCCGTACGTCCTCGCCACGGTGGTCGTCCTCGGCATGATCGTCCTCGCGGTGGTCATGCCGCGCCCCTGGGGTCTCGGCGACCGGATCGGCCTGGTGGCGATCGGGCTGATCGTCGCCGGGGTCCTGCATATGCTCGCCCGCAGCCGGGTGACCGCCGATCCCGAGGGCCTGACGGTCGTCAACGGCCTGCGCACGCACGAGTACGAGTGGGCGGAACTCCTGGGCGTGACGATGGCCGAGGGCGCGCCCTGGCCCACACTCGACCTGGCCGACGGCTCCACCGTCCCGGTGATGGGGATCCAGTCCTCCGACGGCGAGCGCGCCAACCGCGCCCTCGCCGAGCTCGCCGCCCTCATCCACGAACGCGGCGAGGCCAAGAACCACTGACCGCCGCTGCCGACAGGGTGACGGCAGGAGCCGCCCTCGCCGAGCCCCTCACGGCCCGGCGGGGGCGTTCGTTTTGGCGATGAGCGGGCGCCACCCCGGCGACTGAACGGGGACGGAAGCACACGCCCCCGCCGAGCCGATCGGCGCGAGCATTTCCGATTTTTCCGGCGAATGACCGAACGAGAACGGGTCTGCCCGTGGCGGGGCGTGCGAAAAGCTCGGTGAAGCGGCCCTGGCAAGGGCGTGAATCACGCCAATTCGCCGCTGCGAGCCGGCGTTCGCCGAGCTTTTCGCGCACCTCGATGCCGAGCACACGTCGATCAAGGGGAGCTGGGTCAGGCGGGCGCGCTCCTCGGCGACGATCTGGGCGCGCCGGTGCGCGCCCAGCTTCGTGCATGCGCTCGGCCGTTGGGCCGACCAGCACCCGGACGAGGCCATGGCGGCCCAGGACCGCGCGGACGCGGATCGCCGGCCCACCGCCCGGTCCGCCCCTGCGGTGGAGTAATTGACCGCTGACGGAGATCGACAGGAGAAGTAACCTTGAGGGGTGCCGCACACCACGTCGTTTCCGGCATCTGACTTCGCTTCGCCAGCGGCTCTGAGCGAGGCGCTGGACCGGCACGCCTACCTGGCCGACGAGGGGCTGGCCACGGCCTGTTTCCTGAGCCTGCGCATGAGCCGTCCCCTGTTCCTGGAGGGCGAGGCGGGGGTCGGCAAGACCGAGCTGGCCAAGACGCTGGCCGCCGTGCTCGACGTGCCGCTCATCCGGCTGCAGTGCTACGAGGGCCTGGACGCCGCGCAGGCGCTGTACGACTGGGACTTCCCGCGTCAACTGCTGCACCTGCGCGCGGCCGAGGCGGCGGGCGTGACCGACGTCGAACGGCTGGAGTCGGAGCTGTACGACCGGCGGTTCCTCGTCGCCCGGCCGCTGCTGCGGGCGCTGGAGACCTCGACGGCGGAGCGGCCGAGCGTGCTGCTGGTCGACGAGATCGATCGCGCCGACGACGAGTTCGAGGCATTCCTGCTGGAGGTGCTCAGCGACTTCACGATCTCGATCCCCGAGCTGGGCACCGTACGGGCCGAACACCCGCCGGTGGTCATCGTCACCTCCAACCGCACGCGTGAGGTGCACGACGCGTTGAAACGCCGCTGCCTGTACCACTGGCTGGAGCACCCGGCGTTCGACCGTGAGGTCGCCATCATCCGGCGGCGGCTGCCGGAGGCGTCTGAACGGCTCGTCCGCCAGGTGGCCGGCGCGGCCGCCCGGCTGCGCGGCCTCGACCTGCTGAAGACGCCCGGCGTGGCCGAGAGCCTCGATTGGACCGAGGCCCTCGTCGCGCTCGGCGCCCGCGACCTCGACCCCGACAGTGCGGCCGTGACGCTCGGCGCCGTCCTGAAGTATCGCGAGGACACCGACCGTGTCCTCAAGGGCCTCGACGTCCTGCTCAACGGGTCCTGAGCATGGGCGGGCCGCGCGACCTCGTCGAGACGCTGACCGGCTTCGCCCGTACCCTCCGCGCCGCGGGAGTCAACGCCGACCCTGAGCGGCTCCAGGCGATGATCGGTGCGCTCGACCGCCTGGACGCGCGGAGCCCGCGGGACGTGTACTGGGCCGGACGCCTCACCCTGTGTGCCGACCCCGCGGACCTGCCGCGCTATGACCGGTGCTTCGCCGCGTACTTCTCCGGCGAGTCAGCCTCGGTCCGCCGCGTGTCCCGGCCGCCGGTGCTGACCGCCCGGCCCGCCGCCCGGTCCGAGGCGGGCGGCCGCGAGGGGCGCGGCGACCCGAGCGCCGCGGCGGCCAGCGAGGCCGAGGTCCTGCGCCGACGCGACGTCGCCCGGCTCAGCGCGGCGGAGCGGGCCGAGGTGCGGCGGCTGATCGCGCTCCTCGACGACGTCTCGGCCCGCCGCCGTTCCCGGCGCTTCGCCCCGGCCCACCGCGGGCGTCTCGATCCGGGCCGCACGGTCCGATCCATCCTCCGAAGGGGCGGCGAGGTCTCCC
>JBJMIW010000121.1:0-4296 GCA_045806665.1 Actinoallomurus sp.
CGCGTTCGCCGACGAGGTGACGCGGGTGGCCCGCGAGGTCGGTACCGAAGGCCGCCTCGGCGGGCGCGCCAAAGTGGGCGGCGTCAGCGGCGTCTGGAAGGATCTCACCGACAACGTCAACTCCATGGCGGACAACCTCACCAGCCAGGTCCGTAACATCGCCCAGGTCGCCACCTCCGTCGCCGGCGGTGACCTGTCCAAGAAGATCACCGTCGACGCCCAGGGCGAGATCCTCCAGCTCAAGGACACCCTCAACACCATGGTCGACCGGCTGTCCGCGTTCGCCGACGAGGTGACGCGGGTGGCCCGCGAGGTCGGTACGGAGGGCCGCCTCGGCGGACGCGCCAAAGTGGGCGGCGTCAGCGGCGTCTGGAAGGACCTCACCGACAACGTCAACTCCATGGCGGACAACCTCACCAGCCAGGTCCGCAACATCGCCCAGGTCACCACCGCGGTCGCGAACGGTGACCTGACCAAGAAGATCGACGTCGACGCCCAGGGCGAGATCCTGGAGCTGAAGACGACGATCAACACCATGGTCGACCAGCTCTCCGCCTTCGCCGGCGAGGTCACCCGCGTGGCGCGGGAGGTCGGCAGCGAGGGCCGCCTCGGCGGCCAGGCCGAGGTCGAGGGTGTGTCCGGCACCTGGAAGCGCCTGACCGAGAGCGTGAACGAGCTGGCCAGCAACCTGACCACTCAGGTCCGCGCGATCGCGTCCGTGGCCAGCGCGGTCGCCCGCGGAGACCTCACCGGGTCCGTCGCGGTGGAGGCCCGCGGCGAGGTCGCCGAGCTCAAGGACAACGTCAACCTGATGGTGGCGAACCTCCGTGAGACCACGCGCGCCAACCAGCAGCAGGACTGGCTGAAGACCAACCTGGCCCGCATCGCCGGGCTCATGCAGGGCCACCGCGACCTGATGCAGGTCGCCCGGCTCATCATGAGCGAGGTGACGCCGCTGTCCTCCGCCCAGTACGGCGCCTTCTACCTCGCCGAGGAGACCGAGGACGGCCGTCCGGAGCTGACGCTGAAGACGGGGTACGGCCTCAGCCAGGACAAGATCGACAAGGTGCGGTTCCAATTGGGCGACGGCCTCGTCGGCCAGGCCGCCCGGGAGCACAAGCCGATCATCGTGCACGACCTGCCGGCCGGCTACGTCACGGTCGGTACGGGCCTGGGCAACGCGTCGCCGCTCAACCTGATCGTGCTGCCGATCCTGTTCGAGAACCGCGTCCTCGGCGTGATCGAACTGGCATCCTTCAGCCCGTTCAGCGAGGTGCACCTGGCGTTCTTCGACCAGTTCGTCGAGACCATCGGCGTGACGATCAACACGATCACCGCCAACTCCCGTACCGAGGCGCTGCTGGGCGAGTCCCAGCGGCTCACGGCCGAGCTACAGGACCGTTCCAGCGAGCTTCAGCGCCAGCAGGCGGAGCTGCGCCGGTCCAACGCCGAGCTGGAGGACAAGGCGGCGCTGCTGGCCAAGCAGAACCGCGCGATCGAGATGCAGAACTTCCAGATCGAGCAGGCCCGCCGCACGCTGGAGGAGCGCGCCGAGCAGCTCGCCCAGTCCTCGCGGTACAAGTCCGAGTTCCTGACCAACATGTCGCACGAGCTCCGGACACCGCTCAACAGCCTGCTCGTGCTGGCCAAGCTTCTGGCCGGCAACCCGGACAAGAACCTCACGTCCAAGCAGGTCGAGCTGATCAAGACGATCTACGAGTCCGGCAGCGACCTGCTCCGCCTGATCAACGACATCCTCGACCTGGCGAAGGTCGAGGCGGGCAAGATGGAACTCGTTCTGCAACCGGTCTCGTTCGCCGAGATGGTCGACTTCGTCGACGCGAACTTCCGGCCACTGGCCGCCGACAAGGGCCTGAGCTTCGACGTGTTCGCCGAGCCCGGCCTGCCCGAATACCTCTACACCGACGAGAAGCGCCTCCAGCAGGTGCTGCGGAACCTCCTGTCCAACGCGGTGAAGTTCACCACCTCCGGTGAGGTTCGGCTGACGATCCGGCGGGCGGAGGACGTGGACTTCGTCGACCCGGTCCTCGCCCGCGCCCCCGACGTCATCGGCTTCGCCGTCAGCGACACGGGCATCGGCATCGACGAGCACAACCTGCGCGCCATCTTCGAGGCGTTCCAGCAGGCCGACGGCACGACCAGCCGCCGGTACGGCGGGACCGGCCTGGGGTTGTCCATCAGCCGCGACATCGCCCAGCTGCTCGGCGGGGAGATCCACGTGACCAGCCGTCCCGGTGAGGGCAGCACGTTCACGTTCTTCCTGCCGGCCCGCTACCTGGACACCGGCGGCAACGGCTCCACATCCGTACGTGAGGAGAAGCGGCGGCCGCAGCCGGACCTGGTCGTCCAGGCGGCGTCGTTCACGGCCCCCGAGGAGGACGACGACGCGTACGAGTCGTCGCCGATCGACGATGAGGTGCTGTCCGGCCGCAAAATCCTGATCGTCGACGACGACGTGCGCAACATCTTCGCGCTCACCTGCGTGCTGGAGCAGTACGGCATCGAGGTCCTGTACGCCGAGAACGGCCGTGAGGGCATCGACACCCTCGACCGCAACGAGGACGTCGACCTCGTCCTCATGGACGTGATGATGCCTGAGCTGGACGGCTACGCCACGACGGAGGCCATCCGGCGGATGCCGCAGTTCGCCGACCTGCCGATCATCGCGCTGACGGCCAAGGCCATGAAGGGTGACCGGGAGAAGAGCATCGAGTCCGGCGCATCGGACTACGTACCCAAGCCTGTCGACGCCGACCACCTTCTTGACATCATGAGGGCGTGGCTGAACCGGCCACGCACCTGATGGAGGGCTGACTGTGGCCGAGAAGGCAAATATTCTTCTGGTCGATGACCGTGAGGAGAACCTCGTCGCACTCGAGGCGATCCTCAGTTCACTCGACCAGAACATGATCCGCGCGCGTTCGGGCGAAGAGGCGCTACGGGCGTTGCTGACCAACGATTTCGCGGTGATCCTTCTCGATATCGTCATGCCCGGGATGGACGGTTTCGAGATCGCCCGCGCGATCAAGCGGCGCCGGAAGACGCGGGAAGTGCCCATCATCTTCCTGACCGCCGCGGACGCCGACCCGGACTACGCCTTCCGCGGGTACGCCGCCGGCGCCGTCGACTACATCTCCAAGCCGTTCGACCCCTGGGTGCTGCGCACCAAGGTGTCGGTCTTCGTGGAGCTGTACCGGAAGAACCAGCAGCTCCGTGAGCAGTCGGAGCTGCTGCGCACGCAGTTCGCGGCGGCGCCGTCGGAGGAGCTCGCAGCGGAGCTCCACCGGCGTGTCGCCGCGGTCGAGCAGCAGGTCGGCGCGCTGACCCCGCTGGTGGCCGGGGACGAGGAGGCCGCCAAGGCCGTCGCCGCCCTCGACCAGCGCATCGAGGAACTGCGGACGGCCGTCGACACCCTCCGTCCCAGGCCCTGAGCCGGAGCGCCGGTACGACGGCGCGGTCAGGCGTGCGGAGTGGGCCGGGAGCAGGTCGAGACGGCGACGTACCCTGGCCCGTCATAGTCCTCAGCGGGTACGGTCGGCTCGAACGCACGCCGGTACGTCCAGCGCGGCACCAGGGCGCCGAAGCTCCGCGCCCGGTGGCGGCTACCCGCCCACGCACGTACGGCCCCGCCGGCGCGTCGGAGGTCCCTGCGGCTCGGCGGCCGCGAGCCGCGCGTCCAGAGTGGCGGGAGGGGCGGAGCCCACCGTGTTGCCCACGCGCTTCCGCCCGCCGGCCCCTGGCCACGGACCGGGCCACACCCTGGACAGGGTGCTCGGGGTCCTCATGCCTGCGTACGCGCATTACGAGGTCGGCGGCCTTCACCAGGATTTCGGCATGCCGCCTCAGGGGCGTGCGTGCGGACGAACTCCAGGAGGTCCGCGGCGTCGCGCATGAGATCCGGAGCGGACGCCCTGGAGGACCTCTCTCAGCGGCTGGAGATCGGTCGTGGGCACCGCCGGCCGTGAGTCCGTCCAATCGCAGGTCCGCGTCAGTCAGTCGGTCACCGCGTTCGGGGAGAATTCGGGGACCACATGTCAGATCTCCTCGCGACGTCGTTGACCGCTTCGGTCGGGACACCGATCTCGCCGATAAACGCAGGAAGGCCCGCCAGAGATGCTCTGGCGGGCCTTCCTCGATATATGTTTATGTCCGGCGGCGTCCTACTCTCCCACACCGTCTCCAGTGCAGTACCATCGGCGCTGAAGGGCTTAACTACCGGGTTCGGAATGGGACCGGGTGTTTCCCCTTCGCCATGACCACCGAAACGATCATAAG
>JBJMIW010000122.1:0-12047 GCA_045806665.1 Actinoallomurus sp.
ACCCTGATGAACTGGGCCGACTCGCACGCTGTCGGCTACCTGGGGTGGACGTGGAACGCCTGGGACTGCAGCAGCGGCCCGTCACTGATCACCTCCTACGACGGCACCCCCACGTCGTACGGCGTCGGCCTCCGGGACCACGTGGTTGCCACCAACTGAGGTAGGCCCGCGCGGACCGGTGTCCGGTCAGGAGGAACCGGCCCGCGCGCCCGGAGCTCCGCTGCTCCGGGTTCCGGGAGACCGGCCGCCGAGTGCGGCGGCGACCATCCCGAAGATCGGGGTCTTGAACGCTGTGAATGGTGAGACGGTCCGGATCGGTTCGAGCGGTCAGTCGGCGAGTGCCGCCGTGACGGTGTCGGAGATCGGGGTGGTGGGCCGGCCGATGAGCGTCTTCAGGTCGCCCGGAGTGTCGGCCAGTGCGCCCGCCGCGATGCCCCGGTCGACGTCGACGAGCATGTCGGCGACCGCGTCGGGCAGGCCCGCCCCGAGCAGGGCGGCGCGGTGCTCGTCGGGGGAGAGGTTCCGGTAGACGACCTCCTTGCCGGACGCCCGGGAGATCTCGGCGGCGAGGTCGTCCAGGGTCCAGGCGACGTCCCCGGCCAGTTCGTAGATCCGGTTGTCGTGGCCCGCCCCGGTGAGCACGGCCACCGCCGCGGCCGCGTAGTCCGCGCGTGTGGCGCTGCCGATCCGCCCGTCGCCCGCGCTGCCGATGACGGCCCCGGTCTCGACGGCCTGACCGATCGCCGTGACGTACATCTCGCTGTACCAGTTGTTGCGCAGGAGCGTGTAGGTCAGTCCGGTCTCGCGGAGGATCTCCTCGGTCGCCTTGTGCTCGGCGGCCAGCCCGAGGACGGACGTGTCCGCGTGCGGCGCGCTGGTGTAGACGACGTGCGCGATGCCGGCCCCCTGAGCGGCCTGGACCGCCGCGGCGTGCTGCGGGACGCGCCGTCCGACCTCGCTGCCGGAGATGAGCAGGAGCCTGGTCCCTCCCTCGAACGCCGGGCGCAGGGTCTCGGGCCGGTCGTAGTCGGCCTCCCGGACGTGCACGCCCCGCGCGGCCAGGTCGGCGGCCTTCTCCGGGCTCCGCACGGCTGCCACGACCTGGTCGGCGGGCACCTTCTCCAGTAGCCCGTCGATCACCAGACGGCCGAGCTGACCGGTGCCGCCGGTCACGATGATCATAGAGTCTCCCGCTTCGATGGTCCTCGGACTGCAGCGCCCGAGGTGAGCACACGCACGACGGTAGTACTAACTTTTCTGCAGTGCGATCCAGTGGTGAGTACGGTTGATTGCACCGTGCGGTGGAGAAGTATGCTGGCCCGCATGGACAGCCGCGCGACTGACGGACCCCCGACCCCGGCCTGTGACGGCGGCGGAGCGGCGTGCGAGGACGGCTACGCCGGAGTCGTCTTCGACGTGTTCGCCGGTCGGTGCAGGTCCCGGGAGGCCCTCGGTCACATCACCGGGCGGTGGGGGATCCTCGCGCTGGGCGCGTTGAGCGAGGGGACCTACCGGTTCAACGCGCTGCGCCGCCGGGTCCATGGAGTGAGCGAGAAGATGCTCGCGCAGACCCTCCAGGCGCTAGAACGCGACGGCTTCGTGCTACGGAAGGCCGAGCCGACCATCCCCCCGAGGGTCGAGTACAGCCTCACGCCGCTTGGTCGTCAGGCCGCCGAGCGGGTCCTCGGCGTGATCGAGTGGCTGGAGGGCAGCATGCCCGAGGTCATGGCAGCGCAGGCCCGCTTCGACCAGGCCAAGTCCGCCGGCTGACGAGCACGCGGCCCGGCCCACCGACGACCGTCTCCTGGACGCCGTTGACGGCGGGGGCCCTACGCTGTGCGGATGACACCGCCGCGACGACTGGCCGACCTTCCGTACGCCGAGGCCCTGTCCGCCTACGACGGTTCCTGGTTCGAGGACGACTACGACACCGTCCACGTCGACGGCCTGACCGTGATGGACGTCGACGTCTCCGGCGCCCGGTTCATGGAGTGCGCCGTCACGCGGACGACCTTCGAGGGCGGCGGGTTCCGGCGGGTCCGGTTCATCGACACGTGGTTCGACGAGACCCGGCTGGTCGGGACGGACCTCGCCGAGAGCAGCTGGCAGGACGTCACGTTCCTCGGCGGCGTGCTCGCCGGGCCCCAGCTGTACGGTGCCGAGCTCACGCGCGTGGTGTTCCAGGGGTGCAAGCTGGACTCGCTGAACCTGCGCGAGGCCCGGCTGTCCGACGTCCGGTTCGAGGACTGCGTGCTGGCCGACGTCGACTTCGGCGCGGCCACCCTGCGCCGGGTCACCTTCCCCGGTGCGCGGCTCACCGGAGTGGACTTCTCGCGCGTGACGCTGGAGAAGGTCGACCTGCGCGGCGCCGAGCTCGGCCTGTCGGGCGGCGCGGAGTGCCTGCGCGGCGCCACGATCAGCGCCGCGCAGCTCATCGACCTCGCGCCCGCCTTCGCCACCTCGCTCGGCATCACGGTGGAGTGACCGCGCCGCTCAGCCGCCGCCCGGCCTGGTGACCGCCGGGACCAGCCGGTAGTCGCGCTGGAACACCAGGTTGTGCAGGTCGGCCGCCGCGATCGCGCGCAGGGTGCATACCTCCGCGGCGGCCTGCCCGTCGTCGAAGACGTTGAGAGGCCACTCGCCGACCGTGGCGCCGCGCAGGTGCGGATGGTGGAAGCCTCGCTCGAAGTGGGCCTCCAGGGTGATCGGCCGGACGCCCGCCGCCCGCTGCTCCGGCCACGACAGCGTCCAGGAGGCGGTCAGGCCGCCGTCCTCCGTCCGCGTCAGCCCGGTCTCGTCGACGTCGCCCGTACCCCGAAGTAGGTCCTGATCGATCTCCTGGAGCACGCTATTGGCGTACTGCGCCAGCAGCACCACCGTGTCGGCGAAGCGCTCCTCCTTGTCCGTCCGCCCGGCGACGCCACCGTGGGTGCCGTCCCGCAGGTCCTCGAAGTGCCGCCTGAGGGCAGGCAGCGTCGGGTTGCCGCCGTACGTCGATGACTCGCTCATCAGTCCATTCTGCGCCGATTTCCGCGTGCCGGTCAGGCGCGTGCGGCGCCGAGAGCGGCGTTCACCACCTCGCGGGCCTCCTCCTGGACACGGGCCAGATGATCCGGGCCCTTGAAGGACTCGGCGTAGATCTTGTAGACGTCCTCGGTGCCGGACGGCCGGGCGGCGAACCAGGCGTTCTCGGTGCATACCTTCACACCGCCCAGCGGGGCGCCGTTGCCCGGCGCTTCGGTGAGGACAGCGGTGATCGGCTCGCCGGCGAGGGCGTCCGCGGTGATCTGCTCGGCGGACAGCTCCTTGAGGACCGCCTTCTCCTCCCGTGAGGCGGGCGCGTCGACGCGCGCGTACGCGGGGTCGCCGTAGCGTGCGACGAGTTCGGCGTAGTTCTCGCTGGGGGAGCGACCGGTGACGGCGGTGATCTCCGAGGCCAGCAGGGCGAGGATGATGCCGTCCTTGTCGGTGGTCCAGACCGAACCGTCGCGGCGAAGGAACGAGGCGCCGGCGCTCTCCTCGCCGCCGAAGCCGAGCGAGCCGTCCAGCAGGCCGGGGACGAACCACTTGAACCCGACGGGGACCTCCACCAGGCGGCGGCCGAGCCCGTCCGCGACCCTGTCGATCATGCTGCTGCTGACCAGGGTCTTGCCGACCCCCGCGTCTGCGGACCAGTCCGGCCGGTGGGCGTACAGGTAGGAGATGGCCACGGCGAGGAAGTGGTTGGGGTTCATCAGCCCGCCGTCCGGCGTGACGATGCCGTGCCGGTCCGCGTCCGCGTCGTTCCCCGTCGAGACCGCGAACTCGTCCTTGCGGGCGATGAGCGAGGCCATCGCGCACGGCGACGAGCAGTCCATCCGGATCTTGCCGTCCCAGTCCAGCGTCATGAACCGCCAGGTCGGGTCGGTGTGCGGGTTGACGACCGTGAGGTCGAGCCGGTGGCGGTCGGCGATCTCACCCCAGTAGGCGACGCTGGCGCCCCCGAGCGGGTCCGCGCCGATCCGGACGCCCGCGTCGCGGACGGCGTCCAGGTCGAGGACGGAGGGCAGGTCGTCCACGTACGTGCCGAGGAAGTCGTATCGGCCCGTGGTGTCCGCCGCGAGCGCGCGGGCGTACGGGATCCGCTCGACCTCCTTGAGGTCCTCGGCGATGAGCGCGTTGGCCCGGTCCTGGATCCACGACGTCGCGTCGGTGTCGGCCGGACCGCCCGTGGGCGGGTTGTACTTGAACCCGCCGTCGGCCGGCGGGTTGTGCGAGGGCGTCACGACGACGCCGTCGGCGAGGCCGGCCGTACGACCGCGGTTGTAGGTGAGGATGGCGTGCGAGACGGCGGGTGTCGGCGTGTAGCCGTCCCGGCTGTCGATCAGCACCCGTACGCCGTTGGCGGCGAAGACCTCCAGCGCGGACACGCGCGCGGGCTCCGACAGGGCGTGCGTGTCGATCCCCAGGAACAGGGGCCCGTCGACCCCCTGGCTCGCGCGGTACTCACAGATGGCCTGGCTGGTCGCGAGGATGTGTGCCTCGTTGAAGGCGGTGTTCAACGCCGATCCGCGATGCCCTGACGTGCCGAAGGCCACGCGCTGCTCGACCCGCGCGGGATCGGGCCGGCACGCGTAGTACGCCGTCACCAGCCGCGCGACGTCCACCAGGTCTTCCGGCTGCGCGGGTCGCCCCGCACGTTCATGCACCATCGGATGCTCCTTCGGCCCTCCCGGGCCGTCGACGTTCGATCTCCTACGCCAGTCTGTCCCAGTCCGGGGGAGGTAATCGCGGCACCCTCCCGGTGGAGGCGGTGGAAACCCGGGCGGGCGCCCACGCCGGACCGTTGACGCTCACCGCGACGTCGCCCGGACTGCGTCCGGCCTCCGTCACGATCCGGGCCCACGCCGCCGCGACCGCCGCCCAGGTGACGGCCGCGCCTCCGGCGACCGTAGCCCGCACGGCGGGTCCGCCGCGCCGGGCGGCCTCCGGCGGGACGCCCGCAGGCGACGGCACGACCCCACGGAACCTGACGGCGCCCGACCTCCAGCCCGCCGCGGACGCGAGCTACTCGGGCGCGCCCGGCACGGTGCCCGCCGCCATGCTGGACTGGCGGGGACGCCGGGCCGCGCCGGCGCGTGCACAGCACGGCAGTGGCCGTGTGCTGGTCGTCTCGCCGTAACCTCACGGTAGTGTTTCCTCAGTTGCCGACGAACGAGGTGCACCGGGATGAGTTTCCCCGCCCCCTTCTCACACCCGGCGCTGTTGTACCGCGGGGAGCGGGAGTACCTCGCCGGGACGCTGTCCTTCGTGCGCGGTGGGCTCGACGCCGGTGAGCCGGTGGCGATCGCCGTTCCGGGTCCGCGGCTGGCGTTGCTGCGCGCGCGGCTGGGCGCCGCCGCCCGGCGCGTGCGGTTCGTCGACATGAGCGTGGCCGGCCGCAATCCGGGCAGGATCATCCCCGGTGTCCTGCGCCGCTTCGCCGACGCGCACCCCGGGCAGCGGGTGCGCGTCATCGGCGAGCCGATCTGGCACGGTCGCTCGGCGGCGGAGTACCCCGCCTGCGCCCAGCACGAGGCTCTGATCAATCTGGCCTTCGCCGGGCGTACGGTGACGATCCTGTGCCCCTACGACGCAGCGGAGCTCGATCGGCGGGTCTTGACGGACGCGGCCATCACCCACCCCGTCGTCATCGAACACGGCGTCGAGCGCGTGAGTGCCGACTTCGACCCAGAAAAGGTCATCGAGGTGTACAACGACCTGGGGCCGGAGCCCGTCGACGCGGCGGCCCTCGACTTCGACGCGGACGCGTTGGGCGAGGTGCGGGCCTTCGCCACGGCGGAGGCGGCGCGGCGCGGCATCACCGGTGATCGTCTCCTCGACCTGGAGCTCGCCGTCAACGAACTGGCCGCCAACTCGATCGTGCACGGAGGCGGCAGCGGCACCCTCCGCGTATGGTCCCGGCCCGGGCACGTCGTCTGCGAGATCAGTGACTCGGGACATATCAGCGATCCGCTGGCCGGGCGTCGGCCGGTCGCCCCCGACGTCCGTGGCGGACGCGGTCTCCTGCTGGTCAACCAGATCTCCGACCTGGTCCGCATCTCCCGTACGGCCGGCGGCACCCGCGTCCAGGTCCACTTCGCCGTCGCCCGCTGAGTCCGCGGGGGAGCGAGCCGTGCCGTGACGGGCGATCGGGATCGGCTCCCGATCGCCCTCCCGGAATCGCCTGACCCGGGACCGCCCGTCACACCCGGCGCCTGTGGGGCGACCGGGTCACGTGGCCGGCGGTAAATGCGCCATCGCATTCCGAATCGACCGCAATGCGCGGTCTCCTCAACTGTGCCGGTAACGGCCGGTAGCGTCAAGAGCGCGGAGAGTAAACAATCGTTTAGCGCACCTATTCCGCCGAATCCGGGGTGCACCGCCCAGTGACGCGGTCACTTGCGGTCGCGGCCGAGGGCCTTGCGGACGACGTCGCGGGTCCGGTCGGCGGCGGAGGCGAACGTGCCGAGGAGTATGTTCTTGGCGGCGGACTCCACACCCGGATGCGGGTGCGTCGGCGCCACCGCCTCGGCCGCCTTGATCGCCGCGGCGAGGCCGCGCAGCTCGGTGCCGCCCATCTCCCGCAGCCGGGTGAACTCCTCGCGTTCCTCGTTCTCGGCGTGGTCGATGACGGACTTGCGGAACTCGGCGAACAACGGCTCGAAGCCGGCCGCCGAAGTGCCCATCTTCTCCAGGGCCTGCAGGACGCGCTTGCCCTCGTTCTCCTCCTCCAGCCGGGCGTCGATCACCCGGTCGCCGTCCGGGATCACCCGGCGGGCCAGAGGGTGCACGACCTCCTCCTCGGCCGTCTCGTGCACGGCCAGGAAGCGGCAGAGCTTCTCGAACGCCTCCTCGCGGGGGTGACCCGTGTTCTGGTCTACCTCCTCGAAGAGGCGGCGGATCTCCTGATGTTGGTGGATCAGTAGGTCGACGGCGTCCTTCTCCGGCATCGTCTCAGGTCGCTGCGTCATCTCGCGGTTCCTTCCCCTGATGTGTCCCCCGTATGTGCCTATTGCGACATTTCCGGTGTTGACCTCGTTAAACGCGTGCCCGATGGCGGGCCGCCGGTTCCGCACGAGGACGATCTCCCCACGTGCCCGACCAGGGATCCGGGCAATCCGATGGCCCACCCATGAATTGGCAAAAAAAGGCATTCGACGGCGCCCGCGCCAGGGACCGGGAACGGCGGCTCGATCTGGTCAGACTTTCTACGATCATGTAGGTGGGACGACCCGGGTTTTGATCAACGATCTTTAGCCTGATTCCCGGAGTGGTCACGGACGGTGACATCCGTCCGTGTGGCCGTCGGACCGCGGGAGGGGCACATGCCCGGCACCATCAGACAGGTCGTCGAGAGCCGGTGGCCGTGCCTCCGTGGCTGAGGGCGGCCGGCGCGGCGACCGCGGCGCTGGTGCTGGCCGACGTGCTCAGCGCGGGGCTCGGCCGGTACGCCCTTCGCCGCGGCCTCACCGACCGGCCGGATGTGCGCAAGGCACACGCGCGGCCGACACCGTACCTCGGCGGTGTCGCGATCGCCATCGCCGCGCTGGCCGCGGGGACAGTGTCGATCTCCCACTGGGACCGGCGGGTCGCGATCCTCGTCATCGCCGGCCTGATCGTCGCCCTGGTCGGCCTGATCGACGATGTCAGACCGACGCGTCCGGCGTTCCGGCTGGTCGTGGAGGCCATCGCCGCCACGGCCGTCGTTCTGGCGGGGGGACGCATCGGCCTCTTCGGGCACTGGCTCGATCCCGTGGTGACGGTGCTCTGGATCGTGGTGCTCACCAACTCCTTCAACCTCCTGGACAACATGGACGGGTCCGCCGCGACGGTCGCCGTCGCCGGCGGCTGCCTCATCGCCGGCGCGGCCTACCTCGAGGGCCAGACCGGCCTGGCGCTGCTGCTGATCACCCTGTCCGCGGGCTGCCTGGGGTTCCTCGTCCACAACTGGGCGCCCGCCCGCATGTTCATGGGTGACACCGGGTCGCTGTTCATCGGCTTCCTGCTGGCGGCCGCCGCCGTCCTGGTCCGGGTCCCCGGCGGCGCGCCGTCCCGGCTCGCCGAACTCCTCCTGTTCACGTTCGTCGCGACGGTCGACACCTGTCTGGTTGTCATCGCGCGCCCGCGCGCGGGCCTGTCCTGCTTCACCGCCGGCACCGACCACGTCTCGCACCGGCTCAAGGCGATGGGGCTCACCGTCCCGCAGGTCGCCGTGACGCTCTTCGCCATCGCGACCGTGGCGGGCCTGTGCGGCGTGGGTGTCGCGGCCGCGAGCCTGCCCGGGCTCGTCACCGTCGCGGCGGCCGCGACCGGAGCCGGCGCGCTGATCCTGCTTCTGATCAGGGTCCCGGTGTACGCGGCACAGGCCGCTGCGCCGGATGCCACCGGCGCCGCCGAGGTCCTGCCGATCACGGCCCGCACGGCGGCCGAGCGGGCTGATCGGAATCTTCCGCTGAGAACCTCCGGTCCGGGATCGGTCCTGCACATCGACGAGTGGCGCAAGTAGGAGGCCGAGCGGGCGGGGCCCCGTCCCGGGTCAGTGGGGGTTGCCGGCGAGGAGCTCGCTCAGCAGGTCGTCCAGGCTGACGATGCCGATGAACGGGTTCTCCGGCGTGGCGACCAGGGCGAGTTGCGCGCGGGCCCGCCGGAGCCGGCTCACCGCGGCCAGGACCGTCGTGCCCGGCGTCAGGGTCGGGACCGGATAGGTCATGTCGCCGGCGGTCCGGCCGTCGGCCAGGCAGGGGAGGGCGTCGCGTACGTGCAGCAGCCCGCTGACGCGGGCCCGGCCGTCCCGGACGAGCAGCCGGGTGTGCCCGCTCGCGGCCGACGCACGCCTGATCTCCTCCGGGCCGGCGTCGGCGGGGACCGCCGTCACACGTTCGGCCGGCACGACCAGGTGGTCGATGCCCGACTGCCGGGTGGTGATCGCCCGGCCCAGAAGGTCGTGCTCCGCCCGGTCGATCAGCCCCATCCGGCGGGACTCGCCGATCAGGTGGGTCAGCCGCTGCGGGTCGGCGGGCGCCTCCGTCCCCTCGCGCGGCCGTACCCCGGCCAGCCGGAGCAGGCCGTTGGTGACCCCGCCCAGGACGGCCAGCAGAGGACGCGACAGCCGGGCGAACCCGCGGAACGGGATCGCGAGGATCAGGGCGGAGCGTTCGGGGTGGGCGATGGCCCATGACTTCGGCGCCATCTCCCCGGCCACCATGTGCAGGAAGGTCACCACGCCGAGCGCCAAGGTGAACGCCACGGCGTGCCCGGCCGCCTCCGGCGCGCCGACGGCCGCCAGCGGCGCGTCCAGCAGGGCCTCGAAGGCCGGCTCGGTGACGACGCCCAGCCCGAGCGAGCACATCGTGATGCCCAACTGCGCCCCGGCCAGCATCAGCGACAGTTCGTCGATCCCGGCGACGGCAGCCCGCGCGGGCGTGCTGCCGCAGGCGGCGGCCCGTTCCAGGCGCGGACGTTTCGCGGCGACGAAGGCGAACTCGGAGGCGACGAAGAAGGCGTTGCCGGTGAGCAGCAGCAGCGTGACGAGGGCGGAGGTCAGCGGGTCCACGACACCTCATTCGACTCTTCGGCCGCGGCGGTGGCGAGCGGAAGCGCGCGGAGCCGTACGGTCCGGGCGACGCGCCGGCGTACGGCGAGCACCTCGATCGCGGCGCGCCCCGGCGGGCCGTAGTCGGGATCCAGTGCGACGTCGATCCGGTCACCCACCCGCGGCAGGCGGTGCAGCCGCGTCATCACGAGCCCGCTGAGGCTGCCGTAGGCGGCGTCGGCGGGCAGCGCCAGCCCGGTGAGGTCGCGGACCTGCGCAATCCGCGTCGCGGCGTTCAGCACCCACACGCCCTCACCGCGGGTCGGGTCCGCCTCCATGGCGTCGTTCTCGTCGGCGATCTCGCCGACGAGCTCCTCGGCGATGTCCTCGAAGGTGAGGATCCCGGCCAGGCCGCCGTACTCGTCGACCACGGCGGCGAACTCCTGCCCCGCCTCGCGCATCCGGGCGGTGACCGACTGCAGCTCCAGGGTGTCCGGGACGAGCAGTGCCGGGCGCATCACCGTCTCCACCGGCGGGTCGTCGGCCGGGATCCGCCCGGCTTCCGCAGGGTCGAGCGCGGCGAGTTCCCGCACCCCGACGACGCCGACGATGTCGTCGATGTCCCGCCCCCACACCGGATAGTCGGTGTGGCCCTTATGGGCGACCAGGTCGGTCAGCTCGGCCACGGTCGTCGACCGGGGGACGACCACGACGTCGGGACGGGGCACCATGACCTCCGCCGCCGTCCGCTCCCGGAAGGTGAGCGCGCGCTGCAGGAGGTCGGACAGGTCCGGCGGGAGATGGCCCGACCGGCGGGACTCGCCGATGATGTCGCCGAGCTCCTCCAGAGTCGCCCCGTGGTGGAGCTCCTCCACCGGCTCGACGCCGAACGACCGCACCAGCCGGGCGGCGGCCGCGTCGAACAGCCTGATCACCGGCCCCGCGACCGAGAGGTAGGCCAGCGTCGAGGGGGCCAGCGCCTTGGCGACCGGCTCGGCACACGCCAGCGACAGGTTCTTGGGCAGCAGCTCGCCGAGCACCATCTGCACCACGGTCGCCAGCACGAACCCGGCGACGACCGCGACGCCCTCGGCCTCGCCTGCGGAGAGCCCCGCGTGCTGCAGCCCCGGAACGATCAACTTGGATGTAGCGGGCTCGGCGATGAAACCGACGACCAGCGCGGTGACCGTGATCCCCAGTTGGGCGCCGGACAGCATGAACGACAGCCGGCCCATCACGGCGAGGGCCCGCCGGGCCCGCTTGTCGCCGCCCTCGGCCTGCGCCCCGAGCGCGGCGCGGTCGGCGGCGATGAAGGCGAACTCCTGAGCCACGAAGTAACCGGTCGCGGCCGTCAGCGCGAGGATCGCGACGACACCGGCCAAGGCGCTCACCATCGCGGCGCCCCCGGCTCAGGACTGGAAGGGTCCGACGCCGCGGACACCCACATCCCCCCTCTTCGGTCGGTCGTATCACCGGAACGACTCGCGTCCGTCCCGGTGTTCCCCGGATCAGGGAGCGCCCTGCCCGGAATCGTGGTGCTCAGCCCCTCTTCCGGCGATGCGGACCCCGTGGCATCGTCGTTGTGCAGGACGACGTGCCCCCCGGACTCGGTACCAACACGCCCGCGTAACGAGCCGGAAACGTGTTCGCCATCTCCTTGACATACTTCTCGCCTGGTGGCAATTTGAACGATCAAATCGCCACCTTCAGGGACGGAATTGCTGGAACGGTGCGAGGGAGAGGGATGGGCGACCGAGACGGGAACGGAGTGACGATCTCCGATGTCGCCGCGGCCGCCGGTGTCTCCCGCCAGACCGTCTCGAACGTGCTCAACCGCCCGGCCCGCGTGGCCCCGGACACCGCCAAGCGCGTGCGGCGGGCCATCGAGGAGCTCGGCTACCGGCCGAACCGCGCGGCGCAGAACCTCCGGGAACGTGCCAGCCGGTGCATCGGCCTGAAGATCTCCGCGCCGATCGGCGTCAGCAACTTCCTCGACCGCTTCCTCTACTCCCTGACGGCGGCGGCCGGGGCGGCCGGCTACCACCTGCTGCTGTTCGCCCCCTCGGCCGTGGACGAAGAGCTCGCGGTGTACGAGGACCTGATCCGTACCGGCACGGTCGACGGGTTCGTGGTGGCCGACGTGTCCGCCAAGGATCGGCGGCTGCCGTGGTTCGCCGAGCGCCGCATCCCGTTCGTCTGCTTCGGCCGGCCCTGGGGTCAGGAGGACGGGCCGTATACCTGGGTGGACGTCGACGGCGCGTACGGGATCGGCCAGGCGGTCGAGCACCTGGTGGTCCGGGGACACCGGCGCATCGCCTACCTCGGCTGGCCCGAGGGGACCGGGTTCGGTGACGAGCGGAGGAAGGGCTGGCTGCGGGCGATGGGCCGGCACGGCCTGGAGGCCGACGGGCTGACCGGTGTGTGCGCCGAGGGCGTCGCCGTCGCCGCTGAGGCGGCGGAGCGGCTGCTCGCGCTCCCCGAACCGCCGACCGCG
>JBJMIW010000123.1:0-8376 GCA_045806665.1 Actinoallomurus sp.
CCAGGCTCTGCGGCAGCGGTTCGATGCCCATCGCCCGGCGCTCGGCCGCGGTCAGCGCCCAGACGTCGTCCTCGGCGCCCGACGGGAGCTCGTAGCCCTGCTCGATGCCCTTCAGGCCGGCGCCGAGGATCACGGCGAAGGCGAGGTAGGGGTTGCAGGCGGTGTCGGGCGCACGGAACTCGATGCGGGTCGCGTGGCCCTTCTGCGGCTTGTACATCGGCACGCGCACGAGCGCGGATCGGTTGTTGTGGCCCCAGCAGATGAACGGCGGCGCCTCACCGCCGGCGCCGGCGGACGCGCCGACCCCGCCCCACAGGCGCTTGTAGGAGTTGACCCACTGGTTGGTCACCGCGGTGATCTCGGCGGCGTGCCGGAGCAGCCCGGCGATGAACGCCCGTCCGACCTTGGACAGCTGGTACTCGGCGCCCGGCTCATAGAAGGCGTTGCGGTCACCCTCGAACAGCGACATGTGCGTGTGCATGCCCGAGCCCGGGTGCTCGGTGAACGGCTTGGGCATGAAGGAGGCGTGCACGTCCTGCTCGAGCGCGACCTCCTTCATCACCAGGCGGAACGTCATGATGTTGTCGGCCGTGGTGAGCGCGTCGGCGTAGCGCAGGTCGATCTCCTGCTGACCCGGACCGCCCTCGTGGTGGCTGAACTCGACGGAGATGCCCATCGACTCCAGCATCATGATCGCGTTGCGCCGGAAGTCGTGCGCGGCGCGGTGCGGCGTGTGGTCGAAGTAGCCGCCCAGGTCGACCGGCGTCGGCTCGCGGCCGTCGTCGGACTGCTGGTTGAGGAGGTAGAACTCCAGCTCGGGGTGGGTGTAGAAGGTGAACCCGAGGTCGGCGGCGCGGCCGAGGGTGCGCTTGAGGACGTAGCGGGGGTCGGCGAAGCTCGGCGAGCCGTCCGGCATGAGGATGTCGCAGAACATCCGGGCCGTGCCCGGTGACTCCGCGCGCCACGGCAGGACCTGGAACGTCGAGGGATCCGGTTTGGCGAGCATGTCGGCCTCGTAGACCCGGGCGAACCCCTCGATCGCCGATCCGTCGAACCCGATGCCCTCGGCGAACGCCTGCTCCAACTCGGCGGGTGCGACCGCGACGGACTTCAGGAATCCGAGCACGTCAGTGAACCACAGCCGGATGAAACGGATGTCGCGCTCCTCAAGCGTGCGGAGCACGAACTCCTGCTGACGGTCCAAAACCGATCCCCTTCGCAACCCGCAGCGACAACCCTGGCCTCATATCAGTGTGCCGCCTCCATGTTTCGGTCACGTTACAAGGCCGCTACCTGTGATCGCTTCCGGAGAACACCCTCCGGACCTCTCACCCGGCCCGGCCCCCTCACCGTCCGCTCCGGCGGGCGGAAGCCTCGGTAGAGGCCGCCCCGGCGCGACGCTTCACGGCATTCGCCCCTTACGCGACCACCATCACCGAGCATTCCGCCCGTCCTGGTCCCGGCCACCGGCCGAGGTCGGGCTCTACGCCTCCTCGACCTCGGCGGCGGCCGGGTCGAGGACGCGGGACAGGAACCTGCGGGTCCGCTCGTGCGTCGGGTCGCCGATGACCTTGGACGGCGGTCCCTCCTCGACGATGGCGCCGCCGTCCATGAACACCACCCGGTCGGCGACCTCGCGGGCGAAGCTCATCTCGTGCGTGACGACCAGCATCGTCATGCCCTCGAGGGCCAGTTTGCGCATGACGCCGAGGACGTCGCCGACCAGCTCGGGGTCCAGTGCGGAGGTCGGTTCGTCGAAGAGCATGACGTCCGGGCCCATGGCCAGCGCACGAGCGATCGCCACCCGCTGCTGCTGACCACCGGACAGCTGCGCGGGGTAGGCGTCCACCTTGTCGGCCAGCCCGACCCGGACCAGGTTCTCCCGCGCGATCCGGTCGGCCTCCTCCGCGGAGCGCCGCAGGACCTTGCGCTGCGCGATGCTGACGTTCCCGAGCACCGACAGGTGCGGGAACAGGTTGAACTGCTGGAAGACCATGCCGATGCGACGGCGTGCCCCGTCGATGTCGACGTCCGGGTCGGTCAGCTCGACACCCCCGACGTACACCTGCCCGGCGGTGGGGTCCTCCAGGAGGTTCACGCAGCGCAGCAGCGTGGACTTGCCGGAGCCGGATGGGCCGATGACGCAGACCACCTCGCCGCGCGCGACCTCGAAGTCGATGCCGCGCAACACCTCCAGGTCGCCGAACGCCTTGTGCAGCCCGGTCACCTGTACCGCCGCGGCGGTATTGACGGTCGTCACCGCTGTCCCCTCTTCTGCCGGGCCTCCAGCCGCCGCGCCAGGTGCCCCAGCGGGATCGTCACGATCAGATAGCAGAGGGCGGCGACGATGATCGGCGAGATGTTGCCCTGCTGGCTGGCCGCGTCGTTGGCGAACTTCGACAGCTCCCGCTGTTGCAGCGTGATGCCCAGGAAGAGCGCCAGCGACGAGTCTTTGAAGAGCAGGACGAGTTCGTTGGTCAGCGGCGGAATCACGATCCGCAGCGCCTGCGGGATGATGATGGAGCGCATGGCGCGGCCGTGCGACATGCCCAGGGTCCGCGCCGCCTCCATCTGGCCGCGCGGGACCGCCTCGATGCCGGCCCGGATCGTCTCGGCCATATAGGCCGCCGACACGAGCCCGAGGGCGAAGGCCGCCTGGCCGTACACGCCGCCGGGGAAGTTGGTCCCGGGGAAGGCGATCGGGACGCCGACGGACACGAAGATGAAGATCAGCAGCGCGGGCAGTCCCCGGAAGACCTCGATGTAGACCAGCGCGAACCAGCGGTACGGCGGAACCGACGACAGCCGCATCAATGCCAGGGCCAGGCCGGCCACCAGGCCGAGGACGAAACCGGTAAGCGTGAAGATCAGCGTGTTGCGCAGCCCCACGGTGATGATCTCGGGGAACAGCCCCTTGATGACCTGCCACCGGGCGAAGTTCGTCGCCAGCGAACTCCAGTTGGCCAGGGAGACGAGCAGCACGATGGCGATGATGAAGATGCCGTACTCGCCGCCGAGGATCAGCCGACGGCGCTGCCGCCGGGTCAGCCGCGGCGCCGCCGCCGCAGGTTCAGTCATGTGCGATCCCTCGGATCGATCGGCGACGTGCTCACGCGCCGGCGGGCATCGGGCCGATCCACTTCTCGTAGATCTGCTTGTACTCGCCGCTCTGCCGCGCCTCGTCGATGGTCTGGTTGATCAGCGAGATCAGCTTGGGATTGTCGCCCTTGCGGACGGCGAAGCCGTACTGCTCGCCGGTGTTCAGGCTGGCCGCCACGCCGTACTGCGCGTTCGCCGGGTCCTTCAGCCAGCCCTGTACGACCGGGTAGTCCTCGATGATCACGTCGACCTGGCCGGTGCGCAGCCCGTTGAGGAGGCTGGCGGAGTCCTTGAACGACCGGGAGTCGATGCCCTTGGCGTGGACGAAGTCCTCACCGGTGGTGCTCGCCTGGGAGCCGACCTTGACCTTCTTGGCCTTGACCTCGTCCAGCGACGCGAAGGTGACGCCCTTCTTGCCCATGAGCGCCTGGGTCGCGTTGAAGTACGGCTTGGTGAAGTCGATGAACCGCGCACGCTCCGGCTTGATCGTCATGCCCGCGGCGGCCACGTCGCACTTTCCGGCGTTCAGCGCGGTCCCCGTCTTGATCGTCTCGAACGGGGTGTCGATGACCTGCTGCGTCACGCCGAGCTTCTTTGCCACCAGGTCGATCATGTCGACGTCGAAGCCGACGACCTTGCCACCCTGGGCCGACTGGAACGGCGGGTACGGCAGGTGGGTGCAGGTCGTGATCTTGCCCTTCTTCACCAGCTTGGCGCCCTGGACCGTTACTCCGCCACCGCCGCCGCCGCAGGCGGTGAGGGCGACGGCGGCCGCGCAGAGCCCGGCGGTGGCGGCAAGTCGGCGACGAATACCCACGTTTCCTCCATAATCAGGACAGAGAACCGTCCGACTATGTCATATCAGTCGCCACCTGCGAAAACGCCGTCACGACTTCATCACAGTAAGAAAGCGGGCCGCGACCGGCGCGGCCACCTGCCCTCCGTCCCCGCCATGCTGGACGAAGACGGCGAAGGCCAGATCACCCCGGTAGCCGATGAACCACGCGTGGGTACGGCCCTGGGCATCATATTCGGCCGTCCCCGTCTTGCCCGCCGTGCCGGCCGGAAGCCCCGCCCGTGCGGCGGTTCCCCGCGTGGCGACCGCGCGCATCATCGACCGCAGCCCCGTGACCACCGACGACGGAAGCGCCCGGACCGTTCCCCCATGCAGGAGGCGTGCGGCCACGAGCCGCGGAGAGCGGTACGAGCCGTCGGCCACGGCCGCGGCGACGACCGCCATGGCGAGCGGGTTCGCCTGGACCTTTCCCTGGCCGATGGACGCCTCGGCCAGCCCGTTGTCGCCGCCGGGGTCCGGGAAGTCGCCGGAGTACGCGGTGTCGGTCCCCGTGTCGAAGTGCGCGCCGAAGCCGAACGCCCCGGCGCTGTCCCGCAGCCGCCCGGTTCCCATCGCCACGCCGAGCTTGGCGAACGTCGTATTGCAGGATTCCGCGAACGCGTCGGCCAGCGACACGCGGCCGAGGGTCAGCCCGCCGTGGTTGTGGATCGTGCGCTGCCCGGCGACCGTCACGGCCGGGCAGTCGACTGCGCTGGACGGTGTCATGCCGCCGTCCAGCAGCGCCGCCGCGACGACCACCTTGAACGTCGATCCCGGCGGATACACGCCCTGGAAGGCGCCCTTGGCGTCGGGCAGCCGGTCGGCGACCGCGACGATCTCCCCCGTCGAGGGACGGATCGCGACGAGCGCGGCCGACGCCGATCCCACGGCCGCATCGGCGGCCGCCTGCGCGCGCCGGTCGATCGTCGTGCGGATAGGCCTCGCGCCGCGACCGGGGAGGACCTTCAGCCGCTGCGCCGGCCGCCCCGGGTTCTGGATCTCCACTGCCCATCCGGGTTCCCCGCCGTCCTCGCCCAGCCGGCCGCCGAGGTCGGCGAGGTACGGCTGCGCGCTGCTGTCATCGGGGAGCGGCTTGCCGTCCGCGGCGACCGGCGCGCCCGACGTCGCCTCGGTCCGGGTCAGCAGCCACCGCCCGCCATCGGCGAGGGCCGGGTGCAGCGTCGCCGGCGACCACGACACCCGCCACGTCCCGCTCAGGCGCGCCAGCCGCAGGGTCGCGCGGAAGCTCCAACGACCGACCCCGAGCAACTCCCGTGTCACGGCGTAGTCGACCGACGCCTCGTCCCCGTGCCGTACGGGCGGGCCTGGGGTGAAGTCCACCGACTCGACGTGCAGCGCCCGGGACAGGGCCCGGTGCCGGTCGGCGAAGTCCGCGGGCGGGTCGTCGACCAGCCGCCGCATCCCGGAGAAGTCCCCGGCCTCCCAGGCGCGGAAGTACGCACGCGAGGCCTCTTCCGGCGTCGCCGGACCGGCGGGACCGCCCAGAGCGGCGCCGGAGAAGGCGACCGCCGCGACCAGGGTGATCACACCGCCCGCCACGACGGCGACTTTCCGCATCGGACTCCCCCCTCGGCGCCGCCTAAGTCGATCATGGAGCGCCGTGCGGGAGCGATGGCATGGCCGGTTTCGGTCGGATCAGCCCGGACTGGCGGACTCCGGCGGCATCGGTCCCATCCACCGCTCGTACGTCCGGCGGTAGGTGCCGTCCCGCCGGATCTGCGCCATCACCTGATCGATCAGCCGCAGCAGCGCCGGATTGTGGCCCTTGCGCACGGCGAAGCCGTACTGCTCGTGCGTGCGCAGCCCGGGGACCAGGGTGAAGTCCGCGTTGGCCTCATCGGTGAGCCAGTAGCGCACCACCGGATCGTCCTGGACCAGCAGGTCGACCTGGCCGGTGCGGAGCGCGTCGAGCGCCGTGGTGGCGTTCTCGTACCCCTTGGGCTGCCATCCCTGGCCGCGCGCGTACGCCTGTCCCGTCGTGCCGGCGACCACGCCGACGTGCAGCCCGCCCGGGCCCAACGCGTCGGGGGTGACCCGCGCGTCGCGGCGCGCCATCAGCACCTGCCCGGAGTCGAAGTAGGGACGGGAGAAGTCCACCACCGAGGCCCGCTGCGGGGTGATGGTCATGCCGGCGGCGGCCAGGTCGCAGGCCGCGACCGCGAACACCTCCCCCGAGGTGATGGCGGTGAACCGAGTGTCAATGATCTTCTGCCGCACGCCCAGCCGCCGGGCGACCAGGTCGACCAGGTCCACGTCGAAGCCGACGACCGCCTTGCCCCGCTGGAACTGGAACGGGGCGTACGGCAGGTGCGTGCAGGCGGTCAGCGTGCCGCGGGCGACCAGATGGACGCCCTGCACGGTCTGGCCGGCCGGTGTGCACGCGGTCAGCAGACAGGCGATCACCGCCCCGGGAATGGCGGACGCCCGCGAGAGAGTGATCAGGTGCACGGTGCCTCCCGGGGGTACGACGCTCCATCCGTCCCGCTCACCCGGCAGAGTCAATCAGTTGCGCACCGTCACGTCCATGTCGATCGCCTCTTCAGCCGGCTCGGGCAGCCGCACATCGGCTCGCCAAAACAATCGCGTTCAACCGATGAACGCATGGCCACGCTCGATCTTTAACTCCGAGGGGTTGACCACTTGGTGTTAAATGTCTAACTTCAGGAGGTTGATCCCCTCAGAGGCGGCGTACGAGCTGAATGGTGCAGGCTCCGGGCTCCTGTGTCCTGGTGCGCGGACTGTCCGTTCTCCGGGAGCGGAACTTCCGCTGGTTCTTCATCGGCCAGTGCACCTCGCTGCTCGGCGACGGCATGGTCGCGCCCGCCCTCGCCTTCGCCGTCCTCGGTCTGACCGGGCGCGCCGTCGACCTCGGAGCCGTACTCGCCGCCGGATCGGCGTCACAGGTGGTGTTCACCCTCGTCGGCGGCGTCATCGCCGACCGGCTGCCACGGCACGCGCTGATGCTCGGCTCCGACGTCGTCCGCGCCATCAGCCAGGGCCTCGCGGCGACCCTGCTGATCACCGGGACCGCGCGGATCTGGCACCTGCTGTTCTTCCAGGTGGTGCACGGGATCGCCGCCGCGCTCTCCGGACCCGCCGTGGCGGGACTCGTCCAGGCGACGACGCGACCCGAGCAGCGGCAGCCCGCGAACGCCCTGCGCGTCCTGGCACTGTCCGCCTCGCTCGTCACCGGACCCGCGGTGGCCGGCACGCTGGTCGTCGGCCTCGGCCCCGGCTGGGCGATCGCCGCCGACTCGGTGACGTTCGCGGTCAGCGCCGCCTGTCTGTCCCGGGTCCGCCTGCGGCGGACCGGTCCCGAACCGCCGCGGAGGTTCACCCGCGACCTGGCCGACGGTTGGCGGGAGTTCCGATCGCGGCGCTGGGTGTGGAGCGTCATCGTGGCCTCCTCTCTGGTCAACCTGCTGTACGGCGCCTTCTCGGTGCTCGGCCCGACCGTCAGCGCCCGGTCGTTCGGCGGCGCCGGCGCCTGGGCGCTGATCTCGGCGACGTTCGGCGCCGGCTGCCTCGGCGGCGGTGTGATCGCGCTCTGCGTACGGCCGCGGTTCCCGCTGCGGTCGGGTGTGGCGATCATGGCGATGTTCGGCTGCCCGACCCTCGCCCTGGCCGCCGACCTCACGGTGGCGGGCATCGCGGTGGCGGCTTTCTGCGGCGGCCTGGTTCTCATGGTCTTCAACACGCTGTGGGAGACGGCCCTGCAGCAGCACATCCCGGCGACCGCGCTGTCGCGGGTCAGCGCGTACGAGTGGGCGGGCGCGATCGCCTGCCAGCCGCTCGGCCTGGCACTGGTGGCGCCCGTGGCCGGCCGGGTCGGTCTGCACACGACGCTCTGGACCGCGGGGGCCCTGCAGGTCCTCATCGTCCTCACCCCACTCCTGTCCTCCGAGGTCCGAACCCTCCGGTCGCCGCCGTGACGCGCCGGCGTTCTTGACGCTCTGGAACGTAATCAGCACGGTACGGACGATCCCACGCTGTGCTCGCGCCCCGGGGGCGGGCGGTTGACGTGCGTCCGCACGGCCGCCGGTCCGTAGATCGTCGGCGGATCCCTGGAAACGCCGGCTCGTCCGCCCCCGTCTAGGCTCAATGGCGTGGCACAGCTTCGTATCGCACTGGCTCAGGTGGACGCGACCGTCGGCGACCTCACCGGCAACGCCGATCTCACCGTCGAATGGACCCGGCGCGCCGCCGACCGCGGCGCGCACCTCGTCGTCTTCCCGGAGATGTTCCTCACCGGCTACCCGGTGGAGGACCTCGCGCTGCGCAAGTCGTTCGTCGACGCGTCGATCGCCACGCTCCAGGCGACCGCACGGCGGCTTGCCGACGAGGGCCTCGGCGAGTTGCCCGTCGTGCTCGGCTACCTCGACCGGCGCGCCGACGTGGTGCACCGCGTCGGCCAGCCCGCC
>JBJMIW010000124.1:0-14040 GCA_045806665.1 Actinoallomurus sp.
GGGACCAGGCTGACCGTGCAGCCCGGCGTGAGCACGCTCCACCGGCCGGTCGCCCCACGCTGAGGCGTCGGTGGGCGGGCGGCCCGCGCCGCCCGCGCACCGCGTGCGCGCACGAGGAAAGTCCTTCCCCTATCGCCATGTGATTGCCTACAACGCAGTAGGGCCCGGCCGGAACGCGCCTACGGCCGGGCCGCTCAGCCGCCGAGGGGCCGGACCATCACGCATTGCCCTCTTTGTCGGTTCCTATGCCTCGGTCCCGGATGACGACGAGGTCGTGCCGGGCGTCCGGTCCGGACGCCTCTTCGGCCCCCTCGATGACGAATCCGGCGTCGGCGATCATCCGCAGGTCGTCGTCGCCCGCCTGCCCCTCGCTGGTCAGGTAGTCGCCGAGGAAGATGGAGTTGACGACGTGGAGCGCGAGCGGCTGCAGACCGCGCAGGTGGATCTCCCGCCCGCCGGCCAGCCGCACCTCCACATCCGGGAAGACGAGCCGGAACAGCGCGAGGATGCGCAGACAGCGCAGCGGGGTCAGCTCCCAGGTCCGGGCCAGCGGCGTCCCCTCGAACGGGATGAGGAAGTTCACCGGCACCGAGTCGGGGTTCAACTCGCGGAGCGCGAAGGCGACATCGATGATGTCGTCGTCGCTCTCCCCCATACCGAAGATCGCCCCCGAACACGGGGAAAGCCCGGCGGTCGCCGCCTCGTTGACCGTGTCGACCCGGTCCTGGAAGCCGTGGGTCGTGCAGATGTCGCCGTAGCGTTCGGCGCTGGTGTTGAGGTTGTGGTTGTAGGCGAACGCACCCGCCTCGCGCAGCTGTTCGGCCTGGCCGGGCTTGAGGAGACCGAGGCACACGCACACCTCGACGTCGCGCGAGGCGATCTCGCGTACGGCCTCGCCGACCCGGTCGATGTCCCGCTGGGCCGGGCCCCGGCCGCTGGCCACCAGGCACACGCGCCGGGCCCCGCGCGCGACCGCCTTGTCGGCCGCGCGGACCATCTCCTCGGTGTCCTGCCAGGAGTACTTGAGGATGTCGGCGTCGGACCCCTTGCGCTGCGAGCAGTAGAAGCAGTCTTCGGGGCACAGGCCGCTCTTCATGTTGACCAGGTAGTTGAGCTTCACCCGGTCACCGAAGAACGCCCGCCGCACCCGTCCGACGGCCGCGATCAGTTCGAGCGTGCCCGCGTCGGCGACGGCGAGCACCGTACGGGCCTCATCCCGGGTCGGCGCCTCCCGGCGCATCGCCTTGGCCACGATCGGATCCACGAGATCGTCCATGGGGCGAGTCTGCCGTGTCCCGGTCAAGACGCGGAGGCGGCACCGGCACAACTGGGCGGACCCTGGCTTGTAGGCGCGGTCTACTTGACGCGGCGGCCCGCCGGAGCGACGCCCCGGAAGGCCGCGGCGGGCTCAGGAGCCCGTGGCCGCGTCGGCGGGGTCACCGAGCAGGGCCACCTGCTCGCGGCGCTCGGCCGCCGCCTGCTCCTCCAGGGTGTTGGACGGGGCCTGCCGCAGGAGGCGCTTGGTCGCGGCCGCGGTGGCCGGCCCGACCTGGAGGATGGCCGCGACGAGGTCGGCGACCGCGGAGTCGAGCTCGGCGGCGGGCACGACCAGCTCGGCCAGGCCGAGCCGGGCGGCCTCCTCGGCGAAGATGGTGCGCGTGGTGAGGCAGATCTCCAGAGCGCGGGGCACGCCGACGATGTCGACGAGCGGCTTCGTGCCGGTGAGGTCCGGGACGATGCCGAGCGCGGGCTCCCTCATGGCGACCTACACGTCATCGGCCACCACGCGCAGGTCGCAGGCGAGCGCGAGCTGGAAGCCGCCGCCGATGGCGTGCCCCTGCACGGCGGCGATCGAGACGATGTCGGGGCGGCGCAGCCAGAGGTAGCCGGCCTGCAGGCCGGCGATGAACTCCTCGTCGCGGGGACCGGAGGTGTCCTCGCCCGGCACGCCCTCCGGGCTGAAGAGACGCAGGTCGATCCCTGCGGAGAAGGACGGGCCGTCGCCGCGCACCACGACGACGCGGACGACCTCGGGCAGCGTCTCGCCGATCCGGGCGAGCGTGTGCCAGGTGCTGAAGGTCAGGGCGTTGCGCCGCTCCGGGCGGCCGAGGGTGATGGTCGCCACGGCGCCGTCGACGTCGAGGCGCAGTCCTGCTCGTTGGAGCTGGGCAGGGTCGAGCGGTGAGTCCGCCATGACGCTCCTTCCGCGTGCGCGTCGTGGCGGGCGTGCCCGCCACCGCGCCCGACCTTAGCGGGTCGGGCACGGTGGCTCTCTCATGCGGTCCGGCGCCGAGAGTTGGGGGGAGCTAGTCCGTCAGGACTTCTTACCGCGGGTAGCCCCGCCGCGTCCGCGCAGGTTCACGCCGGACTCGGTGAGGATGCGGTGGATGAAGCCGTACGACCGTCCGGTTGCGGCAGCCAGGGCACGAATGCTCTCGCCGGAGTCGTAGCGCTTCTTCAACTGCTCCGCCAACTTGTCTCGCTCGGCACCGGTCACGCGGGTGCCCTTCTTTAGGGTCTCGGCCACGAGTACCTCCCGTAGTGATGCGGTGACCGCTGCGTTATCCCCAGCCATGATCAGACATTCGCGCGCGATCGGCTACCCACTACGCCAGAAAAGATCTGCTTCCTTGCGTCAAGGTTGCGCTGCAGGTCAGGCAAGTGCCACGAGATCGGAAAATTCGTCACTCCAGATGTCCTCAACACCATCCGGAAGCAAGATCACTCTTTCCGGTTGCAGCGCCTCGACGGCACCCTCATCGTGGGTCACCAGAACGATCGCTCCGGCGTAGGTTCGCAGGGCGCCCAGGATCTCCTCGCGGCTGGCCGGATCGAGGTTGTTCGTCGGCTCGTCGAGCAGCAGCACATTGGCGCTGGAGACCACGAGAGTGGCCAGCGCGAGGCGGGTCTTCTCGCCTCCGGACAGCACGCCGGCCGGCTTGTCGACGTCGTCCCCGGTGAACAGGAACGAGCCCAGAATCTTGCGCACCTCCGTCTCCGGGAGGTCGGGGGCGGCGGTCCGCATGTTCTCCAGCACGGTACGGTCGACGTCGAGCGTCTCGTGCTCCTGCGCGTAGTAGCCCAGGCGCAGGCCGTGCCCGTCGACACGCTCGCCCGTGTCGGGCTTTTCGACGCCCGCCAGCAGGCGCAGCAGCGTCGTCTTGCCCGCTCCGTTGAGGCCCAGGATGACGACTCGACTGCCCCGATCAACCGCTAGGTCGACATCCGCGAAGACTTCCAACGAACCGTACGATTTGGACAAAGCTCGTGCCATGAGCGGCGTTTTGCCGCACGGGGCCGGCGCGGGGAACCGAATCCGGGCCACTTTGTCGGCCTGACGCTCGTCCTCGACCCCCGCCAGGAGACGCTGCGCACGGCGCTCCATCTGCTGGGCCGCCTTCGCCTTCGTCGCCTTGGCGCGCATCTTGTCGGCCTGGGACTGCAGGGTGCTCGCCTGGCGCTCGGCGTTGGCGCGCTCGCGCTTGCGGCGCCGCTCGTCGGTCTCCCGCTGCGTGAGGTAGGTCTTCCAGCCGACGTTGTAGATGTCGATGACGTTGCGGTTCGCGTCGAGGTGGAAGACCTTGTTGACGACCGCGTCGAGCAGGCCGACGTCGTGACTGATCATGATGAGGCCGCCCCGGTGCGTCTTGAGGAAATCGCGCAGCCAGGAGATGGAGTCGGCGTCGAGGTGGTTGGTGGGCTCGTCGAGCAGGAGCGTGTCCGCCCCGGAGAACAGGATCCGGGCGAGCTCGACCCGCCGGCGCTGGCCGCCGGACAGCGTGCGCAGCGGCTGGCCGAGAACCCGGTCCGGCAGGCTGAGGCTCGACGCGATCGAGGCCGCCTCCGCGTCGGCGGCGTAGCCACCGAGCACGTGCAGCCGGTCCTCCAGGCGGCCGTACCGGCGCACCGCCTTGTCCCGCTCGGCGCCCTCGGCCGTCGCCATCTTCTCCTCGGCCGCGCGCATGTCCCGGATCACCTCGTCGAGGCCCCGCGCGGACAGGATCCGGTCGCGGGCCAGGACCTCGAGGTCACCGGTGCGGGGATCCTGCGGGAGGTAGCCGACGGTGCCGGACCGCGTCACCTCGCCGGAGGCGGGCAGGCCCTCGCCGGCGAGCACTTTGGTCAGCGTCGTCTTGCCGGCTCCGTTGCGGCCGACCAGGCCGACCCGGTCGCCGGGGTTGACGCGGAACGAGGCTCCCTCGAGCAGCAGACGGGAGCCGGCACGGAGTTCGATGTCACGGACGGTGATCACAGTGAGAACGCTCCTGGGGGGCGGGCTGGGAGAGGCGAGACGACGAAAAGGGCGCCGCCCGGAGGCCCTGATGGCCCGGCCGCGCCCTTGGAGCGCCTGATCAGCTCGCAAGCATGCCCTCAGTGTAGGGGACGGCGCCCGCGGATCTTTCCATCGTCGCCGCCGGACGGACCGATCTCGGTGATCTTCCACACGTGTGACGGCCGGGATCAGGGGAAGCGTGTACGGCGAATCGGCCCGCCGGGCCGGGCGGACCGTATCCGACCAGGAAAGGCAGGGGGGTCATGGCCGACGAGCGGTCGAGGGAGGACCTGGAAGAGGAGCTCCGCATTGTCGAGGAGGACATCGCGTCCCTCCGGCCGGTGCTCGGGGACCTGCGCCGCCAGGTCGGCCAGCGGGAGGACGCCCCGACCGACGTCGAGGAGCGCTCCCTCCAGATCCAGCAACTGGAGGAACAGGAGGCGATCCTCGGACGGATAGAGGAGAGGCGCGCCGAGCTGAGACGGCGGCTGGGCCTGGAGTGACGACTCCCCCTGCCCGGCTGATCCAGGTACCCACACGGGGAATCTCCCCGTCGTCGCGCACCCCTCTGGGAGCCAGAGTGGGTTTTGCCCGTTTCCGCCCCGTCTCCTCCGAGGATGAGGTCCCCGATGCGCCGTATCCGGATCAAGGTCAAGCGCTCGCGTCCGACCCTGGTCGCCGAACTCGACCTCCGCACCCCCTCCGGTCGCCCGCTGCCGTACTAGCGAGCTCCCCTCTCAGCACAGCGATCCCCGAGAGACGCGCCGGTCCCCCGCGTCGCCGGCCTCTTCACCCCCCTGACCCTTGATCGGCATTTCCGTCACCCTCGGTTTGGGAACGGCCACCCGGTGGGAGGATGTCGGGCATGTGGATCGCTCCCGAACGCCGGCGCGCGGGCCGGTGGATCGCACCGGCGCTCGCCATCGCGGCCGGCGTGGCGCTCGGGGCCACCGAGACCGCCCGGGGGCACCTGACGACGGGCCTCGTGGGCTTGGCGGTGCTCTTCGGCTACGGCGCGCTGCTGGCCTATCGCCGGGGCGAGTCGGTCCTCACCGTGCACGAGGCGTTCGGGTCCGGCCGGCGCTCCGGGATCCACCTCCGCGCCGCCGCGATGACCGGTGACGTGCTCGTCGGCGTGATCGTGGCCGCGATGCTCGTCCAGGCGCTGCGCGGTGCCGAGATCGGCCTTCTCGCCGGCCTGGCCGCCGTCGCGGGCGTGACCTACTTCCTGTCCATCCTGATGCTGAACCGCTCGTACTGAGCGGTCGCGGGAGACCCCTGCGGGCGCCGAGGCGTTACGGAAGCCCCTCTCCGGGGACAGGGGCCGCCCTATATCGTAATGACGGCAAGTGGGGAAATTCCCGATGAATAGTGAGGTCAGCGGGCTAGAGCACCGTCGAAATGCGCACAGAATCGCCGTGTGACAGCTTTCGCCGCCGCCCCTGGCGGCCCGGAGTCCGCGTTCACGAGGCATCCCGACGCCCCGTCTCCGGCGCACGTCACCTTCCACCCCGTCGTCGACCTGGACGCCGGCACGGTGGTGGCCGTGGCCCCCTCGGTACCCGGTGCGCCGGCCCCCGATCCGGACCTCGAGGTCGACCGCGCGATCCACGCCGCCCGACTCCTCTCCCGCTGGGAGACGCTCCTCCCCCTCCAACTGGCCCTGCGGATGCGGACCCTCGCCTATGACCGGCCGATGGAGCGGCTCCACCGGACGCTGGTCGCCCTGGGCCGCCGACCCGGCGGCGTCATCGTCTCGGTGACGGGTGACCTCGCCGGAATGTCGCTGGACGAGGCCGCCGCACGGCTCGGCGGGCTCCGCTCGGCCGGGTACCTCATCGCCATCGAGGCGGGCGACCTACCGACCCGGTTCGTCGCCGACATCGCCCCCACGGTGCTGATCATCGACCCCGAAGTGACCCGGCGGGCCACGGCGGACCCCCGGCGCTCCGGGATCGCGGAGGCGTTCGTCGCGCTGGGCCGCCGGATCGGCGGTCACGTCCTCGCTCCCGGCGTCATCTCCGACGATCAGTTGACGCAGCTGCGGGCAAGCGGCGTGCGACTGGCGCAGGGACCGCTCCTGGCACCCCGGGACTGGCACCCCGGCATGCCGGTGAACGTCCCGGTCGGCTCCCGCGACCTGGCACGCGACCGGCTCGGCCCGCGCGTCACGGAGTTCATGATGCCGGCGACGGTGATGCCGGACACGGCCACGGCCGAGGAGGTGCTCTCGGTGTTCAACGCAGAGCCGGCCACCAGCAGCGTGGTCCTCGTGGACCAGACGCAGCGCCCCCGTTACATGGTCGACCGCACCCGTTTCCTGCTCCGCCTGGCCGGTGCGTACGGTCACGCCCTGCACGCCCACAAGGCGGCCACGAGGCTGGCCGATCCGCCCCGGACGGTGCCCCGGACGGTGCCCGCGATCGCCGCCCTCCGCGCGGCGGGCGACGACACGGAACGCGTCTACGACGACCTGGTGGTGATCGACGAGGTCGGGCGCTGCCTCGGCGTCGCGCGGGTCGGCGACCTCATCCGCAGCCTGGCCGCGCTCGACCACTGAGGCCCGGCCGCGCCGGCCGTGTCCTGCGGTCAGATGGGCCGCTCGGCCCGGCGGACCCAGGTGAGGAAGCGCTCGACGCCCTCGATGACGCGGGCCGTGCGGTAGGACGGGAAGATGTCGAAGGCGTGCTGGGCGCCCTTCATCTCGGCGTACAGCACCGGGGCGCCCGAGACCTCTCGCAGCCGCGCCGCGAAGGACCGCGCCTGCGCCACGGGCACGAGCGTGTCCAGGCTGCCGTGGACCACGAGGAACGGCGGTGCGTCCGCGTTGATCCAGTGGGCCGGCGAGCCCTTCGCGTACGCCTCGGGATCCTCCACGCGGCGCACGCCCATGACGTGCCGTTCGATGGCGGAGGCGAACAGCTTCGAGCCGCCGTCCAGCAGAGCGCCGAGGTCGTAGATGCCGTAGAAGGTCACCGCCGCCCGCACGGTCGTGTCGACGTCCGCGAAGCCCGGCTGGTACTCCGGGACGTTCGGCGTCAGCGCGAGGAGAGCGGCGAGATGACCGCCCGCCGATCCCCCGGTGACGCACAGGAAGTCGGGGTCGGCGCCGTACTCCTCGGCGTGTTCGCGGTACCACCGGATCGCGCGCTTCAGGTCGATCAGGTGGTCGGGGAACTTCACCCGCGGGCTGAGCCGATAGTCCACGTTGACGCCCACCCAGCCGTTCGCGGCCAGGTGATTCAGCAGCGGGATCCCCTGCTCCCGCTTGCTGCCGATCATCCACGCCCCGCCGTGCACCTGCATGATCCCGGGCCGCCGCTCGCCCGGCTCCGACGGCCGGTAGACGTCGAGCCGCATCCCGGGCTCGTCCCCGTACGCGATGTCGCGGGTCCGCGTCACCCCGGCGCGCCGGGTCATGAGGAACGGGAGGACGACGTGGGACCGCGGGAAGGCCGGCGCCCTCTCCCCCGGATCGAGCTCGAGTTCGGCACTCCACTCCCGTACCGTCACGGTCGTCCGCCGGGCCCGCACCATGACCACGGCCAGCCCGGCCCAGCCGACGGCGGTCGCGACGAGCCCCGCCAGGCCGGCCGTGCCCGCGAGGCCCCCCGTACCGGCGATCAGCGCCGTGACGACCGCCTCGGCGACCAGGACCCAGGGGGCGAGCTCGATGGTGAGCCACGCGGTGAAGAAACCGGGGATCAAGAGCAGGAGGCCCTTGCGGGGCCACAGCGCGTTGACCGTCGTCAGCAGCGCCAGGATGCCCGAGGCGAGGAGAACGTACGGCATCGTGTCTCCGAGGCGTGGACCGGCCGGTCTCACGATCCATCATGGACGACGGGCCGACAACGTGATCGCCACCACAACCCGACCGCCTCATGAGGTCGCGCCGATCTCCTGCACGCCACTGCGCGGCGAGGATCGGGCTCAGCGAAGGTGGGCGAATCGCTGTTGCCAGTCGGCGAACCAGGCGGCGAACCAGGGCTCGCCCGCGGCCAGCGGCACGATGTAGGTCACGGTCTCGGCGTGGTAGCGGCGCTGGAAGTCCGGCGGCATCCGGTCGAGGGTCTGGACGTTGCTGACCCGGTCGGCGAGCTTCACGAGGATCGCCTCGCGGGGCGCGTCGCGCAGCCTCCGCAGGTAGGCGACCTTCGCGGCGCGCTTGGCGGCCTTCCCCTCCACCGGCGGCTTGGTCACCCAGTCCATCAGCTCCCCGACCTCCGGACCGAACGCAGCCTCGACGTCGGCGAGCGTCGCCGTCGTGTCCTCCACCACGTCGTGCAGGAGGGCCGTCATGAGCACGTCGGTCGAGGTCACGCCGGCGCCGTGGACCAGCACCTCGAGCGCCTCCAGCAGGTGCTCGGAGTACGGCGCGCCGGTGGGCCGGCGCTGCTCGCCGTGCCAGCGCAGTGCGGCCTCGGCGGCCCGGTCCAGAGTGTCCAGATCGATCGGCTGCGACGCCAGGGCGGTCCGGGCCTGCTCCCAGGTCCGCCAGTTCGTGAAGGTCTGCACGCTGCCCTCTCCTCCAGGTCGGCGGGCGCCGTCACGAGGTCGTCTCGATCGACCCGGAGCGTGCACCGAACCGTACGGTCGCGGCATGATTGCACGGTGAGGAATCCGCCCGACGACCACGCCGTCGCGGTCTGGATATGGCCCCGGGCGCTCCCGCTGGCCGGGATCTTCGGGTCGGCCTGGGACGGCGCGGAGGTCCGCGCCCGCTTCCTCACCCTCACCGGCCAGTGGCACGCCCGCCACCCGGCTCCATCGGCCGGCGGCGACAAAGACGGGCCTCGGCCCGGCCAGTGGATGTGGCATCCACCCGCCCACCGCATCTACGACTGCCACACGTACGAGGCCGGGGACGACTGGCTGGAGGTCGCGATCCGGATGGAGACGATCGACTTCTACCCCGACCACTGCCGGCTGGGCGCCAGCCTGAGCATCGCCTGCCGGTGCGAGACCGCACACGCCGGTCATCACACGATCGTGGAGACCTCCTGGCGCACGGGCGGGCCGACCGGTGCGCTCGACGCGCTCACCGCGGTCCTGCGCTACACCGACCAGTGGATCGCCAACTCCCAGCAGCCGGCGGGCTGGCGCCGGCATGCCGGGCTGGGCTGAAAGGCTCAGACGTTGAAACCGAGGGCGCGCAGCTGCTCGCGCCCGTCCTCGGTGATCTTGTCCGGGCCCCACGGCGGCAGCCACACCCAGTTGATCGTGACCTTCTCGACCAGGCCCTCCAGGGCGCTCGCCGTCTGGTCCTCGATCACGTCGGTGAGCGGGCAGGCCGCGCTGGTGAGCGTCATGTCGAGCGTGGCGACGTTGCCGTCGTCGATGTTGACGCCGTAGACCAGGCCGAGGTCGACCACGTTGATGCCGAGCTCCGGGTCGACGACGTCCCTCATCGCCTCGAGGACGTCGTCCTCGGCGGCCTTCGTGTCGGTCATGAATCGCTGCCTTCCATGGCTTTCGCGGTCGCGTCCTTCCACGCCATCCAGGCGAGCAGGGCGCACTTGATACGGGCGGGGTACTTCGACACCCCGGTGAAGGCGACGGCGTCCTCCAGGACGTCCTCATCGGGCTCGAGCTGCCCGCGCGACTGCATCAGCCTCAGGAACTCGTCGCCGGTCACCATCGCGTCCTTCACCGGCCTGCCGATCACCAGGTCGGTCATCACCGACGCGCTGGCCTGGCTGATCGAACAGCCCAGCGCGTCGTACGACACGTCGGCGACCGCGTCGCCGTCGAGCCGGACGCGCAGCGTCACCTCGTCACCACAGGTCGGGTTCACATGGTGCACCTCGGCGTCGTACGGCTCCCGGAGACCCTTGTGATGGGGGTTCCGGTAGTGGTCCAGGATGATGTCCTGGTACATCGACTCGAGCTGCATCTGCGTCCCTTCTGGAGGCGGCCGACGGGAGGTGCAACGTCAGGCGGTGCCGAAGAATTTCTGCGTCTCCCGCAGGCCCTCGACGAGCGCGTCGACGTCCTCGCGGGTGTTGTAGAAGTACAACGACGCGCGGGTGCTCGCGGTGATGCCGAAGCGCCGATGCAGCGGGCGTGCGCAGTGGTGGCCCGCGCGCACGGCGATGCCGTGGGCGTCCAGGACCTGGCTGACGTCGTGCGGGTGGATCTCGCGGCCGTCCGGCCCCTCCAGGGTGAAGGAGATCGCCGTGCCGCGGTCCTCGGCCTCGACCGGTCCGAGGATGCGCACGCCGTCGACCGCGGTGAGCGACTTCAGCGCGTACGCGAGCAGATCGTGCTGCTGCGCAGCGATCTCGTCGATGCCCACGGCGGTCAGGTAGTCGATCGCGGCGCCGAGCCCGGCGGCCTCGGCGATCGGCATGGTGCCGGCCTCGAACTTGTGCGGCGGCGGAGCGTACGTCGAGCCCTCCATCGCCACCGTCTCGATCATCTCGCCACCGCCGAGGAACGGCGGCAGCGTCTCCAGCAGCTCGGCGCGGCCCCACAGCACCCCGATGCCGGTCGGGCCGCACAGCTTGTGCGCGGTGAACCCGTAGAAGTCGACGCCGAGCTCCTGGACGTTCACCCGCATGTGCGGCACGGCCTGGGCGCCGTCGGCGAGCACCAGCGCGCCGACGGCGTGGGCCTTGTCCGCGATGAGACGGACCGGGTTGATCGTGCCGAGGACGTTCGACTGGTGCGCGACCGCGACGACCTTCGTGCGCTCGTTGATGAGGTCGTCGATGTCGTCCAGGTCCAGGCGGCCGTCGTCGGTCACCCCGAACCAGCGGAGCGTCGCGCCGGTGCGCTGCGCCAGGAGCTGCCACGGCACGATGTTGGAGTGGTGTTCCATCTCGGTGATGACGATCTCGTCACCGGGGCCCAGGCGGAACCGCTCGGCCTCCGGCCCGGCCGTGGCCGCGTTGCCCATGGCGTAGGCGACGAGGTTGATGCCCTCGGAGATGTTCTTGGTGAACACCACTTCGGTCTCGTCGGCCGCGCCGATGAAGTTCGCGACCTTGATCCGGGCACCTTCGTACGCCTCGGTGGCCTCCTCGCCGAGCTGGTGCGTCGCCCGGTGGATGTTGGCGTTGTGCCGGGCGTAGAAGTCCTCGATCGCGTCGATCACCTGGCGCGGCTTCTGCGAGGTGTTGGCGCTGTCGAGGTAGACCAGCGGCCGCCCGTCGCGGACGGTCCGGGTCAGGATCGGGAAGTCCGCCCGGATCCTCTCGACGTCGATGCTCACGCGGACGCGCCTGCCTTCGTGAACTTCTCGTAGCCCTCGGTCTCCAGCAGCTCGGCCAGCTCCGGACCGCCCTGCTCGACGACGCGGCCGGCGGCGAAGACGTGCACGAAGTCCGGCTTCACGTAGCGCAGGATCCGGGTGTAGTGCGTGATCAGCAGCACGCCGGTCTCGTCGGAGCGGAACCGGTTGACGCCCTCGGAGACGACCTTCAGCGCGTCGATGTCCAGGCCGGAGTCGGTCTCGTCGAGCACCGCGACCTTCGGCTTGAGCATCTCGAGCTGAAGGATCTCGTGGCGCTTCTTCTCACCGCCGGAGAAGCCCTCGTTCAGGTTGCGCTGGGCGAACGCGGGGTCGATCTGCAGCTCGGCCATTGCCGAGCGCATCTCCTTGGAGAACTCCCGCAGCTTCGGCGCCTCGCCGCGGACCGCGGTGACGGCCGTGCGCAGGAAGTTCGACACCGAGACGCCCGGCACCTCGACGGGGTACTGCATCGCGAGGAACAGCCCGGCGCGGGCGCGCTCGTCGACGGGCATGTCCAGGACGCTCTCGCCGTCCAGGAGCACCTCGCCGCTGGTGACGGTGTACTTCGGGTGACCGGCGATGGCGTAGGCGAGGGTCGACTTGCCGGAGCCGTTCGGCCCCATGATGGCGTGGGTCTCCCCCGTCTTCACGGTCAGGTCGACGCCCCGGAGGATCTCCTTGTCCTCGACGGAGACGTGCAGGTCGCGGATCTCAAGCGTGGCCATGGTGTTCAGGACTCCTTGAGCGACACGTACACGTCGTCGCCCTCGATCTTCACTGGGTACGTGGCAACCGGCTGCGTGGCCGGCGGGTTGGTGGGCTTGCCGGTGCGCAGGTCGAAGCACGAGCCGTGCAGCCAGCACTCGATGGTGTGGTTGTAGACCTCGCCCTCGCTGAGCGCGACCTCCGCGTGCGAGCAGACGTCGCGCAGGGCGAAGACCTCCTCGCCGGCGCGGACGACCGCCACCGGGGTCCCGTCGATCTCGACCCCGAGCGCGCCCTCGTCGGGCAGCTCGGACAGCGAGCAGGCGCGCACGAAGCTCATCGGGCGATCTCCTCGTCGATCGCCGCCATGACGCGCTCCTGCAGCTCCGGAACGTCGATCTTCTCGACGAGCTGGCCGAGGAAGCCGCGCACGACCATCCGCCGGGCGGTGTCGTACGGGATGCCCCGCGCCTGGAGGTAGAACAGGTGCTGGTCGTCGAGGCGGCCGGACGCCGAGGCGTGGCCCGCGCCGGCGACCTCGCCGGTCAGGATCTCGAGGTTCGGCACCGAGTCGACGCGCGTGCCGTCGGTGAGCACGAGGTTGCGATTCAGCTCGTACGTGTCGGTGCCCTCGGCCTCGGCCCGGATGATCACATCGCCGATCCAGACGGCGTGCGCGTCCTCGTCCTGCAGCGCCCCGCGGTAGTCGACGCGGCTGCGGCAGTTCGGCCGGGTGTGATCGACGAGCAGCCGGTGCTCCAGGTGCTGGCCGCCGTCGGCGAAGTAGATGCCGTACAGCTCGGCGTCGCCGCCCGGCGCGTCGTAGGCGACCGACGGGGCGATGCGCACGACGTCGCCGCCCAGGCTCACGGTGAAGCTCTTGAACCGCGCGTCACGGCCGAGCCGGGCGTGCTGGTGCGACAGGTGGACGGCGTCCGGCGCCCAGTTCTGCAGGCTGAACACCGTCAGCGAGGCGCCGTCGCCGACGACGAACTCGACGTTGTCGGCGTAGGCGGCCGAGCCGGTGTGCTCCAGCACGACCGTCGCCTGCGCGAACGGCTCCAGGATGACGGTCGTGTGGCCGTAGGCGACGCCGCCGCCCTCGCCGCGCAGCGTGAGGACCGTCGGCTCGGTGGCCACGACCTCCTTGCGCACGGTCACGACGGTCGCGTGGGCGAACGAGGCGTAAGCCTGCGCGCTGACGCGATCGGCCGGGACGTAGGCCTTACCGACCCGCTCGTCGTCCCGGGCCACCGTCTCCACGGTGACCTCGGGCGCGGCGGACACGTCGACGATCACCTTGCCGTCGGCGACCGCGCCCTTGTGCAGGTCGTGCAGGCGGCGCAGCGGGGTGAACCGCCACTCCTCCTCGCGCCCGGTGGGCACGGCGAACTCGGCGACGTCGTACGACGCGTGCTCGTGGAGGGTGGACAGCGGCTTGGTCTCCAGGCCCATCAGCCCACCGCTCCTTCCATCTGCAGCTCGATCAGGCGGTTCAGCTCGAGCGCGTACTCCATCGGCAGCTCGCGCGCGATCGGCTCGACGAACCCGCGGACGATCATCGCCATCGCCTCGTCCTCGGTGAGGCCGCGGCTCATGAGGTAGAACAGCTGGCTCTCCGAGACCTTCGAGACGGTGGCCTCGTGGCCCATCTCGACGTCGTCCTCGCGGACGTCGACGTAGGGGTAGGTGTCGGAGCGGCTGATCTGGTCGACCAGCAGCGCATCGCACTTGACCGTGGACTTCGAGTGCTCGGCGCCCTCCTGCACCTGGACCAGGCCGCGGTAGCTCGTACGGCCGCCACCGCGCGCCACCGACTTGGAGATGA
>JBJMIW010000125.1:0-6826 GCA_045806665.1 Actinoallomurus sp.
CGCCCGATGGTGCAGCTCGACGGTGGCCGGTTCGCGACGTCGGACCTGAACGACCTGTACCGCCGCGTGATCAACCGGAACAACCGTCTGAAGCGGCTGCTCGACCTGCAGGCGCCCGAGATCATCGTCAACAACGAGAAGCGGATGCTCCAAGAGGCCGTCGACTCGCTCTTCGACAACGGTCGCCGTGGTCGTCCCGTCACCGGACCGGGCAACCGGCCGCTGAAGTCGCTGTCCGACATGCTCAAGGGCAAGCAGGGTCGGTTCCGCCAGAACCTGCTCGGCAAGCGCGTCGACTACTCGGGCCGTTCGGTCATCGTCGTCGGCCCGCAGCTGAAGCTGCACCAGTGCGGCCTGCCCAAGCAGATGGCGCTGGAGCTGTTCAAGCCGTTCGTCATGAAGCGGCTGGTCGACCTCAACCACGCGCAGAACATCAAGAGCGCCAAGCGCATGGTCGAGCGGGCCCGCCCGGCCGTGTGGGACGTGCTCGAAGAGGTCATCACCGAGCACCCGGTGCTGCTGAACCGGGCGCCGACGCTGCACCGCCTGGGCATCCAGGCCTTCGAGCCGCAGCTGGTCGAGGGCAAGGCCATCCAGATCCACCCGCTCGTCTGCACCGCGTTCAACGCGGACTTCGACGGTGACCAGATGGCCGTGCACCTGCCGCTGTCGGCCGAGGCCCAGGCCGAGGCGCGCATCCTGATGCTCTCGACCAACAACATCCTCAAGCCGTCGGACGGCAAGCCGGTCACCATGCCGACCCAGGACATGGTCATCGGTCTGTTCTGGCTGACCACGGAGAAGGAAGGCGCCGAGGGCGAAGGCCGTGCGTTCGCCAGCCTCTCCGAGGCGATCATGGCCTACGACCGGGGCGACCTGAACATCCAGGCCAAGATCAGCGTCCGGCTGAAGGGCATCCCGGCGCCGCGCGGCTGGACGGCCCCGGAGGGCTGGGAGGCCGGTCAGGCGTACCGTCTCGAGACCACGCTCGGCCGGGCGCTGTTCAACGAGGCGCTGCCGCCGGACTTCCCGTTCGTCAACTACGAGGTCGGCAAGAAGCAGCTGTCGGCGATCGTCAACGAACTGGCCGAGACCTACCCGAAGGTCGATGTCGCGAACGCGCTCGACGCGCTCAAGGACACCGGCTTCCGGTGGGCGACCCGGTCCGGCGTGACCATCGCGATCGACGACGTCATCGCCCCGCCGAACAAGGCGGAGATCATGGCGTCGTACGAGCGGCGGGCCGACAAGGTCCAGCGCGAGTACGACCGCGGTCTGATCACCGACGACGAGCGCCGTCAGGAGCTCATCGAGATCTGGACCCACGCCACGGCCGACGTCGCCAAGGACATGGAGGCGGCCTTCCCCGCCACCAACCCGATCTGGATGATGATCAACTCGGGCGCGCGCGGTAACCCGCTGCAGCTCCGGCAGATCGCCGGTATGCGTGGTCTGGTCTCCAACCCGAAGGGTGAGACCATCCCGCGGCCGATCAAGTCGTCCTTCCGTGAGGGCCTGTCCGTGGTCGAGTACTTCATCGCCACGCACGGCGCCCGTAAGGGTCTGGCCGACACCGCCCTGCGTACCGCCGACTCGGGTTACCTGACCCGTCGTCTGGTGGACGTCGCGCAGGACGTGATCGTCCGCGAGGACGACTGCGGCACCGACCGCACGATCAAGTTCGCGATCGCGACCAAGGGTCCCGACGGCACCCTGACCAAGATTGCGAACTCGGAGAACAGCCTGGTCGGGCGGAACCTCGCCGACGACATCGAGGTCGACGGCACGGTCCTCTTCAGGGCCGGTACGGACGTCAACGACGTCATCCTCAACCGCCTCATCGAGGCCGGGGTCGAAGAGGTCCGCTTCCGCAGCGCGCTGGTCTGCGAGTCCAAGATCGGTGTCTGTGCGACGTGTTACGGCCGTTCGCTGGCCACCGGCAAGCTCGTGGACGTCGGCGAGGCGGTCGGCATCATCGCCGCCCAGTCGATCGGTGAACCCGGCACCCAGCTGACCATGCGGACCTTCCACACCGGTGGTGTGGCCGGTCAGGACATCACGCACGGTCTGCCGCGTGTCCAGGAGCTGTTCGAGGCGCGCGTCCCCAAGGGCGTCGCCCCGATCAGCGAGGTGGCCGGCCGGGTCCGGATCGACGAGACCGAGAAGACCCGGAAGATCGTGGTCATCCCGGACGACGGTGGCGAGGAGATCGCCTACCCGGTGCCGATGCGGTCGCGGCTGCAGGTCAAGGACGGCGACCACGTCGACGTCGGCCAGCAGCTCATCCAGGGCGCGATCAACCCGCATGAGGTGCTGCGCATCCTCGGCCCGCGCGCGGTCCAGCTGCACCTGGTCGACCAGGTGCAGGAGGTGTACCGCTCGCAGGGTGTGTCCATCCACGACAAGCACATCGAGATCATCGTTCGGCAGATGCTGAAGCGGGTCCAGGTGCTGGAGTCCGGCGACACCGACATGCTGCCCGGGGTCGAGCTGGTCGAGCGGCCGCGGTTCGAGGAGCTCAACCGCGCCGTCGTCGCCGAGGGCGGTCAGCCCGCGGTCGGCCGGCCGCAGCTCATGGGCATCACCAAGGCGTCGCTGGCTACCGAGTCCTGGCTGTCGGCGGCCTCCTTCCAGGAGACGACGCGGGTCCTCACGGACGCGGCGATTCACGCCAAGTCCGACCCGCTGGTCGGCCTGAAGGAGAACGTCATCATCGGAAAGCTCATCCCGGCCGGTACCGGCATGCCGCAGTACCGCAACATCCGGGTCGAGCCGACCGAGGAGGCCAAGGCCGCGGTCTACTCCGTCGGGTCCTACGACGAGGGCGCCGAGTACGCCTTCGGCCAGGGTTCCGGCGAGGCCGTGCCGCTGGAGGAGTACGACTTCGGTCAGTACAACCGGTAGTTCACACAGGCCAGGGGGGCCGTCTCCGGATATTCCGGAGGCGGCCCTTCGGCGTTTCGTCACCCCCGTGGGGGACGGCGGTGATTTGCGGTCATGCCGGTGACCAGGCACTCTGGTGCGGTGAACCAGCGGAGGACGCATCGGCTCGTGGCCGACGACCAGGCTGAGAGGACCGTGATGCGACACAGGCCTCCGCACGTGGTCGTACGACCGGCGAGCCCGGGGCGGGCCGCCCGCGGAGCCGGCGCTGAAGGAGTGCGACGATGACCGAGCAGAACGGCGGCCAGGGATCCCACTGGCCACCGCCTGACCAGCAAGGATCATCCGAGCCGCCGGGCAGCGACAAGACCGCGGCCCCAGGCGGGCAGGAGCAGGCGCAGGACGCCGCACCGCCGGCACCGGAGGGGCCGTCCGCGGACGTCTTCGAGTCGGGCCGCACCGTCATGTTCGGCGCGCCGCGCCGCCCCGCGACCCCGCCCGCCGAGGACGCCGATGCGACCGGCGAGGCCGGGACGGGAGCCGCCTCCGGCGAGCAGGCGCCATCGCCCTACGGCGCCCCCGGGCAGCCGGGCACCTACTCCGCGCCACCCGCGTACGGCACGCCCGGAGCACCGCCGCCCCCGCCTCCGTACGGCCAGCCGCCCTACGGCCGGCCCGGCACGCCGCCGCCCTACGGCCAGCCCGCCTACGGTCAGCCTCCGTACGGCGCGCCGGGGGAGCAGCCTCCGTCGCCGTACGGCCAGCAGCCTTACGGGCAGCAGCCCCCCTCCGGCCAGCCGCCCTACGGCGGGCGTCCGGACGACCAGCCGTCGTACGGTCAGCAGCCCTACGGCCAGGCGGGCGGCCCGTCGCAGTACGGCCAGCCGCCCTACGGCCAGACGCCGTACGGTCAGCCGGGTCAGCCGGCGTCGCCGTACGCCCAGCCCGGTCAGCAGCCCGGTTCCCCGTACGGCCAGGAGCCGCCGGGCTCACTGTACGGCCAGTCGGGCGAGCAGCCCGGTTCTCCGTACGGTCAGCCTGGTGGGCCGTCTTCCTCGCCCTACCAGCAGCCGGGACAGTCCGCCGGTCCGTCCTCGTACGGCCAGGCGGGCGAGCAGGGCGACCGGCAGCAGCCGTCGTACGGCGAGCAGGGGCCCTACGGCCACCCCGGGTACTCCCAGCCCTACGGCCGGCCCTTCGACGCGCCGGCGGCCTCTCCGGCCTTCGGTGAGCAGGGCGGCAGTGCGCCCGCCTACGGACAGGACGGCGTGCCGTCGGCCCCGACGCCGGGGACCGAGGAGGACGAGGCGGAGCGGACCTCGGTCGTGCCGCCGTCGGAGTCGACCGGCGAGCGGCCGGGGGTGTCCGCCGAGGGCGGCTTCGGTGCGCCGGTGACCACGGCCTTCCGGCCCTCCGAGGAGGAGAGCGGCACCGGTACCGGCGAGCACCAGCCCCCCTCCTCGTTCGGCGCCGCCTCACCGGGGTCCGGTTTCGGCACGGACCAGCCGCCGTCCACGACGCTGGACCGGCCGCTGGAGTCGGCGCCGTCCGGCGGTGAGCAGTCGTCGCGGATCGGCGACCTCCCGGCCTTCGGAGGACCGGCCAGCGACGTTCCGGCGTACGGCGGCCCTTCGGCGGACGCGCCGGCGTTCGGCGCGCCCTCCTCGGATGCGCCGGGGTCGGATGGGTCGCAGTCCGGAGACGACCGCGGCGACGACGAGAGCGGCGGCGCGGAGCGCACGATGCTGGTGCCGCCCCCGGAGCCCGGCTTCGCGGAGCAGAGCCGCGTCGACGACGAACCACCTCCGTACGGCTCTGACAAGCCCGCTGGTGCGGCCTCTGACCTGGACGGCATCGCCACGACCGCCTTCGGCCGGCCGTCGTCTCCGTCCTCGACCGGGGCGTCCGGGCCCTACGGCGTGCCGTCAGGCGGGGAGTCGGGTCCGCAGCCCTGGGCTCCGCCGTCCGGTTCGCCGGGGTCCGCCGGGGAGGCGAGCGGCGGCTCTCAGCACACCGGCCCGCAGGGATTCGGGCAGCCGCACGGCTTCCCGCAGCAGGGGTACACCCAGCCCGCCTACGGGCAGCAGCAGGGTTATGGCCAGCAGGGTTACGGCCAGCAGGGTTACGGCCCGCAGGGTTATGGCCAGCAGGGCACCGGCCCGCAGGCGTACGGCGAGCAGCGCTCCGAGCAGCAGGGCGCCGGTCAGCAGGGCGCTGGGCAGCAGCCGTACGGTCAGCAGGGCTTCGGTCAGCAGCAGGGCTACGGTCAGCAGCAGGGCTACGGTCAGCAGGGTCATGGCCAGCAGCAGGCGTCGTACGGCCCGCAGCAGGGCTACGGTCAGCAGGGTCATGGCCAGCAGCAGGCGTCGTACGGCCCGCAGCAGGGCTACGGTCAGCACCAGGCGCAGCAGCCGTACGGCCAGCAGGGCTTCGGCCAGCAGCCGTCGCCGTACGGCGGCCAGCAGCCCTTCGGCCAGGAGGGCGGCTTCGGTGGCTTCGGCCAGACGTCCGCCTCCACCGGCGACGAGTCAAAGCGCAAGCTCTGGATGGCGCTGGGCGTGGGCGCGGTCGTGCTGGTGATCCTGATCATCGTGCTGTTGTTCGTGTGAGGCCGGGATTTCGAGGGCGCCTCTTTCCTCACACGGACGGGTAGGACAGAATGCCGACGGGAACATCCGTCGGCATTCTGGCGTTCTCTGGCTGAACGTCCCCGGCGGTTTTTCGGCGCGTCGGGGCTTGTTTTGACCTGGCGCGCGGGTGTTAGGTAGTCTCTCCCTTCGTGCCCGCGGTTCGCGGGTTCATCGTGCGCGCACAGCCGGTCACGGTGGCCACCCCCGTGGTGGTCGGTCCGGCAGCGTGCGGTACGGATCCGACTCCCCCCGAGTTCGTCCGGCCTGTCATGGGTCGGCGGCAATGCGGTAGGCGCGACACGCCCGACCGCGGGGGCGGGGGACGAAGAGAAAACTGCAGGTCCTGGCCGCGTAAGTGGTTCGTGACCTGGAGCCGCGCGAGAGCGCGGCAACCAAGGAAGACTTACCGGCTCGGTACGAGGAAGACGGAGACGCGGTGCCCACGATCCAGCAGCTGGTCCGCAAGGGCCGCCAGGACAAGGTGACCAAGAACAAGACCCCGGCGCTTAAGGGGAGCCCGCAGCGCCGTGGCGTCTGCACGCGCGTCTACACGACGACGCCCAAGAAGCCCAACTCTGCGCTTCGCAAGGTCGCCCGTGTCCGGCTGACCAGTGGGATCGAGGTCACGGCCTACATCCCCGGCGTCGGACACAACCTGCAGGAGCACTCGATCGTGCTCGTGCGCGGCGGCCGTGTGAAGGACCTCCCCGGTGTTCGGTACAAGATCATCCGGGGGTCGCTCGACACCCAGGGTGTCCGGAACCGGAAGCAGGCGCGCAGCCGCTACGGCGCGAAGAAGGAGAAGAGCTGACATGCCTCGCAAGGGTCCCGCAGGCAAGCGCCAGCTGATCGCTGACCCGGTGTACAACTCGCCGCTGGTCACCTCGCTGGTCAACAAGGTCCTGCTCGACGGCAAGCGGTCGATCGCACAGAGCATCGTCTACGACGCCCTCGAAGGGTGCCGTGAGAAGACCGGCAACGACCCGGTCGTGACGCTCAAGCGTGCACTCGACAACGTCAAGCCGACCCTCGAGGTCCGCAGCCGGCGTGTCGGTGGCGCGACCTACCAGGTCCCCGTCGAGGTGAAGCCTGCACGCAGCACGACGCTGGCGCTGCGCTGGCTCGTGTCGTACTCCCGCCAACGTCGCGAGAAGACGATGACCGAGCGGCTCATGAACGAGCTGCTCGACGCAAGCAACGGCCTCGGCGCCAGCGTCAAGCGGCGCGAGGACACCCACAAGCTGGCCGAGTCCAACAAAGCCTTCGCTCACTACCGCTGGTAATTGGGATTTCTCACTGTGACTACTGACGTC
>JBJMIW010000126.1:0-6275 GCA_045806665.1 Actinoallomurus sp.
ACGCGGTGCCCTCAGGGGCCGCGAACTCCACCACCGCCAACTGGTTCTTGCCGTCCACCGCCATCTCCACGGGGACCTCCCTGCGTACAGTGATGGACGGGCCCGTCGTTCCCGTGACCGTGTTCAGCGAGCCGATGACGCTGGTCGGCACGATCTTGGTGCTGATGGCGGTCGCCGACAGGTTGTAGAGCGTGCCGTTGCCGTCGGAGCCGAAGCCGTGGCTGCAGCCGGGCATCGAGCCGGCGTCCGTCACCGGCCGTGACGGACCCCACCGTATGGTCAGGCGGTTGTGCCCAGGTAGAGCGCGTTGAACAGCAGCTTGTACGTCCCTTGCGGCTGGGCTCAGTGCTGCGGTTTGAAGCCCAAGATCGCCACGTCTCTCTTGCCGGCCTTCGCGTCGAGTGCTCGCCTGGGAACAGATGGGGAACAGACAGTCGTCGACGGCCGACAGCAGCCGGACAGAGCCGGATCGTCCATGAACGGAGCCTGACCGTTGGATCACAGGTCGGGCGCCGTTTTGGGGCATCACGAGCACCTACTACTCGCGACGCGCTGGCAGCCGGGGGCGGATTCTGGTTCAGTTAGTCTAGGTTCGAGCCCTGGTACCCCAGCAAGTATCTGACCTCGGCGGGAGTCTCATCGAGACCCCGCCTTTTTGTTTCCATGGCCGGTTGGGAACTATCGTCCGCCCCTGATCATCCCGTCTGCCCTCGGAGTGAAGCGGGACAGGTGATCTCGCGAGCCGGCACTGCCTCCGTGGCGACCGCCTCCGCCTCGGAATCGGCCTCGGCGGCGGACAAGGCCGCCGAGAGTCTCGCCTGCTTCTGCTGGGTGAAATCGTTGGGCGGTATGGGTCTGGGGGACTAAGGGCGATTAGTGCCGTGGGCACTGTCGGCCGATGGGGCGGGGCGACGAGACTCCTCGATCATCGGAATTGAGGAGTCATCCCCCCACGGGCAGGTCTCGTCGTACGGCCGTCGGCGTCGCCGTCCTCGCCGCCGCGCTGGTCGCGCCCGCCGGCGCCGTCGCCCACGCGCCCCCGCCCCCGCTTCCGCCCGGGTGTCCCCGGCCCTCGCTCCCGCCCGCACTAAAGGCGCGCGGCATGAAGTTCACAACCGGCTGATCCGAGGCCCGCCGGCCCACGTCTCACACCTGGGCGATCAGGGGCGGGAACGGCGGAAACCGACAACGTGGGCGGAACCGCATGCAGTCCGGGGAAGGCGGAGGTTCGCCGCGGAGCCCCGGTACGTTGGGCACAGAGAGTCGGGATTCGGTTACGCGTCGGCGCGTTTCCGCAGTCGTTCACGAGTGTCGCGATACGGATGGCGTCGTGGTCCTGGTGATTGGACCATCGAGAACCGCGACATAGGGGGGAATCAGTGCTCAAGAAGCTCACCGCGACGGGGATAGTTGCGGCGGCGGCCGCAGGGTTCATGCTGCTCGGCGGTGCCGCGAACGCGGAACGTCTCTCCGCAGACCACATCAACCATCCGTCGACCGCTTACCACCCGGGCCACCACTACGGCTGGTCGCGCGGGCACCATCGGCATCACTGGTACGGCTGGGGCCGGTGGCACCACCGCAACCGGCACCGGTACGGGCTGCACATGCACCATTAGGCCCGCCCTCGGTTTCCGTTGCGAGGATCGGCCGCCGTGGCTCGCTTGTGTCATCGCGGGCGGGCCACGGCCCTGCTCGGGTGCTGTGCCGGGGCCGAGGAGTCTAGGAGGGGTGTCGGTAACAACCGCTCCACGAACATCGCTAAAGTGTCCAGTTTCCTGGACGGTTCCGGGCTTCACGAACGGGGTTGTACGCCTCCCACGAGCTTTGGTCCGTCTCGCCTCGCTCGTATCGTTCGGCGTTCCAGGCGTCGTAGGCCCGTTCGAGCTGTGGGGTGGACTGGTGCGGAATCTTGCGGCGACGGCAGAACGCAATGAATTCCAGGGCGGGCTCGGCCGCTCGTCGGCGCCGCTCCGCGCGTGGATCCTCGGTGACTGCGGCCTGGTCGAGGTCCTCGACGCGGCGGGATCGGGCCAGTTCGTGGACGTCGTAGGCGATGCGCCGCAGAATGGCCACGATGCGGGGCAGGTCCGCGGCGACCTGGAACCGCCGGGGCCAGTCCGACTCCGGACGTAGGTTCACCACCGTCGGGTACGGTTCGCGGTCCAGGTGCTCCAGCCAGTCGGCACATTGGCGGATCCACTCCACCTCATCATCCAGACGTCCGGCGACATCGGCACGGCCCGCCAGATCGCCATCATCGACGTCGGGATCCTCCGGCGCGGGCCAGCCCGCCGAACGCAGGACACCCAGCGCGGTATCGAGGGCGTCGATATCGGCATCGGTGATGACCTGGTGGACCCGCGATGATGACAGTCCCGCCGCTGTGGCGATCTCCCTGATCGACGCACCCTCGGCTTTCGCTGCCGCCAGCGCCCAGGCTCGTTCTCGTTCGGCCTGCTCCAACCGCCACGCCGCCCGGGTCACCCGAGCCAGCACCCGACGTTTCCGCCGCCACGCCACCATGTCCACGACCAGAGACCCCCGCAACCGGAGCGTTCAGGAAACTGGACACCTTAGCGGTGTTCGTGGAGCGGTTGTTACCGACACACCCTGTCGGCGGGGAGATCTGAAGTCGTGCTGTGCCGACCGTCACCCCTCGAAAGCTGCGCGAGGCCATCGCAACGACGTTGCGTGATCACATGACCCGTGCCCAACTCGAGGCGTTCTGTCAGGAAGATCTGGACCTCGACCTTGCTGACCTGCCCGACGGCATCACGCGTGAAGATCTGGACGGGTTCAGCAAGTTCTACTTCGTCCAGACGATCCTCGAACGCAAGGGTCTAGCCGAACTGCTTGACCTGGCGAACCGCGTAGACGACGAACTCGACGTGCCTGCCCTGCGTGAGCTGACGGCCCAGGCAGGACTGGTAGGTGTGGCTGGCGAGCTGAAGAACCTGATCTTCGCGGCGGATGGGCCCAAACCGAAGATCGTCTTTCGGGACGCGATTAACAATGACATCGCCGTTGTCGAGAACGAGCGTTACTGCCTGGTCTACGACCGGGCGCTCGGGCCGAACGGCCTGACCTGGCGGCAACTCACCGCGTGGTGGGCGGACCGCGAGGGACTTACTGGCGTGCCAGAGCGGCAAATCTGGATGAGCTTGTACAGCCGCCTGGCGAAGTCGCTGGCCAACGAGGCCGAGCAGCGCATCCTGCAAACCTACGTGAAGCGGTATCAGACTCATGGAAGTGATACACCGGCACTGATTCCTCAGGTTTACCTCCATTACGACCCCTACACCCAGGCCAAGACCCGTGCCCTCAGCAGAGCGCTGCCTCGCCAACGCATGAACTTCCTGCTCCTGTTGCCGAACCGGGTCCGCGTCGTCATCGAATGCGACGGCAAACAGCACTATGCCGACGACCTAGGCAAAGCGGATCCACAGCGCTACGCCCAGATGGTCTCCGAGGATCGGCAACTGCGGCTCCGCGGCTATGAGGTATACCGCTTCGGCGGCGAAGAACTCAGGGAAGGACCGCAGGCCGAGCGCCGTCTCATGACCTTCTTCAACGATCTGGCTACACGACACGGCCCTTGAGCAGCAACCGAACGGCCAGTGGCGTTAGTGAGCCGTCGGGGCTCGGGTTACCGCCACTGGTCGTTCCGATGCGGGTGGGCGTCGAACGGTCGGAATCTTGTAACGGTTTGATCGCTGTGGGTTGATCATCCAATGCCGCGAAGTTAAGCCGGGAGGGCCGGTCGTCAAGTCGTTCCGGTGATCTCGTGTCGTGGCCGGACATGGGACGAGACCTCCGCTTTGATCAGGGAATCCGCCAAGATCGCCCTGAGAGCCGAGGTCTCGTGTGTCCAAGTGTGTCACGGTGGATGTCACGCGCACCATCGCGGTCGCACCGGGGGTGTTCGCGCCGGGTCATCTGGGTGAGTTGACGCAGGTGGTGCCGTTCGAGCTGGTGGATGCGGTACTGGCCGAGACGGGTAGGACCGAGCGGCGGCTACGGGATCTTCCGTCGCGGGTCGGGGTGTACTTCGTGCTGGCGCTGGGGTTGTTCGAGCACATCGGCGCCCGGCTGGTGTGGGGCAAGCTGGTTGCCGGGCTGGTTGGCCTGAACGGTGTGGTGTGCCCGTCGGAGAAGGCTCTGCGGGATCTGCGCCGCCGGATCGGGGCGGCCCCCCTCAAAGCGCTGTTTCATGTGCTGGCCGGGCCGTTGGCGCAGCCGTCCACGCCCGGCGTCCGATATCGGCGGTGGCGCACCGTTGCCTTCGACGGATGCTCCAGCTTGAAGGTCCCCGACCATGAACGCAACCGCAGCTGGCTCGGCCGGATCGTCCGGCGGTTCGGCGTGGACGGCTACCCCAAGCTGATGCTGATGACGTTGTGCGAGACCGGCACCCGGGGCTTTTGGGGGCGACCTTCGGCCCGGCCGCAGCCGGGGAACGCGCCTATGCGCTGGCTCTGGTGCATCTGCTCACCCGGGACATGCTGCTGTTGACCGACCGCGGCTTCGACGGCAACGACCTGCTCAAGTCCGTCGTGGCGACCGGGGCCCAGGTGCTGGCCCGGTGCAAGGCGTCCCGGCGCCCGCCGGTGCTGGCGGTCCTGCCCGACGGCTCCTACCTCACCCGCATCGCCGGACTGAAGCTACGGGTGATCGAAGCCCGGGTGAAGGTGACCGGCTCCGACGGCAGCGTCGTCACCGGCGTCTACCGGCTCATCACCACGCTGACCGACCACCGCAACGACCCTGCGGGAGCGCTGATCCGGCTCTATCACGAACGCTGGGAGATCGAATCGGCCTACTACGCGCTGCGCCACACCCCCTCCTGCGGGGCCGGGTACTTCGCTCCAAGGACCCCTCCGGGATCGAGCAGGAGATGTGGGCGCTGCTGGTGCTTTACCAAGCGATCCGCACCGTGATGGTCACCGCGGTCGAGACGGTGCCAGGCACCGATCCCGACCGGGCCGGCTTCACCATCGCCGTCGAGGCCGCCCGCGACAGCCTCACCACCGCCACCGGCATCCTCCCCGCCACCGACGCAGGCGGGAAACTCGACCTGGCCGGGCGCATCGGAGCGGCCGTGCTCGATGGCCTCCTCCCGCCCCGCAGGCCCAGGTTCTCGGTCCGCACGGTCAAGTGCGGCATCTCCCGCTACCACAGCTGGAACGCCGACAACCGGCCCCTGACCTCGTCGGACATCACAACCATCGAGATAACCGTGCACCAGCCCGACCCGCCCCAGCCACGCCAGCCCCCCACACGAATCCGGCCAACCCGGCCAGCCCGGAGCAACGCAACACCGCCACCCCCTCTCCCGGACGGCCGCTGGAAGAAGGTCGCAGCCATCATGACCACCGTCCCCGACAAGCAATGGCGGGCCCGTGACATCGCCCGCACCCTTGGCGTCACCGGCGAAAAGGCCCTCAACAGCTTCCGCGTCCAGATGTCGACCTGGGCCCGCCGCGGCTTGCTCATCAAGACCGCCCCAGCCACCTACACGATCACGTGATCGAAGCCTTGACACCGACACCATGATCCTTAACTTCGCGGCATTGCATGATCGACGCTCAGGACAGCAAGATCAAATCGGACAGGTTCCTGAGGGAAGCTGACCAGTTACTTCCGATGAACGGAGATCGTGTCTCGGATCCCAGACACGATCTCCGGAAGGCGCCTTCCACCTCCCGCGGTGGATGTGAAGAGTGTGCGTTCATCTGGCGGCGACCTCAGCAGGAATCGGAGCGCACATGGATCCGACGTACTTCACCTTCCTCAACGGCAGGGATATCGAGAGCCTGGATCTGTCCACGACGGACATCCTCGGCGCTGTCGAAGCCGGACTCCGGGCGCAGGGCAACGGCGAGACCGTGATCGAACCGAGGGTTCACCTGGAGCCCGGGGCGCGGTTCAATGGCCACTTCAACGTCCTGCGCGGGTTCGTCGGTCCAATGAACCTGGCCGGAGTCAAGGTCGTCGGCGACTTCATGGACAACTACAAGCGGGGCCTTCCCTCCGAGATGGCCCTGCTGAACCTGTTCGACCCGGCCACCGGGATGCCCGTGGCGATCCTCGACGCCACGGCCATCACCGAGATGCGGACCGGGGCCGTCACCGCCCTTGGCGCCCGGCACCTGGCTCGCAAGGACGCCAAAGACCTGGCCAATGTCGGCGCGCGCGGAACCTCCTACTGGAACGTACGACTGATCGCCGAGACCTTCGAGCTCGACGAGATACGCGTGCACTCTCGCCGCCCG
>JBJMIW010000127.1:0-8942 GCA_045806665.1 Actinoallomurus sp.
GATGAGGGCGGAGACCTCCTGGTCGCGCGAGTCGATGGTGGAGATCACCTTGTCGAGGTTGTCGATCACCCGGCCGATGACCTCGTCGCGGTTGCCCAGGGTCTCGGTCAGGGAGGCGACGTGTGCGAGCAGCCCGTTGACCGTGCCGCCCTCGCCCTGCAGCACCTGGATGATCTGAGACGTCAGCTGGTTGACGTCCTGCGGCTTGATCGCCCGCAGCAGCGGCCGGAAGCCGTTGAACAGCGCGGTCAGGTCCAGGGCCGGCTGGGTCTGGTCCTTCGGGATCGTGCCGCCCGCCGGGAGGTCGCCGCCCTGCCCGGAGCCTTCGGTGAGGGAGATGTACCGCTGGCCCATCAGGTTGCGGTACCGCAGCTGGGCCTGCGTGCTGCGCGGCAGGGTCTGGTCCTGGATGACCGACACCGTCACCTTGGCCAGGTGCCCCTGGTAGAGCTTGATCCCCTCGACCTGACCGACGCGCACGCCGGCGATCCGGACCTCGTCGCCGGAGTTGAGCCCGGCCGCGTCCGTGAAGATCAGATTGTACTTCCGGATCGGCACGAACTGGGTGTTGGAGATGGTGATCGCAAGTACCGCCGTGGCCAGCGTGGCGATGACCGCGAAGATGATCAGCTTCACCGCCGCCGAGGTCGTCTTCACTTGACGGTCACCACCATTCCGCCGGCGGCCGGTTTGTACAGCAGCGAGGCGAGGTCGGAGACCTGGTCCGCGGGAGTCCCCATGGCGGGCCCCATCAGCCCCTTGAGCAGCGTGTCGTCGTCCGCGGAGGTGCCGGGCTTGACCAGGACGCTGGACAGAGCCCGGCCCGCGCCGCCGGCCCACCACTGGTCGTCCTCGGTGCCGTCGAGGACCTGGTACTGCGGGAACGGCACCTTGGGGTTCGGCAGGCCGTAGCAGCGCGCGTTGCGGTAGTCCCGGAACTCCGGACGGTCAAGTCCGGGCTTGTACCCGGGCCGGGGTTTGACGAGCTCCAACGTGATGTGCACGCCCGGCTGGCGGCCGCCCACCGCGTCGATCAGCCGGGGTGTCAGCTTGGCCATCCCCTGGAGCACGCACGGCACGCTCGGCGAGTACTTGGCCAGCAGGGCCAGCGACTGCCGGTTCGCGATCATCGCTCCGACCAGCCGCGGCTCGTTGTCGGCGGTGAACTGCGTGGCCTGGCCGGTCAGGGCGATGCCCTTGCTCAGGGCGGCCACGAGCTGGGGCTCCTTGTCGACGATCGTGCGGTTCGTCGTCTGGAGGTTCTGCATGATCGAGATGAGGTCGGGCGCGGCGCCGTTCAGGTTGTCGCTGACGATGGCGAGCTGCCGCAGGTCGTGCACGACGGTGGGCAGGTGCGGGTTGAGCCGCTTGAGGTAGTCGTCGGCGCCGACCAGCATCTGCCCGATCTGGTCACCCCGGCCCTGCAGCGCGGTGGCCAGGGCGTTGAGGGTGGCGTTGAGCTTCGCCGGCTCCACCGCGTTGAGAATCGGCATCACGTCGTCGAGGACCTGGTTGACCTCCACCGCGGTGGTGGACCGGTCCTGCGGGATCACGTCGCCGTTCTTCAGGTGATTGCCGCCGAGGGTCCCCGCCGGGGGGACGATGTCGACGAACTTCTCGCCGAAGACCGTCTTGGGCAGCATCCGGGCCGAGGAGTCCTCCGGGATCAGCCGGGCCTTGCTCGGGTCGAGCGCCAGGTCGATCGCCGCGCCGTTCGGCGTCTGGCGGATCTTCCTGACCTCCCCGACGACCAGGCCGCGGACCTTCACATCGGAGTGCGGGACGAGCTGCAGCCCGGCGCGGTCGCTGTCGACGGTGACGTGATAGACGGGCGTGAACGCCTTGTTGTACTGCGCCACCATCAGCACGACGAGCAGGGTGACCACCAGCACGAACGCCAGCCCGTACAGGCGGTAGCGCAGCCGCTCGGACCACGAGCCGAAGGGCGGGGCCAAACTCATGAGTCCTCCCCCGGCTCAGCAATCGACATCGCGCACTCACACCTCTCGTCTCAGCCTGCGATCCGTACGGTCGTGGTCGCGCCCCAGATCGCCATCCCCATGAGCAGGTCCACGATGTTGACGACCACGAGGCTCGTACGGACGGCGCGGCCGACCGCCAGGCCCACGCCGGCCGGTCCGCCGCTGGCGTTGTAGCCGTAGTAGCAGTGGATCAGCATGACGAGGATCGCGAAGACCAGGACCTTCCCGAACGACCACAGCACGTCCTGGGGTGGGAGGAACAGGTAGAAGTAGTGGTCGTACGTGCCGCTGGACTGCCCGAACGACACGGTGACGATCAGCCGGGTGGCAACGAACGACGCCAGCAGGCCGATGACGTACAGCGGGATGACCGCGAGCATGCCGGCCACCAGGCGTGTGGTCACCAGGAACGGCAGCGACGGCACGCCCATGACCTCGAGCGCGTCGATCTCGTCGCTGATCCGCATGGCGCCGAGCTGGGCGGTGAAGCCGCAGCCGACCGTGGCCGACAGCGCCAGCGCCGACACGGTAGGCGCCAGCTCGCGCGTGTTGAAGTACGCCGAGACGAAGCCGCTGAAGGCGGCGCTGCCGAGCTGGTTGAGGGCGTTGTAGCCCTGCAGGCCGACCTCGGTGCCGGTGAAGAAGGTCATGAAGCCGACGATGGCCACGCTGCCGCCCATGACGGCCAGGCCGCCGGTGCCCAGGCTGACCTCGGCGAGCAGCCGGATGACCTCCTTCTTGTAGCGGAGGATCACCCGCCAGACCCACGCGAACGCCCGTACGTAGAACGCCATCTGGTGGCCGAAGCCCTCCAGGCGTTCCATCGGAGCGTCGATGACGCGTTTGGCGGTACGGAACCCGCCCCACGTGCCGGCCGCCATCACATGCCCTTCTGCGGGACGATCTGGAAGTACAGCGCGCTGAGCACGAAGTTCTCCACGAACAGGGCCATGGCCGCGATGACGACGGTCTGGTTGACCGCGTCGCCGACGCCCTTCGGGCCGCCGGAGGCGGTGAGGCCCTTGTACGAGGCGACGAGCGCGGCGGTCACGCCGAACACGACCGCCTTCACCTCGGCCTGGTAGAGGTCGGGCAACTGGGCCAGGCCGTTGAAGGACGAGATGTACGAACCGGGCGTGCCGCCCTGCAGCATGACGTTGAAGACGTAGCCGCCGGTGATGCCGACGACCGAGACGATGCCGTTGAGGAAGAGCCCGACGAAGGCGCAGGCCAGCACCCTCGGCACCACGAGGCGGTGCAGCGGGTTGATCCCCAGCACCTCCATCGCGTCGATCTCCTCACGGATCTTCCGGGCGCCCAGGTCCGCGCAGATGGCCGAGCCCGCGGCCGCGGCGATCAGCAGCGCCGTCACGATCGGGCTGGCCTCGCGGACGATGGCGAGGACCGCCGTGGAGCCGGTCTGGGACTGCGCGCCGAGCTGCCGGATCAGGTTGCCGACCTGCAGCGACAGGATCGCGCCGAACGGGATGGCGACGAGGATGGTGGGCGCGACGGTGACGCTGACGATGAACCACGCCTGCTGCAGGAACTCCTGCCACTGGAACGGCCACTTGAACATCGCCCGGAAGGTGTCGAGCGACAGGGCGAAGAAGCGGCCGGGCTCGCGTATGGTGACATTCGCCACACCGTCGGCCACCTTGCCGGCGCGCGCCATCAGCGCGCCCCTTCGTGGGGCTGCCCGGCACCGGTCGACATGGCGGCGACGTGCCGCGGCCACTCCTGGAGCCAGTCGCGGCCCGTCTCGTCGATGAAGGAGCCGGGCGGCGCGGTGACGCCGTGGGCCCGCAGCCACTCGCCCGGTGGTCGCTGGTTGCGGCGGATGCGCCCGTCGCTCGTCATGAGCTGTGGCGGGATCGGCGGCAGCTCGCCCGGGTCATGGCCCAGCCGGGCCTCGGCCTCCAGCTCGGAGACGTCCTTCTCCTCCGACATGCCGATCGGGCCGACCCGGCGCGCGTTGAGGAACTGCCGGACGACCGGCTCCTCGCTGGACAGCAGCATCTCGCGCGGGCCGAACATCGCCAGCTGGCGGAGGAACAGCAGGCCGATGTTGTCCGGGACGGTACGGGCGGTGTTGATGTCGTGCGTGACGATGAGGAACGTCGCCTCGATCTCGGCGTTGAGGTCGACGATCAGCTGGTTGAGGTACGCCGTGCGGACCGGGTCGAGGCCGGAGTCCGGCTCGTCGCAGAGGATGATCTCCGGGTCGAGGACCAGGGCGCGGGCCAGGCCGGCCCGCTTCTTCATGCCGCCGGAGATCTCGCCGGGGAGCTTGTTCTCGGCCCCGACCAGGCCGACCATCTCCATCTTCTCCATGACGATGCGCCGGACCTCGGACTCCGACTTTCGCGTGTGCTCGCGCAACGGGAAGGCCACGTTGTCGAAGAGGTTCATCGAACCGAACAGCGCACCGTCCTGGAACAGGACGCCGAACAGCTTCCGCACCTCGTACATGTCGTGCTCGCGGAGGTTCGGCATGTCCTTGTCGCCGATCCAGCAGTGCCCGCAGTCGGGCTTGAGCAGGCCGACCATCGTCTTCAGGAACACCGACTTGCCGGTGCCGGAAGGGCCCAGGAGTACGGAGATCTCACCGGCGGGCAAGGTCAGCGTGACGTCCTCCCAGATGACCTGACGCCCGAAGGACTTGGTCAGCCCTTCGACTCTGATTTCGACGCCCACTCGTCACCTTTCGTCCAGCCAGCCCAGGGGTGTCCGGTACAACGAGCGAGTTACCGAGGGGTTACGCTGCCGGATCACGCAGAGCCACTGATCAGTGGCCGGGGGCCATCGTGTGTGCCGCGTCCACCTACCGTAGTCATCCCTCGCTCGATTGGAAGGGGTAAAACCGTCGTCATCGGCGCGGAGGTTGCCTTGTAAGCAGATCGTTACTCGAATCCGACTTATGAGACTAGCGGTCCAACAGTTGCCTTGGGAAGGGGGTCCCCGGCAGGTCGGGCCGGACACGCGCACGGAAGGGCGGCCACCCGGATGGGTGACCGCCCTCCTAGAGCGCTGAGAAAGCGCGTGGAGAAGACGCCTTACTTGACGGTGACCGTCGCGCCGGCCTTCTCCAGGGCCTCCTTGGCCTTCTCGGCCGTCTCCTTGTTGACCTTCTCCAGCAGCGGCTTCGGCGCGCCGTCGACGAGGTCCTTGGCCTCCTTCAGGCCGAGGCTCGTGAGGGAGCGGACCTCCTTGATGACCTGGATCTTCTTGTCGCCGGCACCCTCGAGGATGACGTCGAACTCGTCCTTCTCCTCGGGAGCCTCGGCTGCGGCACCCGGGGCGCCGGCGCCGGGGGCGGCGACCGCGACGGGCGCAGCGGCCTTGACGTCGAAGGTGTCCTCGAACTGCTTCACGAACTCGGAGAGCTCGAGAAGGGTCATCTCCTTGAAAGCGCCGAGCAGCTCGTCGGTGCTGAGCTTCGCCATGGTGTTGCTTCCTCCTGTTGAAAACCCGCGTCGCTCGAGCGGGTGGGGTACTTCAGGTCTGTTACGACCGCGGGATCAACCCTCGTCCGGCGTCTCGGCCGGCGCCTCGGCGACGGCCTCGGTGGCCCCGCCTTCCTCTTCGCGCTTGACCCGCAGGGCCTCGGCCAGCTGAGCGGCCTTGACCGGCAGGGCGTTGAAGACGGCGGCGGCATTGCCCATCGACGCCTTCATCGCGCCCGCGAGCTTCGCGAGGAGGACCTCGCGGGACTCGAGGGAGGCTAGCGTGGTGATGTCCTCGGACGTCATCGGCTTACCGTCGACGACGCCGCCCTTGATCACCAAGTTCGGGTTGGCCTTGGCGAAGTCACGCAGGCCCTTGGCGGCCTCGACCACATCGCCCTTGACGAACGCGATCGCCGACGGGCCCTGGAGCAGCTGCTCGAGCTCCTCGGTGACCCCGGCCTCGCGCGCGGCAATCTTGGTCAGCGTGTTCTTCACCACGGCGAAACGTGCATTCTCACCGAGCGATCGGCGCAGCTCGCTGAGCTGTGCGACGGTGAGCCCGCGGTACTCGGTCAGTACGGCACCGCTCGAGCTCTCGAACGCGTCCTTGAGCTCGGCGACCGCCGCCGCCTTGTCCGCCCTCGCCATGGGCCTCCTTCCAGATGTGACGCCGGTGGAGAAGGCCCAGAAAAACACGAACGCCCCGGCGCAGGCGCACGGGGCGGAGGACATGACCAGCACCCGGTCATGTCTCAGCACTCGATCTCACCTACGCGGGCCGCCCGCTGTGCGGGACCTTCAGTCACCCCGTGGGTGACGACCGGCGGTCTTCGGCGTTGAACAGCGTACGCGATGTCGTGCACACGGCCAAATCACCGTCCGTGCTGCGCACCGAAGGCTCGGTGAACGCGTGATGGACACCCCGATATGTCTGCATTCGTCAGGGCAGACCCCCCGCGTGGTCGGCGGTTCACCGAGCCTTTGATCCGCTGCCGCGGGCATAGCAGGGGTTCGCCGAGCCGATCGGCCGCCGACGCGGGCGGACAGAGAAGTCCGCCCTGGTCCGTCCGCCCGGGCGAACAGAGAGGCGCCCTGCGGCTTGAAGCCGCAGGGCGCGCTCACGAAGGGGAACCGTCCAGGTCAGCCGGGGATGTGGGCCCCGTTGCCGTGGTTCTGCATGAGCTGGGTGCCGTCGGCCACCTGGTTCGCCGGCGGCGCGGACACGCTGAAGGACTTGTTGAAGTCGCTGTAGACCATGGTGGCGGTGGCCGCGCCGGTGGAGTCGCCGCCCTTCGCCGTGAGCTTGCGCGGCAGGTTGTCCGCGCCGACCCACAGGTCGAACGTGACCTTCTTCGCGCCGCCCTTCTGGTACAGGTCCTGGAACGACTGCTTGGCCTTGCCTGTGAGCTGCGCGGCGGCGTCCTTAGCGGTGATCGACCCGGCGTAGTGAGTGGTCTTCACGCCGTCGATCGTCTGCGTGCCGACCTTGTGGACGTCCTTGGAGCTGGTGAAGACCTTGGTCTGCTGCGCGGGGTCGGCCTGCTTGAGGATGTCGTTCAGGTTCACCCCGGCCTGCTGCGCGGCCTTCGAGACCGAGAACTTCACCCACGGCTTGCCGCCGGCGAACTGGCTCAGCTGCGAGGGGACCTTCGCGTAGACGTTGTCGCCGAGCAGGATCGCCCGCAGACCGGCCTGCACCGAGTGGCCGCCGAAGCCGGCCTGGTCGAGGGTGCCCACTGCGGCGAGGTCGGGGCTGAGCCGGACCTGGACCACGCCGTGCGCCTGGGAAGCGGCCTGCCCGCTGCCGCTCTCGGCGATGTCGACCTTGTAGGACTTGATGGTGCTGGTCTTCTGGGCCGCCAGGGTGATCGCCTGGGCGGCGGAGACGTTCACGGCGCCGGCGTTGCCTGCCCCGGCACCCCCGCACCCGGCGAGAGAGACCATCAGGGCGGCACCAGCGGCCGTGCCCACGGCATATCGACGAACCATGTGTGAACCCTCCTGCGTATCGCGTACGGCCCCCGGCTCGATCAGAGCGCGAACGCCTGGTTCTTGCACTATTGAGTGTTGCCGACCGAGATCTTGTAAACATCCCCCCGGGGGACCAGATCGGTTTCCCCGCAATGCGACCGAAGTCGTACGCGGGGATGAGTATGCGAAGGGGCGCCCCCGAAACGGGGACGCCCCTTCGTTGTTCGCTGATGCGTCAGCTCGCCGCGGACTCTTCCAGCTCTGCGGTGAGGTTGCGCGTGGCGTTCGGGTCGACCGGGATGCCCGGGCCCATCGTCGTGCTCAGGGTCGCCTTCTTGATGTAGCGCCCCTTGGCCGCCGACGGCTTGAGCCGCAGGATCTCCTCCAGCGCGGCCGCGTAGTTCTCCACCAGCTGCTTCTCGGTGAAGGACGTCTTGCCGGCGATGAAGTGAAGGTTCCCGTGCCGGTCCACGCGGAACTCGATCTTGCCGCCCTTGATCTCGGTGACGGCCTTGGCCACGTCGGTGGTGACGGTGCCGGTCTTCGGGTTCGGCATGAGACCACGGGGGCCGAGCACGCGGCCGAGCCGGCCGACCTTGCCCATCATGTCCGGCGTCGCCACGACGGCGTCGAAGTCGAGCCAGCCGCCCTGGATGCGCTCGATCATGTCGTCGGCGCCGACGTAGTCGGCACCGGCCTCGCGCGCCTCGTCGGCCTTGGCGCCACCGGTGATGACCAGCACCCGGGCGGTCTTACCGGTGCCGTGCGGCAGGTTGACCGTGCCGCGGACCATCTGGTCGGCCTTACGAGGGTCCACCCCGAGCCGGAACGCGACCTCGACGGTGGCGTCGAACTTGGCCGACGAGGTCTCCTTGGCCAGCTTCACGGCCTCGCTCGGGCTGTACAGTGCCGACTTGTCGATCTTGGTGTCGGCGTTACGGTACGCCTTGCTGCGCTTCATTCATATCTCCTGATCTGGAGCTCGTGGTGCGGGCCTGCGCGCGGCCCTCCCACCGGTTCTGGATACGCCGTGTCCGAGGGGGTGACCCCTCGGACCGCCCGGCGAAGACCGGTATCCGACGTCAGTCGGCGACCGTGATGCCCATGGAACGGGCGGTGCCGGCGACGATCTTCTGGGCCTGCTCGGGCGAGTTGGCGTTGAGGTCCGGCCTCGTGGTGGCGGCGATCTCCCGGAGCTGGTCGCGGGTGATGCTGCCGACCTTGTTCTTGTGCGGCTCGCCGCTGCCCTTGTCGACCCCGGCGGCCTTCTTGATGTAGCGCCCCTTGGCCGCCGACGGCTTGAGCCGCAGGAACTCCTCCAGCGCGGCCGCGTAGTTCTCCACCAGCTGCTTCTCGGTGAAGGACGTCTTGCCGGCGATGAAGAGAAGGTTCCCGTGCCGGTCCACGCGGAACTCGATCTTGCCGCCCTTGATCTCGGTGACAGCCTTGGCGACGTCGGGGGTCACGGTGCCGGTCTTGGGGTTCGGCATGAGACCACGGGGACCGAGCACGCGGCCGAGGCGGCCGACCTTGCCCATGA
>JBJMIW010000128.1:0-5123 GCA_045806665.1 Actinoallomurus sp.
CGCCGCGCGGAGCCGCCGGAGGAGACCTGGTCCAGGCGGGCCGTGACGTCTTCGGCCCTGTCGGCGGGCTCGATCAGGACCAGCGGTCCCTCGCGATGGCAGGCGCGATGCACGGCTTCGGTGAGCGTCAACTTGCCTACGCCGGGCTCGCCCTCCACCAGCGTCCAGACACCGGCCTGACACCGTGCCATCAGGTCGCAGCACACCTTGGTGAACACGGCGGAGTTACCCGCGAGGCCCATCTGGGCGGGAGTGATCATCGGCCGGGGCCCGGGCCGGGGCACCATGAGATCGATCTCGACCACGGCCGTTGCGGTGTCCGTTCCGACGGGGTGGCACCGCAGGGTGGCCGCCTGGCCGCCGGAGAGCATGACCTGGCCCGAAAGTTTGCCGGATTCGAGCAGATCTGCGGCCCGGTCATGCACGATCGGGTGGTCGGCCGGCGCGAGCAGATCGGCGGCCAGCCGGTTGGTCAGGATCAGGCTTTCGCCGACGGTGACGGCCGCCCGGCCGGTCTTCCTGCCGATGGAAAGGAACTCGGACAGAATGGCCCGTTCACGTTCTGATCCCAGTTCCACCAGCCGCTGCTCGATGGCTCTCGCGGTGTTGTGCGTCAGGGCGGGCATCAACGGCATGGCGTCTTTGTGCCAGCCTGTGATGTCCACCAGCCCGATCAGCCGTCCGGTCAGCTGGTTCCAGATGGGCGCGGCGCCGCAGGTCAACGCGTGTAGCCGCTCGTTGAAGTGTTCGCTGCCGGACACCACGGAGACCCGACGGGTCGTAAGGGCGATTCCGATGCCGTTTGTTCCGACGTGCTCCTCGGCGTAGTTGAAGCCCGGGGCGAGTCTGACCTCATCGAGGCTCCCGGCCAACGTCCGGTCGACGACCCGCCGGTGCAGCACCCGGCCGCCGGCATCGGTGACGACAATGCTCACCGCGAGTTCCGAGAGCATTTCGGCCAGCCGGTCCAGAACCGGCTGCGCCGCCCGTATGAGCGGGCCGTCGGTGTCAAGGTCATCGGTGTAGGGCAGATCCAGACCAGCGCTGTCGACGGCATACAGCCGGGAACGGCGCCATGACTCCGCTATCTCGGGCCGTAGCCGGCCGGGTGGCACGTCCCCCGCTTGCAGGAAGCGCTCCCGAGCCCAAGCCACGCTGTCGGCCCTGCTGATGTCGACCATCTACCTGCTCCTCCCTTCCGATCTGCGGCATGGCCCCGTATCCGGTCGCGACTCATTCCTTCTACTCGACGGAGAACGCACCCGATCCCTTCGGTTTCGGTGTGGCCGGCCGGGCCGAGCGGCATGGCCGTTCGATCTCCCCGTGGAAGGCCGCCCGTTCCCGATGCCGGCGATGAGCCGCACGGATCGCAGATCCGGATATGGCGGACTTCGGGATGAACGCTGCGGCAGGGCTGGCCTCGAGCATGGGCCTGATGTCGTCTTCAGCGTAAGCGGACATCAAGACCACGGTCGGCTGGCAGCCGAGTGCCGCCCCGATCAGTCGCCGCGCGAGGTCGAAACCGCTCTCCGCCCCCAAGGCGACGTCCACGAGGACGACGTCGGGCAGATGCCGGCCGGCAAGGCTGAGGGCCTCAGCGCTCGTCGAGGCAAGGCCGGCGACGACGATTCCCTCATAATTGAGCACATCGTTGACCACGCGCCGAAAGCGACGATCATCATCGACGATAATGCAGCGAATGGGTGTGCCCGTGGTGCGAGGAGGCACCGGGCTACTCGTCACGAGAGAGGACAGATGCCCAGCGGCCAGCGCTGCGGGAGGTGAGGTCCTAGATTCCATGGATCCAGGTAAGCCCATGATTCCCCGAGCAGGGCGTCTCATTCTGAGATTTTGGACTATCACGTCCAGAGAAGACTGGCGTGGCATCGATCGGCAAGCCTCCGCCGGCCATCCAAGGTCCAGTGCAGGTCGTCGCGCATGGCCGGCAGGAGCAGTCCGTAGGCGAAGCGCGCGAGCCCGAGCGCCGAGGCGGTGCCGAGGGCGAGCCGCGCCGCTTGCCACACCGGTGCTGTACGAGCGCGGCCTCGACGGCATCGGCGTCGCCGAGTTGTGCGCCGGTATCGGGGTGTCCAAGGAGACGCTGTACCGGCACTTCGGCACCAAGGACGGGTTGGTGCAGGCGATGCTGGAGGCGCGCAGTGAGCGGGTGACCCGATGGCTGGCCGAGGCGGCCACGGCCGCCGGGTCAAACCCGGCCGACCCTCGCCGCGGTGTTCGAGGCTCTGCAGCAGTGGTACGACGATCCGGTCTTCCGCGGCTGCGTGATGCTGAACGCGGCCACCCAGCACCACGTCGAGGCCGTACGCGCCATCACGGCCCGCCATCTGGGCCGCTACCTCGAACTCCTCACCGGGATCGCCTGCCGCGCCGGAGCCGCCGACCCGCAGACCCTGGGACGGCAGTTGCTCATGCTGGTCGAAGGGGCGACCGTCGTCGCCGCGCACCACGACGCGGCCGCTGCGGGTGAGCACGCCCGCCAGGCCGCGCTCACCCTCCTGGCCGCCGCACCCCGGACCTGTCGAGCACGGCGGCCGGGACGGTCAGTCCCCGCAGAGCTCGGCGAAGCGCCGGGCGCCGATGTTGCCGCCGGAGACGATCACACCGATGCGCGGCGGGACCGGGTCGATGCGGCCGGCCAGGAGGGCGGCCAGCGGGGTGGCGCCGCTCGGCTCGATGACGATCTTCAGGCGTTCGAAGGCCAGCCGCATGGCATCGCGGATCTGGTCGTCGGTGACCAGGGCGATCTCGTCGACCAGCCGGCGGTTGATGGAGAAGGTCAGCTCGCCGGGGATGTCGGCGGCCTGACCGTCGGCGATGGTGCGGGGCACGGGTATGGAAACGCGCCGGCCCGCCTCCAGGGATCGCTTGGTGTCGTCGCCCGCCTCCGGTTCCACTCCGATCACGCGGATGCCCGCCTGCAGGCCCTTGGCGGCGGTGGCGCTGCCGGCGATGAGACCCCCGCCGCCGACCGGCACCACCAGGGCGTCGAGGTCACCGACCTCCTCGATCAGTTCGAGTGCGGCGGTCCCCTGCCCCGCGATGACGTGCGGATGCTCGTACGGCGGGATCAGCGCCAGGCCGCGGTCGGCGGCCAGTGCCTCGCCGATGGCGACCCGGTCGCCGGTGTAGCGGTCGTACGTGACGATCTCCGCGCCGTAGCCGGCGGTGGCGTCCATCTTCGATCGCGGGGTGTCCTCGGGCATGAGGATCACCGCGGTCGTGCCCAGTTCGCGCGCGGCGAGTGCGACGGCCTGGGCGTGGTTGCCCGAGGAGTAGGCGGCGATGCCCTTGGCGACCTGCTCCGGCGCGAGGCGGGAGGCCGCGTTGTAGGCACCGCGCAACTTGAACGCGCCGATCCGCTGGAGGTTCTCGCACTTGAGGAAGACCTCCGCGCCGACGAGCGCGTCGAGCGTGCGGGAACGCAGCACCGGGGTACGGTGCGCGACACCCTTGATCCGCGCGGCGGCGGAACGGACGTCTTCGAGGGTCACCGGCGGTGTGTTCATCATGCTTCGGCTTTCTGCGAGACGGTGGTGCCGGGCTCGGCGCGGCTCAGGTCGGCCCAGTGCTTGTTCTGCCGCGGCGCGCGTAGGAGTGCCTGTCAGCGGACGGGAAGTGGGGCGCCGCGCTCATCCGCGGAACGGGGCCCGAAGATGCGCCGGTCGGATTCCTCGATGCGTACATCGTTGATGCTGGCCTCGCGACGGCTCATCAGGCCCTCAGGGGTGAACTCCCACAACTCGTTGCCGTAGCTGCGCCACCATTGACCGGTCGGGTCGCGGCATTCGTACTGGAAGCGGACCGCCATCCGGTTGCCGCGGAACCCCCACAGCTCCTTGCGGAGTGCGTAGTTCAGTTCCCGGTCCCACTTCCGGCGGAGGAACTCGATGATCTCGGTCCGGCCCGTGATGAACTGGTCACGGTTCCGCCAGATCGAGTCCTCGGTGTAGGCGAGCGCCACGCGCTCGGGGTCGCGGGTGTTCCAGGCGTCCTCCGCTGCCTGGACCTTCTCCAACGCGGTCTCCGGGGTGAACGGCGGGACGGGCGGTCGTGCGGTCACGGTGGCCTCCTTGTAGGCACCATCATCTCCATCTCTGACGTTGGCCACCCTGTCACTACCCGCGGCACCGCAAAGAGCCCGCCCACACCCTGACGCGTGCCAGGATCGACGCGTTATGGATCTTGAAGCGGTGGTCGGCACGGGCATCGTGGGGCAGGGGACGGCGCCGGGCATGCCGGTGACCGACGTCTCCTGGAGGGAGGCCGTCGAGTTCTGCAATCGTCTCTCCCACGCGGCGGGGCGCAGGCCGTGCTACTCGGAAGGTGACGACGTCGACGCGCAGGACGTGGTCTGGGCCCTGTTCTCGTATAGCTACGACGAACGGACATGACCGAGGAGCCCTACCGGCGCGACATCAAGGCCATCCGCAACCTGCAGGAAGGCCGCCACGCCCTGGCCGCCAAGATGTTCCACGGCAAGAAGGGCGAGCTGTACCAGCGCTACCACAAGGGCATGGGAGACCAGATCGGCGCGCTCGGGCTGATCCTCAACTGCGTGGTGCTGTGGAACACCCGCTACATCAACGCCGCCCTGGAAGCCCTGCGCGCCGCCGGCTACCCGGTCCTCGACGACGACGTCGCCCGGCTCTCACCGTTCGTCCGCGAGCACATCAACGTGATCGGCAAGTACAACTTCGCGCTCCCCGACCTGGGTGAAGGCGGCATCCGCCGGCTGCGCGACCCCGACACCGACGACGATCTGCCCGACTGAAGCCCCCACGGAAGCCCTAGGGGATGGCGGCGGGAGGCGGGTAGTTCTATCCGCTCAGTTCGCTCAGCGCACCCATCGCCTGGTCCAGGAGCACGGACAGCGGAGTCGTCCCATCGCCGGCCGTCCAGGCGTCGGTGGCGGCGTCCAGGCATGCGATCGCTGACGCTACGAGCGCCCGGGCACGCAGATCGTCAGCGGGTTCCGAGCCGCAACCGAGCCGACGGGCGATCTCCGGCACCAGCATGCTCTGCCAGCCCTGCGTCTTCTCCCACTGACGGGTCATCAAGGCGCAGGCGTCGCTGAGCAGCCGCATCAAGCTCAGGGACTGCTC
>JBJMIW010000129.1:0-4859 GCA_045806665.1 Actinoallomurus sp.
CAACTCCTTTATCAACTGCTCGAAGGGAGAGGCGAAACGCCTGGCGATACCCCGCGACCTCGGCGAACGCCCCTGGGACGACCTGGACTTCCTGGGCTGGCGGGATCCGGGAGCACCGGAGCGCGGCTACGTGGTCGCCGAACGAGGTGACGGGCTGATCGGGGTCTCCCTGCGGGTGGCGTCCGAGGTTCGCAGGAGCCTGATCAAGACGACGGTCTGTTCAATCTGCCTGACGTCGCATGCCGGCTCGGGGGTCTCCCTGTTCGCCGGGCGCCGGGCGGGTGCCGCCGGGCGGGACGGCAACACCGTCGGCACGTACATCTGCGGTGACCTGGCCTGTCCGCTCTACGTACGAGGCAAGAAGAAGTCGGAGTTGGCGACGCGCTTCACCGAGTCGCTGACCCTTGAGGAGCAGGTCGACCGGATGCGCGCCAACATGGACGCCTTCCTGGACCAGGTCGTCCAAGAGCGGTCCGCCTGAGGTCGGGGCCTTTCCGAGAGACGGCCGAACGCGCCGGTCCCGGTCCCGTTTCGCAACGAATTACAGAATTTCGTGTGGAGCGTGCAACCCAAGACGGGGATCACGCGTATTGGTGGGCGGAAGGCATCTGTCCCTGGAGAGACGGAGTCCTGATGCCCGAACGCTCTCGTCCCGCCCCACCCGGAGCCGCCGCAGGTCCGGTCGGATCCCGACCGAGCCGCGCCCTCGCCGTCCGACCGTCCACCCGGTGTACGGCCCCGGCCGCTTCCGGCGGTGTCTTCCTTCTCCTCGGCCGCCCGCCGACGACCGCGTCTGTCGCGCAGCGGCCGCGTCCTATCCGATTCCGCGCTTCACTCGCGGAACCTTCCCGAAAGAGTGGACACCTGTGCGCTTGATGCGTCTTTCCATCTCTGCGGCCATCGCCGGTGCGCTCGCCATGCCCCTCGCCTTGGCCGGTTCGGCCTCGGCCACGACCGGGACCGGTTCGGCCTACGGCCTGGCCGCCGAGGGCCTGGTCGCCATCCCCCAGACCCCGGCCGTCACCGCCACCGCCGACAAGAGCCTGTTCGAACTGCCGGCCAACCCGCTCATCGACGTCAAGGTCCTGCACGTCACCGCCAAACCCGCCTACGCCCGCGCGAGCGTCACCGACCTGCGGGTGGCCAAGGCCGCCCTCACCGCCCACCTGGTCACCGCCAAGTGCGACAACGGCACGGCCACCAGCCACCTGGTCAAGGCCAGTCTGGCCGGACACCGCCTGGCCGTCGACGCCGCGCCCAACAGCGCCATCACCATCCCCGTCCAAGGGCTCGGCACCGCCTCCGTCACCCTCAACAAGCAGACCCGCAATGCCGACGGCAGCCTGACCGTCACCGCGATCGAGGCGACCCTCCCCCTCGGCGCAGGACGCACCCAGACGCTCAGCGTCTCCTCGGCCACCTGCAACGGCAGCGGTACCGGCACGCCCACCCAGCCGCCGGGCAGTCCCAAGCCGACGCCCACCCAGACTGCGCCCGGCAGCCCCGTCACTCCGCCGCCCGGCCAGGCGCCCAAGCCCACCCCTGTCACCGGCGACCTGCCCGTCACCGGCTGACACACGACGAGATGCCCTCGTGAGGAGATCAGTGCACGGGTCCCCTCACGAGGGTCTGCCGCCAGGTATGCGCTGGTGGTCCACAAAGCCCGGCTATCGTCCGTATGGGGCGTCTTTTCCGATCGGTGCTACGGCCGTAGCGTGAAGTTCGATGATCGGTTCTCTCGGACTGATCGCCGTCACGTCCCAAGACCTTCGCAGGACGAGGACCGCACATGACGGAAGCGCCGATCTTCGACCCGTTCGCGCCGGGGTTCACCGACGACCCGTACCCGCAGTACGCCGCGGTGCGGAAGGCGGCGCCGGTGTACGAGCATCCGCTGGGGTTCTGGCTGCTCACCCGGTACGACGACGTCTCGTGGCTGCTGCGGGCCGGGCTGTCGGTCGAGGACGAGAACGTCGCCGACGGCCCACTGCGGGAGCTGCGCGAGGCGATCTACGGTACGCGGTCGCCGCGCGCGAGCGGGCTGTCCATGCTCGACCGGGATCCGCCGGACCACACCCGGTTGCGCAGGCTGGTGACGAAGGCGTTCACGCCTCGCGCCGTACGCGAGCTGCGGCCGCGCGTCGCCGATCTGGTCGACGGGATGCTGGACGAGGTCGTACGGGCGGGGCGGGCGGACCTGGTCGAGTCGCTGGCGTTCCCCTTGCCGTTCGCCGTGATCGCGGAGATGCTCGGCACGCCGCCCTCCGATCATGCGCGGATCCGCGAACTCACCGGCGTGGTGGTGCGCTCCCTGGAACCGGTGATCGACCCAGAGCTCGCCGGTGCGGTCGTGTCCGCGACCGAGGAGCTGTCCGGCATCGCCGCCGAGATGATCGCGTGGAAGCGCGCCAATCCCGCCGACGACCTGCTCACCGCCCTCATCCACGCGGAGGACGAGGGTGAGGTGCTGAACGACGACGAGCTGATCTCCCAGACGCTGCTGCTGTACATCGCCGGCCACGAGACCACCGTCAACCTCATCGCGGGCGGAACGCTCGCGCTCCTGCGCCACCCCTGCCAGCTCGCGGACCTGCGGCGGGACCCCGGCCTGGTGCCGAACGCCGTCGAGGAGCTGCTGCGGTACGACAGCCCGGTCCAGGCGACCAGGCGGATCACGCTCGAACCGATTACCGTACGGGACGTCGAGATCCCGGCGGGCGCGTTCGTCATGGCGAGTCTCGCCGCCGCCAACCGAGACGAACAATTCTGGGGCCCGGGCGCCGGCGAGCTGCGCCTCGACCGGCCGAACGCGCACCAGCACGTGTCGTTCGGCGCGGGTCCGCACCACTGCCTCGGTGCGTCCCTGGCCCGGCTGGAGGCGTGCGTGGCGTTCGAGCGCCTGGCGGCTCACATCCCCGACCTGGCCCTCGACGGTGACGTGATCTGGAACGGCCGGATGAATCTCCGCGGCCCGGCGCACCTTCCGGTCTCCGTCGGCCGGTGAGCCGGACGACCTCACTCGTCGGGGATCGCGTACCCCGCGATCGACGGCCAGCGGACCGTCATCACCACCGACTCCTCCTCGGCGTACCAGGAGTGGTCGACGCCGTGGCCCCAGACCACGTAGTCGCCCTGCTCGGTCAGCATGACGTCGCGATCGGGCAGCCGGACGTGGAACCGGCCGCTGATCAGAACGAGCAGGGCGGTGCGCTTCTCCTCGGTCGCCCACCGCGCGCGCCGGTCACCGCGCGGGTGAACGCCCCACTTGATCTCGACGTCGACGCTGTGCCGGATGTCGCCGACCGGTTTGAAATGGCCGAGGAGCCAGCCCCGGTCACCGGCCGCGTCGACGGCGGCCTTGCCCACGTACACGTTCTCCACCACGAGGCGCGACGCTAGCAGCGCGCCCCTCGACGACCGGCATCGTGTCGCAGCGTGGTCCTCGGGGACCGGCGGCGGTCACCCGGATGGCAGCGCACTTCCTCGACGCCCGGCGGTGGTCACCCTCCCTCGACGCCCGGCGGTGGTCACCCTCCCTCGACAACCGTCGTCACCCGGGTAGCAGCGCGCTGCCTCGGCGGTCGTCAGCCGCTGGTGCCGGAGCGGGCGGCGATCAGGTCGGCGCGCAGGTTCTCCGCCGCCTTGGCGGGGTCCTTCTCGTCGAGGGCGGTGAACGCCGCGGCCGCGCGCTCGACGGCGGCGACGGCCTCGTCGAACCTGTCGAGGGCGCCGAGGATCCGGGCCTCGTCGAAGTCGACGAGGGCGGTCTCCCAGGTCAGGGCGGCCGGCTCGTCGCCGGGCAGGTTCGCCAGCGCGGCGCGCGCGGACGCCATCACCGCCAGGCCGTCCTCGGCGCTGCCGCTCCACATCACGCACAGGGCCTGGCGCCGTAGCGCCTGGACGGTACCGTACGGATCGCCCGCCGCCCTGGACGCCTCGACTGCGGCGGCGAAGCGTGGAGACCCCGGCCTTCAGGCCGGGGAGGGAACGCCGCTCCCTCCTCGGGATGTCGGTGGTGGTGGTTAGCGTGCGGGCATGCGGTTCCGGCTTGCGCCCACGCCCGCCCAAGAGCAGGGGCTGCTGGAGCACTGCGCACATGCCCGGTATGTGTGGAATCTCGCGGTCGAGCAGCATGGGCATTGGCGGTCGGGCCGGGCGTCCGCGCCGGGCTATGTCGAGCAGTCCCGCCAGTTGACCGAGGCCAGGAAGGCGTTCGCCTGGCTGGCGGCGGGTTCTCAGACGGTGCAGCAGCAGGCGTTGCGTGACTTCGCCCAAGCCATGGCGGGCTTCTTCGCCGGCACGCATCGGCGGCCGACCTGGCGTAAGGCGGGCGTGCATGAGGGGTTCCGGATCGTCGGGCGGCGCGGCAACCACTGGGACGTGCGCCGCCTGTCCCGCAAGACCGGACAGGTGTGGATCCCGAAGGTCGGCTGGGTGAAGTTCCGCTGGTCCCGTCCGGTCCCCGAGGACGCCAAGTCGTTCCGGGTGAGGCGGGATCGGGCGGGCCGCTGGCACGTGTGCTTCGCGGTGATCCCGCCTCCGATCGACGGCCCCGGCACCGGACGGGTCGTCGGCATCGATCGTGGGGTGGCCGTCTCGGCCGCGCTGTCCACCGGTGAGCGGCTGTCCGTGCCCGGCCTGCGCGAGACCGAGGCCGAACGCCTGCGGCGGTTGCAGCGCCGGTTGGCGCGCGCCGAGCCGGGGTGGAACCGCCGGGGGCGGGTCAAGACCGCGATCGGCCGGATCAAGGCGCGTCAGACCGATCGGCGTAAGGATTGGGTGGAGCAGACCTCCACCCGCCTGGCCCGCCGCTACGACCTGATCCGGGTCGAGGATTTGAAGATCAAGAACATGGTGCG